>JALHQU010000031.1 GCA_022841795.1 Fimbriiglobus sp.
TGGGAGCGTGAGCGACCGGAGTTTTTGATTCCTCCGGTCGCTCACGCTCCCGGCTCGCCGGTGTGTCTGCTCAATCCAGGTAGACGAACTCGTTCAGGTTGAACAGCGCACGGCACAGTTCGCTCAGCGGGGCGTCGGCCAGGAACGTCTTCGTCCGGCCCAGTTCCTTCGCGGTCGGGCCGCGACCGAGTGTGAGCCGGTAAGCCCGCTCGATGCGGCCGTCACCCGCCGCCTCTTTCTCCAGCCGCTCGGCAAGCGCCTTCGCGGCGGTCATCGTGTCGTCGGAGTTCAGCAGGGCGAGCGCCTGCGGGGCGGTGGTGCTCCGCTCCCGCTTCGGGCAGCTCAGGTTGCTATCGGGCAGGTCGAACGCCTCCAGGAACGGGTCGCGGAGGTTCCGCCGCGAGAACAGGTACACGCTGCGGCGGGTGTGTTCCTTCGCGTCGGCCGTCACCGCCACCGCCTTCGCCCCGCCCGACGCCGCGGTGCGATCCGGCAGCACCACGCCCGGCCCACCGGCCGCCGGGTTCAGCCGCCCGCTTACCGCCAGCAGCGTGTCCCGCACCACCTCGCCTTCCAGCCGCAGGCGGTTCATCCGCGAGAACAGTTCGTTGTCCGGGTCGGCCTTCCGCGTCTCCTGGCTCACTTCCGTGGACTGCTGATAGGTGTCCGACAGCAGCATGAGCCGGTGCATCCGCTTGAGGGACCAGGGTTCAACACCCCCTCCCTTGCGGTCGGGGTTCACCAATTCTGTCGCCAGCCAGTCGAGCAACTCGGGGTGGCTCGCCCCGCTGCCGCGGGTGCCGAAGTCGCTACTTGTGCGGACGATCCCGCGGCCGAAATGGTGCTGCCACAGGCGGTTCACGATCACCCGCGCCGTCAGCGGGTTGTCCGCACTCGCCACCCAGTTCGCCAGCGCGAGCCGACGCCCGGTACTCGTTTTCTGTTCGGCGATCTTCGCCGGCTCCGCCTGTCCGCCCGGCATCAGCGTGACCGGATACCCCGGTTGCACCTCGGCCCCGCGATGGTTTAGCTCGCCGCGTTCGAGCAGGTGGGTCTTCGGCGGCGGGCCGGGGCGGTCGGTCAGGCCCATCGCCACCGGCAGCGGGCGGGGCTTCTGGCCGTCGAACGCCTTCAGCTTCGCTTTCCACTCCGCCAGCTTCGTCTGCTCGTCTTTCCCGAGCGCCTTCGTCACCTCCGCGTCCGCCACCCGCACCTTCGCCGCCGTCTCGGCCACCAGTTCGATCTGCCCGCCGGTCCGTTTCTCCGGGGCGGTGCGGTGCGCGGCCTGGGCGTCCGCCGACAGCTTCGCCAGTTTCTCCTCGGACAGCCGAGTGCGGTGTGGTCCCTCGATTGTCTCAATCGTTTCCCGCGCTTCCCTCGTCAATTCTAAATAGCGGGCTTGGGCCTCGGCGTGGGCCTTCCGCTCGGCCGGGGTGGACACGGGCAGGTCGGTGCGGAAGGCGGCCGGGGCGAAGAACGCCTGGAACCGGAAGTAGTCGTCCTGCGAGAGCGGCTCGAACTTGTGGTCGTGGCAGCGGGCGCAGGTGAGGGTCAGCCCGAGGAACGCCAGCGCGGTGGTGTCGGTCATGTCGATCATCGTGTTCAGCCGCCGCCGCACCGGGTCGGCCGAGTCGGTCATGTCCGGGCCGAGCAGGTTGAACCCGGTGGCGGTCAGCGCGTCCGGGTCGGCCGGGGCGAACTCGTCGCCGGCGATCTGTTCCTTGATGAAGCGGTCGTAAGGCTTGTCGGCGTTGAACGACCGGATGACGTAGTCGCGGTACCGCCACGCCTCCGGCCGCGGCTCGTCGAACTCGTACCCGTTGCTGTCGGCGTACCGGGCGAGGTCGAGCCAGTGCCGGCCCCACCGCTCGCCGTAGTGCGGCGACGCGAGCAGCCGATCGATCACCTTCGCCCAGGCGTCGGCGGAGGTGTCGCGGACGAAGGCGTCCACTTCCTCCGGCGTCGGCGGCAGGCCGATCAGGTCGAACGTGACGCGGCGAATCAGGTGTTCGCGGCCGGCGGGGGCAGCGGGTTTGACCCCGGCGGCGTCGAGCTTCGCGCGGATGAAAGCGTCGATCGGGTTCGCCGGCTGTTCGCCCCGCACGGTCGGCACCTTCGGCCGCACCGGCGGCTTCCACGCCCAGTGGTCATCCGCCCTCGCTGTCGTTGCGCACAGTAACGTGACCGACAGGACGAATACGGACCGGGAGGTAGGCACCGTTCTCATCCCACAAGTGTGACACGCGGCGGGAAAAAAGTCTATGCGCCAGGTGGCGACCAGCCTTTACTACTGTGACAGGGCACCGGAGGGGTGACGATGGACGCGACGACCGGGCGGCTGTTCCGCGAGATCCGGGTGCTGGTCGGGGCCGGTGACGACGGCGGCCTGCCGGACGGCCAACTGCTCGATCGGTTTGCCCACGACCGGGACGAGGCCGCGTTCGAGTTGCTCGTCCGGCGGTACGGCCGGCTGGTTCTCGGGGTGTGTCGGCGGGTTCTGGCCGACCCGCACACGGCCGAGGACGCCTTCCAGGCCACGTTCCTCATCCTCGTCCACCGGGCGAACGCCCTCGACCGCCGCCGGCCAATCGCCGACTGGCTGTACACGGTCGCCCACCGGCTAGCGTGCCGCGCGAAAGCAAACACCCACCGCCGCAAACAGCGGGAATCGGACCCGGAGCTGGCCCGCCCGCCGGCCGGCCCGCCGGCCTGCGACGACACATCGGTCATCCTGCACGAGGAGTTGAACCGCCTGCCGGAGAAGCACCGTGCCCCCATAGTCCTGGCGTACCTGGAGGGGCGGACTTACGAGCAAGTGTCGGCGGCGCTCGGCTGTCCGGTCGGGTCGGTCGGGTGGCGGCTGACGCAGGCGCTGCAACTGCTCCACAACCGGCTCACGAACCGCGGCGTGGTGATGCCGGCAGCGGGCGTGGGAGCACTGATCGCGGTATCGGCCGCCGGCGGATCGGTCCCGTTGCCGCTGGTGGAAGCCACCGTCCGAACGGCCTTGTGGTTCGCCGGGAGTCGTGTGGCCGACGTGGCCGTTTCGACCGCCGCCGCCGAGCTGGCCCGCGGCACGCTGGGGGCGATGACCTCGTACAAGCTGGTGGCCGCCGGGCTGCTGGTGGCCGTCGGGTTGGGCGGCGGTACGGCGTGGCTGGCACGGTCCACGGCCATGTCCGACCCGCCGGCCGCGGTCGCCAAGTCACCCACCGCGGCGAAGGAGAAAGGCCTGCCCGACGGGGCGATTTCCCGGATGGGGTCGTCCGCCCTGCGGCACGGGGAGGCGGTGTTCTTCGTCGCTTATACGCCGGACGGCAAACACCTGATCACCGCCGGTCGAGACCATTCCGTCCGCATGTGGAACCGGGAAACGGGCGAGGAGGTGCGGGCGTTCGAGCGGGCCGCGGCGAAACAACCGGCCGCATCCAAGCCGTCGCCCGCCGAGATGGCCATGCCCGGTAAGGTGATGCGGGCGGTGGGAGCGGAGGACTTCCCGATCACGTTGGCCCGCGACGGGAAGACGCTCGCCGCCGGCCGCGGCGAGGTGGTGACGGTGTGGGAGGTGGCGACTGGCAAGGCCATCCGCGAGTTGACCGCACCGGCCGTCGTCAACGAACTGACGTTCACACCGGACGGCAAGTCGCTGGTCGCTTGCGATACCGGGAACGCCATCACCCTATGGGACACGGCGAGCGGGGCGGTGGCGAAGTCGTACAAGCTGCCGGCGGCGGGCGACGGCGACGCGTCGTTGCGAACCGGGGTGGCGATCTCCCCGGCCGGCACCCACGCTGTCCAGCAGTTCCTCGACGGCTCGGCCGCCAACGGCGTCCTGCGGGTGACCGACCTGGCCAGCGGCAAGAGTGGTGAAGACATCAAGCTGTCGGTGGGCGGAGCGCAGAGCTTCGCCTTCTCCCCGGACGGCAAGCGGATGGCGTGGGCGTCGTTCACCGACGGGGTGGTGGTGTGGGACGTCTTGCAGAACAAGCAGATCGCGTCGTTCGGCAAGGGTGAAGGCAGACCGCGGTTCTTCGGCAACTCCATCAGTTTCGCGGACGACGGCGAGCGGCTGGCCGTCACCCTGGCGAACGACGCCGTCGAGGTGTGGGACATCGCCGGGGCGAAGCTGGAACGCACCATCGGTGGGCACGAGTCCGAGCGGTCGCACCGGGTGGCGGTACGAGTGGTGGTCGGGGCCGGGAACCGGATGACCCGGACCGACCTGGCGTTCGCCGCGGACGGCAAGGCCGTCGCCGCCAGCTTCGGCAACGCCACCGTGCGACAGTACGACCTGACCACCGGCAAGGAGGTGACCCCGGCGACCGGCCACCAGTCCGGGGTGATCGCCGTCGGGTCGGACGGCCGCACCACGGTGACGGTGAGCAAGGAGTCGGTGCGGGTGTGGGACGCGGCCAGCGGCCGGGAGGTGCGGCATTGGTCCCTCGGCCCACCGGCGGTAGCGGCGGCGGTGGCGGCGGACGGCAAGTGGGTGGCCACCGCGTCCGGCGGCGGGATGCTCCGGCTGTGGAACCCGGCGACGGGCGAGAAGGTGCGGGACATCGACACCAAGCGGGCGGACGTGGCCGGGCTGGGCTTCTCCCCGGACGGGAAGACGTTGGCCACGAAGGCCGAGTTGAACAGCGCGGTGAACCTGTGGGACGTGTCCACCGGCGCCCACCTGCGGACGATCGGCAAGGACGGCGAGCCGGTGCTGAGTGGCGGGCGGGTGTCGATCGACACCGCCGGGGCGCGGACGCCGGCGGTGGTGTTCTCCGCTGACGGCCGGCTGATCGCCGCGGTCGGGGACCGCAAGCAGGTGGGCTTGTGGGACGCGACCACCGGGGCGGCGGTGTGTGAGGTGGCGGCGGCGGCGGTGGCGTTCACGTTCGCGGCCAACGGGCAGGTGCTGGCCGTGCTGACCGCCGACGGGTCCGTGACCGGGTACGAGGTCGCCACCGGCGAGAAGCGGTACACCTTCAAGTCGGCTACCAACTCCGCCGAGCCGCTCCAGGGGCAACTGGGTGGTGGGGCGATGAGTGTGACGGCGTTCACCCGCGGGCAAGCGGCCGGTGGGGGAGTCGGGTTCTCGGCCGACGGCCGGTTGGTGGCGTTCGGCACGGGCGGCCCGGCGGTCCGCGTGTAGGACACGCTCACCGGCCAGGAGGTGACCCGACTGACCGGGCACCGCGGCAGCGTGTCGGTCCTCGGCGTGTCGCCGGACGGCCGCTCGCTCGTCTCCGGCAGCGTGGACACCACCGCCGTCGGCTGGACGCTGGACGCCATCTCGAAGGTAGACCTGACCCGCGACATGCCACTGTCAGCGGCGGACATCGAAACACAGTGGGCGGAGTTAGCGAAGCCCGATTCGGCGGCGGCATACACCGCCACCCGCAAGCTACTGACCGATCGGACACAAGCGGTCACGCTGCTCGCCGACCGACTCCGCCCGGTGCCGGCCGCCGACACCGACCGCATCGCCCAACTGATTGCCGACCTGGGTGGGTCGTTCGACGCCCGCCGGAAGGCGACGGCGGAACTGGAGCGGCTGGGCGAGCTGACCGTCGAGCCGTTGAAGGTGGCAGCGGCCAAGAACCCGCCGCTCGACCTGAAGCAGCGGATCGAAAAGCTGATCGAGAAGACCGGATCGCAGAAGCTCCAGGGCGACCGGCTGCGGGAGGTGCGAGCCGTCGAGTTGCTCGAACTGGCAGCGACGCCCGAAGCGAAGCGGGTGCTGGAAACGCTGGCGGGCGGGGCGGCGGACGCCCGCCTCACCCGCGAGGCGAAGGCCGCGCTCAGCCGTGGGCAGAAATGATCCACCCGACAACGAAAAGGCCCGCGATGCGTCTCACACTCCTCACTCTCGTGTCGCTCGCCGTCGCCGCCCCCCTGTCGGCGGATGACGCGGCCGACCTGTCCGCCCGGATCGACGAACGGCTCGCCGCCAAGTGGCAGGGCAAGGTCGAACCGGCGCCCGCGGCGGACGACGCCGAATTCTTCCGCCGGCTGTCCCTCGACCTGACCGGCCGAATCCCGTCGCTGACGATGGTGAAAGACTTTCTGGAAGACGACCGACCGGACAAGCGGCGGCGGTGGGCGGACGAGTTCCTGGACGGCTCAGATCACGCCGACCGGCACGCGGCCCACCTCGCTACCCGCTGGCGGGCGGTGCTGCTCGCCCAGGCGAACCCGCAGCTGGGCGTCGGCGGCGCCCGGCTGGAGAACTGGCTGGCCAAACAGTTCAAGGCGAGCGCGGGGTACGACAAACTGGTCCGCGATCTGCTCACCGACCCGGCCGCGGCAGAGTTCTACACCGCCTACGAGGGCAAACCGGAGAACATCGCCGGGGCGACCGCCCGCGCCCTGCTCGGCGTCCGCTTGGAGTGCGCCCAGTGCCACGCCGACCGCTCCGGCGGGGCGTGGACCCGCGAGCAGTTCTGGGAGTACGCGGCGTTCTTTTCCCGCCTCGGCGTGCCGCGGATCGACGGCAACCGCGTCCAGGCGACCGACGACACGTCGGACGGCCTGCCGCGGATCAAGCTGCCGGAGAAGGACACCTACATCTCGGCCAAGTACCTGGACGGCTCGGCGCTCGACTGGAAGGCCGGGAGCGATCCGAAGGTGATGCTCGGCGAGTGGATCACCAAGCCGGGCAACCGCTGGTTCGCACGGGCGGCGGTGAACCGCGTGTGGCAGCAGTTCTTCGGCGTCGGGCTGATCGACCCGGTGGACGGGCTGGGGTCGGACGCCGAGGCCAGCCACCCGGAGTTGCTCGACGAACTCACGAAGGCGTTCGTGGCACACAAGCACGACCTGAAGTTCCTGATGCGGGCGATCGTCGGAACGAAGGCGTATCAACGATCCAGCCGGCAGACCCACCCGTCGCAGGCCGATCCGCGGGTGTACGCCCGGATGCCGGTGCGGGCGATGGCCGCCGAGCAGTTGTTCGACAGCGTGGTGCAGGCGACGGGGTACACGCCGCCGGCCGAGAACACGGCCGAGTACCTGATCGGACCGGCCACCTCGCCGCGGGCCACCTTCCTCGCCAAGTTCCAGACGCACCCGGACCAGCCGCTCGACACCGCCACGTCGATCCAGCAGGCGCTGTTCCTGATGAACGGCAAGCTGGCGACGACCGCCGCCGGTCCAGGCGGCCAAACCCTGGCCGCGGTCTCGGACGGCCCTGGGAACACAGCCGAAAAAGTGTCAGACCTGTTCCTGGTGGTGCTGTCGCGGAAGCCGACGGCCGCCGAGGTGAAGAAGCTGGCCGCGTTCGTGGACGCGGCGGCCGACCGCAAGGACGCTCTGGCCGACGTGTTCTGGGCGCTGCTCAACAGCACCGAATTCGCCGTGAACCACTGACCGGAGGAGATCATGCCGCTGCCGCTGCCTCACACCGACCGCCGCCGGTTCCTCCGCGTGGGCGGGGTGAGCGTCACCGCCGCCCTCGCCGGCTGGTTCGCCCCGCTGGCCCGCGTGGCCGCCGCCGACCCGAAGCGGAAGCGGGCGTGCATCCTGCTGTGGATGAGCGGCGGGCCGAGCCAGACGGACACGTTCGACCTGAAACCCGGGCACGAGAACGGCGGGCCGTTCAAAGAGGTCGCCACCGCTGTTCCCGGCGTCCGCATCAGCGAACACCTGCCGAAGATCGCCGAGCGGATGAAGCACGTTTCACTAGTACGGTCGATGACCAGCAAGGAGGGGGACCACGGATTGGCGACCTTCCTGGCCCGCACCGGGTACACGTCGCGGGGGCCGATCCGCTACCCGGCGATCGGGTCGGTGGTCGCTCACCAACTCGGCGACGACGCCGCTTCCCTCCCGAACTATGTGAGCGTGGCGCCGTTCCGGTCGTTCAGCCCGGCAGCCCACGGGCCGGGATTCCTCGGCCCGCGGTTCGCCCCACTGGTGGTCGGCGAGGCCACCTTCGGCGGGCAGACCCCCGACGCGGACAAGGCGCTGCGGGTGGAAGACCTGGCCGCGCCCGCCGGGATTCCGTCGGCCCGTGCTGCCGCCCGGATGGAACTGGCCGCCGACCTCCGCCGCGATTTCACCGCCACCCACCCGGACGCGGTGGCGAAGAGCCACCACACGGCCTACGACCGGGCGACGAAGCTGATGCAGTCGGCGGAAGCGGAGGCGCTGAAACTGGCCGACGAGCCGGCCAAACTCCGCGACGCCTACGGGCGGAACGTGTTCGGCCAGGGGTGTCTCCTCGCCCGCCGGCTGGTGGAGAAGGGCGTGCCGTTCGTCGAGGTCAGTCTGAGCGGGCCGAACGGTGTGGGGTGGGACACGCACACGGACAACTTCGAGCGGGTGAAGCAGCTCAGCCAGTCCCTCGACGCCGGCTGGTCCGCCCTGATCGATGACCTGAAGGACCGCGGGCTGCTGGACACCACCACGGTGGTGTGGATGGGCGAGTTCGGCCGCACACCGAAGATTAACGGTAGCAGCGGACGGGACCATTACCCAACGGCGTGGTCGGCGGCGGTCGGCGGCGGCGGGATCAAGGGCGGCCAGGTGGTCGGGGCGACGAGCAAGGACGGCACGATGGTGGAAAAGGATCCGGTGGGCGTGCCCGCGTTCCTGGCGACCGTGTACAAGGCGATGGGTATCGACCCGGCCACGCACCTGCCGTCGAACACCGGCCGGCCGATCCCGGTTGTGGACACCGGCACGCAGCCGCTGGACGCGCTGCTGAGTTGAGTACGGCCCACCACGCCGGACAGAAGCCGTCGCACCCGCGACGGCTTTTTTGCTTTCGACGGTGTGCCAACATATTCATGTTGGGTATGCCCTCTCTGCCCCCGCTGTAGGACGCCATGACGCACCCTGTTCGGTCCGCCCTGTGCGGAATCTTGTTGCTTCTCCCGGCCGTCGCCCGATCGGCGGACCCGTTCCCGCCGCTGTCCGCGGACCGGATCAAGGCCGACGTGACCCACCTGGCGAGCGACCGACTGGAAGGCCGCGGCCCCGGCACCCGCGGCGAGATCCTCACCACCGACTTCATCGCCGGCGAGTTCAAGAAGGCCGGCCTGACGCCGGGCGGGGACCGCGGGACGTACCTCCAGCCGGTGCCGCTGCTGCGGGTGGTGACCAGCCCGATGGCCACCCTCCAGGCGGTGAAAGGCGGGTCGGCGATCGACTTCGCCGTCGAGGAGGAGTTCGCCGGCACCACCCACACGCAGACGGAGTTGGAGCAGTTCGACGCCGAGGCGGTGTTCGTCGGTCACGGCGTCACCGCCCCGGAGTTCGGGTGGGACGACTACAAGGACGTGGACGTGAAGGGCAAGGTGGTGGTGCTGTTCACCAACGAGCCGCCGTCTTCCGACCCGAAGTTCTTCGGCGGGCCGGCCCTGACGTACTACGGGCGGTGGACGTTCAAGTTCGAGGAGGCCGCCCGTCGCGGGGCGAAGGCGTGCTTCATCATCCACACCCCCGAAACGGCCGGCTACCCGTACTCGGTGGTCCGCCCGCTGGACGGCGCCCAACTGAAGAAGGAGCCGGGCACGCCGGCGCTGGCGTTCGCCGGCTGGCTGTCCCGCAAGGCCGGGGAGAAGCTGCTGAACCAGGCCGGAAAGACTGTGGATGCGGCCCTGAAGGAGGCCGACACGAAGGGGTTCAAGCCGTACTCGCTCGGGGTGAACCTGAAGGCGAACATCCCCACCGCCGTGGAGAAGATCACCAGCCACAACGTGATCGGGGTGGTGGAAGGTAGCGACCCGAAGCTGAAGTCCGAGGCGGTGGTGTTCACCGCCCACTGGGATCACCTGGGCGTCGGCCGGGCGGTGGTGGGCGACGCCATCTACAACGGGGCGGCCGACAACGCCACCGGCACCGCCCTGCTCATTGAACTGGCCCGCGCCTGGGCCGCCCTGCCGACCAAGCCGAAGCGGTCGGCCGTGTTCCTGTCCGTCACCGCGGAGGAGAAGGGGCTGCTCGGGTCGAAGTATTACGCCGAGCACCCACTGTTCTCGCTCGGCAAGACGGCGGCGAACCTGAACTTCGACATGATCCTGCCGCTCGGCGTGCCGGAGTCGGTGGTGGTCACCGGGGCGGATCGCACGACGGCGTGGCCGGTGGTGCAGAAGGCGGCGGAGGCGAGCAAGCTGGCGATCGAAGCCGACCGGCGGGCGCACCTGGGCATCTTCTACCGCTCCGACCATTTCTCGATGGCCCGGGCCGGGGTGCCGGCGTTCTCGATCGCCTCCGGCGGCAAGCTGAAGGGGAAGGACGAGGACGCCGTCCGCAAGACTCTTCAGGAGTTCACCGACAAGGCGTACCACACCCCGCAGGACGAGGTGCGGGCGGACTGGGACTTCGCCGGCTTCCCGGTGCTCGGGCGGTTCGCCCTGGACGTGGCCCGCGACCTGGCCGACGCCGACCGCCTGCCGACGTGGAACCCCGGCGACGAGTTCCGCCCGGCCCGCGAGAAGAGCGGGGTGAAGTGAGGAACGGCGACCGCCGGTTGTTAGCCCGACGCGCCATCGACGGATCCCACGCACCCCTCGCTCGCGCGTCGGGCTAACGAAGACCACCTGGAGCCTTGCCCCGATGCGCACGTCAACCGCCCTGATACTCATGTCGCTTGGGGTCGCACCCATGCCTGCCGCCGAACCCGCCGGCCCGCTCACCCGATCTCAGGCGTCAGCGTTCGCCAAGCTCGCGCTCAAGGGGATCGACAAGGAATACCCGCACAAGCCGGGCGTGGTGTGGGCCGCGGCGGACGACGTGAAAAGCCCGAAGGCACTGCACCCGGCGTTCTTCGGCTGCTTCGACTGGCACTCGGCCGTCCACGGGCACTGGCTGCTGGTCCGCGTGGTCAAGACGTTCCCCGATCTGCCCGAGGCGAAGCGGGCCCGCGAAGTGCTGAACGACCACCTGACGGCCGACAAGATCAAGACCGAGGCGGCGGTGTTCGCGCAGAAGGAGCAGAAGTCGTTCGAGCGGCCCTACGGGTGGACGTGGCTGCTCAAGCTGGCGGCCGAGCTGCACACCTGGGACGACGCCGACGCCCGCACCTGGGCGGCCAACCTGAAGCCGCTCGCCGAGCTGATCGCCGGCCGATACGTCGAATACTTCCCGAAGCAGACGTACCCGATCCGCTCCGGGGTGCATTCCAACACCGCGTTCGGGCTGTCGTTCGCCCACGACTACGCCAAGACAACGGGCGACAAGAAGCTGCTCACGGCGATCGAGGAGCGGGCGAAGGCGTATTACGGGAAGGACACCGACGCCCCGGCCCAGTGGGAGCCGGACGGGGCCGATTTCCTGTCGCCGAGCCTGTGCGAAGCGGACCTGATGCGGCGGGTGCTGCCGGCGGACGAGTTCCGCGCGTGGTTCCACCGCTACCTGCCGGGGGTGGCGAAGGGCGAGCCGGCCACCCTGCTCGCCCCGGCCACCGTGACCGACCGCACCGATCCGCAACTCGTTCACCTGGACGGGCTGAACCTGAGCCGGGCGTGGTGCATGAAGGGGATCGCCGCGGCACTGTCGGCGGACGACCCGGCGAGGAAGGTGCTGCTCGACTCGGCGGCGAAGCACGCGGAGGCCGGGCTGAAGCACGTCGCCAGCGGCGATTACGCCGGGGAACACTGGCTGGCGTCGTTCGCGGTGTACATGCTGTCGGTCGAGTGAACGGCGCCGGCATCGGAGTTGCGTTTTTGACCTTTCTGATTCACAATACCGCACACGCTGCACGGGATCACGACACGGGTGCCCACCCCGCTAGCGGACGACGCTCGGGAACGAGGCAGGAGTCCGACATGCCCACCGTCGGGATCGAACCCCGTCTGCCCATCCGCGCGTCGAACCGCGGGCCGGCCGAGCCGCCCCGGTTGTTCGACGGCTACTCCCCCCACCCCTCCGCCTGGGATGAGCTGTTCACCCGGGACGTGGCCCCGCACCCGCACTGCGACGCGCTCGTCGATCGCCTCGGCGGGCTGCACCTCACCGAGTTTCAGGCGAAGCGGGCCAACGCCGACCTGGCGTTCGTCAACCAGGGGATCACGTTCAGCGTGTACTCGGACCAACGGGGCGTGGAGAAGATTTTCCCGTTCGACCTGATCCCGCGGACGATCCCGGCGGGGGAGTGGAACGTCCTCGAAGCCGGGTTGATCCAGCGGGTGCAGGCGCTCAACCTGTTCCTGCACGACGTGTACCACGACCAGCGCATCCTCAAGGAAGGCCTGATCCCGACGGAGTTGGTGCTCGGGTCGAAGGGGTACCGCAAGGAGATGATCGGGTTCACGCCGCCGGGTGGGGTGTACGTCCACATCTGCGGCACCGACCTGATCCGCGACACGAACGGCCAGTTCTTGGTGCTAGAGGACAACGGCCGCACGCCGAGCGGGGTGAGCTATGTACTCGAAAACCGGGCGGTGATGAAGCGGGTGTTCCCGCAACTGTTCCACGACATCCGGGTGAAGCGGGTGGAGGACTACCCGCGGCGACTGCGGGAGGCGCTGGCGTCGGTCGCCCCGTTCGGGGCGGACGCCCCGCCGTGCGTGGTGGTGCTGTCGCCGGGGCAATACAACTCGGCCTACTTCGAGCACAGCTTCCTCGCCCGGCACATGGGCGTCGAGCTGGTGTTCGGGCCGGACCTGTTCGTTGACAACGACGTGGTATACCTGAAGACGACCCGCGGGCCGCAGCGGGTGGACGTGATCTACCGCCGCCTCGACGACGACTTCCTCGACCCGGAGGCGTTCCGGCCGGACAGTTTGCTCGGGGTGCCGGGGTTGTTCCGCGCGTACCGGGCCGGGAACGTGACCCTGGCGAACGCCGTCGGCACCGGCGTGTGCGATGATAAAGCCGTGTACCCGTACACCGAGGACATGGTGCGGTTCTACCTGAGCGAGGAGCCGCTCCTGCGGAACGTGCCGACGCACATCTGCGACCGCCGGGAGGACTGCGAGTTCACCCTCGCCAACCTGGACAAGCTGGTGGTGAAGGCGGTGAACGAGAGCGGCGGGTACGGCATGCTGATGGGGCCGTTCAGCACGGCGGCGGTGCGGGCGGAGTTCGCCGAGAAGGTGCGGGGCAACCCGCGGAACTACGTCGCCCAGCCGGTGGTCACGCTCAGCACCTGCCCGACGTGGACGGACGAGGGGGTGGCCCCGCGGCACGTCGACCTGCGGCCGTACATCATCACCGGGTGCGACACCTGGGTGCTACCCGGCGGCCTGACCCGGACGGCGCTGGTGAAAGGCTCGCTGGTGGTGAACAGCAGCCAGGGCGGGGGGTCGAAAGATACATGGGTGCTGGAATGACCGGGAGTTGGTGCGTCGGCGAACGGACCAACCACCCCCACCCCTCCCCGCTGGGGAGGGGTCGCCGGTGTGAACGCAGTGAACCCGGCGGGGGTGGGGTCGGTGAAATGAATCCCCACCCCCGCCGCCCTCGCTCCGCTCGGTGCGGCGACCCCTCCCCAGCGGGGGGGGTGGGGGTGATCGAGTCACCCGAATGGTGACATCCCGCAACCGGCATTCGCCCACCCGCACATGATCTCCCGCGTCGCCGAACACTGCTTCTGGCTGGCCCGCTACCTGGAACGGGCGGAGAACACCGCCCGCATCCTGGAGGTGAACCACACCCTGCTGCTCGACTTCCACGTCCCGGTCGAGCACCAGTGGAAGCCGCTGCTCATCATCTCCGGCGTGCACGACTACCCGCACGAGCCGACGGCCGAGAACGTGCAGCAGCACCTGACGTGGGAGGCCGACAACCCGGTGAGCATCGCCAGCTCGCTGTGGTGGGCGCGGGAGAACGCCCGCATCATCCGCGAGGTGATCTCCGGCGAGATGTGGGAGCGGATGAACTTCTACCACCTGTGGATGCAGACCGGCGGCGGGCGGCTGGCCTACGACACCAACCGCACCGACTTCTACGCCCAGGTGCGGCGGATCAACCAGCTGCTGCACGGCATCGCCGACGCCACCATGAGCCACGGCGAGGCGTGGGAGTTCTTCAAGCTGGGCACCTACCTGGAACGCGCCAGCCAGACCGCCCGCACCATGGACGTGAAGTACCACACGTTGCTGCCGAAACTGGAAGACGTGGGCAGCCCGATCGACAACGCCCACTGGGTCGCCATCCTGATGAGCTGCTCCGGGTACGAACCGTTCCACAAGAAGCCGCGGCTGATGCCCATCGACCCCGGGGCGGCGGTGGCCGA
The DNA here is from genome assembly GCA_022841795.1 of Fimbriiglobus sp. GTDB lineage: Bacteria > Planctomycetota > Planctomycetia > Gemmatales > Gemmataceae > JALHQU01. The sequence continues at coordinate 14,174 of JALHQU010000031.1, forward strand.
GTTCCTCATCTACGACGAGCAGTTCCCCCGCTCCATCCGCCGCTGCCTGTGGGAGTGCGAGTCGGCGACGGCCTCCGCGGCCGGGAACGCCGCCGGGCGGACGCCGACGGAAGCCGAACGCAAGATCACCGAATTGATTGCATACCTGGACGCCCGCGGGATCGCCGACGTGATCCGCGAGGGGCTGCACGAGACGCTGACGCACGTGGTCGATTCCGTCCACGCCATCGGCCACAGCATCCACACGACGTTCTTCAACCCGCCCACCCGCATGACGCAGACCCAGACGATGGGCGGGATGACACAGAGCCAGGGGTGAGGTCCCCACACACATGGGCATTCGCGTCGCGCTCCGCCACGTCACCCGGTACACCTACGACCGGCCGGTCAGCCTGAACCCGCACGTGGTACGGCTGCGGCCGGCCCCGCACGCCCGCACCCCGATCCCGAGTTACTCGCTCCGTGTCGAGCCGTCCCCGCACTTCCTGAACTGGCAACAGGACCCGTACAGCAACCACACCGCCCGGCTGGTGTTCCCGAAGCTGGCGAGCGAACTGGTCGTCACGGTGGACCTGATCGCCGACCTGGTGCCCATCAACCCGTTCGACTTCTTCGTCGAGGAGTACGCCCAGGGGTACCCGTTCCGGTACGACGACGCCCTCGCCCGAGAGTTGGTGCCGTACCTGGAAACGCTCCCCGCCGGACCGCGGCTGCAAGCGATCATCGACGCCGAGCGAACGACCGGCGTGAAGATGAACGACTTCCTGGTGGCGCTCAACCGCCGCATCCAACAGGAGGTGGCCTACGTCATCCGCATGGAAGCGGGGGTGCAGGCGCCGGAGGAGACGCTCGACCTCGGCCGCGGGTCGTGCCGCGATTCGGCGTGGCTGCTGGTACAACTGTGCCGGCACCTCGGCCTCGCCGCCCGGTTCGTGTCCGGCTACCTGATCCAACTCGTGACAGACGAGAAGCCCGTCGAAGGGCCGGAGGGTCCGGCGGCCGACTTCACCGATCTGCACGCCTGGGCCGAGGTGTACGTCCCCGGCGCCGGCTGGATCGGCCTCGACCCGACGAGCGGGCTGCTCGCCGCCGAGGGGCACATTCCGCTCGCCGCGACGGCCGACCCGCAGACCGCCGCGCCGGTGAGCGGGTCGTTCGCATGGACCAAGCGACACGACGACGACAAAGTCGAAGAGAAGTTCGGGTTCGAGATGTCCGTCACCCGCATCGGCGAAACCCCGCGGGTGACGAAGCCGTACACCGACGAGCAGTGGCAGGGCATCGACGCCCTCGGCCGGCGGATCGACCGCGACCTGCGGGAGTGGGACGTGCGGCTAACGATGGGCGGGGAGCCAACGTTCGTCAGCATCGACGACCGCGACGCCGACGAGTGGAACACCACCGCCCTCGGCCCGCAGAAGCGGAAGCAGGGGATTACGCTGTTGAAGCGGCTGCGGGACCGCTTCGCACCCGGTGCTCTTCTGCACTTCGGGCAGGGCAAGTGGTATCCCGGCGAGCAACTGCCGCGGTGGGCGTTCGGCTGCTGGTGGCGGAAGGACGGTGAGCCGATCTGGACCGACCCGGCTCTGGTGGCGAACGAGGACATCGCCTACGGTTTCGGTGTGGAGGATGCTTCACGCTTCGCCAGGCTGCTGGCCGAAAAGCTGGGCGTCGATCCGGCGCACGTCATGCCCGGCTACGAGGACGTGTGGTACTACATGTGGAAGGAGCGGCGGCTGCCGGCGAACGTCGATCCGCTCGACAACAAGCTGGACGACCCGCTGGCCCGCGAGCGGCTGGCGAAGGTGTTCGAGCAGAAGCTCGGTAGCGTCGTCGGCACCGCCCTGCCCCTCCGCAAGGGGCCGAACGGATGGGAGAGTGGGTCGTGGTTCCTCCGCACCGAACACCTGTTCCTGCTCCCCGGCGACAGCCCGATGGGCTTCCGCCTGCCGCTCGACAGCGTGCCGTGGGAGCCGGCGGGTGATCGACAGTTCCTCGCCGAGCGGGATCCGTTCGCGCCACGGGGGCCGCTGCCGCGGTTGCAGTCGAGCGGGGGGCGGAACGGCACGCTCGGAGCGCGGGCGTTCCGCCCTTCCTTCAATGCGGGCGGGACGCCCGCGCTCCCAGGAATCAGAACCGCCCTGTGCGTCGAACCCCGCAACGGCGTGCTGCACGTGTTCATGCCGCCGCAGCGGCTGCTCGAAGACTACCTGGAACTCGTCGCCGCGGTCGAAGCCACCGCCGCTGAGTTGGACCGCCCGGTACTCCTCGAAGGGTACAAGCCGCCGCACGACCACCGGGTGAACCACTTCTCCATCACCCCCGACCCCGGCGTGATCGAAGCGAACATGCACCCGGCCGAATCCTGGGGTGAACTGGTGGACATGACCACCACCCTGTACGAGGAGGCGAAGCAGAGCCGGCTGAGCACCGAGAAATTCATGCTCGACGGCCGGCACACCGGCACCGGCGGGGGCAACCACATCGTCCTCGGCGGGCCGACCCCGGCGGACAGCCCCCTGCTCCGCCGACCGGATCTGCTCAAGAGCCTCGTGGGGTTCTGGCATAACCACCCGAGCCTGTCGTACCTGTTCAGCGGGCTGTTCGTCGGGCCGACGAGCCAGCACCCACGGGTGGACGAGGCCCGGCACGACGCTCTGCGGGAACTGGAACTCGCGTTCGCCCAGGTGGGCACCGGGCACAACCCGCCGGCGTGGCTGGTGGACCGGCTGTTCCGCAACCTGCTCACGGACATGACCGGCAACACGCACCGGGCCGAGTTCTGCATCGACAAGCTGTTCAGCCCCGACTCGGCGGAGGGTCGCCGCGGACTGCTGGAACTGCGGTCGTTCGAGATGCCGCCGCACGCCCGAATGAGCTGCGCTCAGCAACTGCTGCTGCGAGCGCTTGTCGCCGGTTTCTGGCGGAAGCCGTACACCCGCAAGCTGGTGCGGTGGGGCACCTCGCTGCACGACAAGTTCATACTCCCGCACTTCGTGGCCGAGGACTTCGCCGACGCGATCGACGAACTGCGAGCGCAGAGCGGATACCAGCTTGAAGCGGCGTGGTTCGACCCGCACGTCGAGTTCCGCTTCCCGGTGATGGGCACCGTCACGCAACGCGGGGTGAACGTGGAACTGCGAACGGCCATCGAGCCGTGGCATGTGCTGGGCGAGGAGGCGACCGCCGGCGGGACGAGCCGGTACGTCGATTCGTCGGTGGAACGCTTGCAGGTGAAGGTGCGGAACCTGACCGACCCGCGGCACGTGCTGACGTGCAACGGCCGGCGGGTACCACTGCACCCGACCGGCACGGCCGGCGAGTTCGTGGCCGGGGTTCGCTATCGGGCGTGGCAGCCGCCGAGTTGCCTGCACCCGACCATCCCGGTTCACGCCCCGCTCGTGTTCGACCTGCTCGACACCTGGAACGACCGCAGCGTCGGCGGCTGCACCTACCACGTGTCGCACCCCGGCGGGCTGTCGCACGACACCTTCCCGGTGAACGGCCTCGCCGCCGAGAGCCGCCGCCTCGCCCGCTTCTTCGCCTTCGGCCACACCCCCGGATCGGTCGTGGTGCCGCCTTCCGAGGTCGATCACGAATTCCCACTCACCCTCGACTTGCGGAAACCGGCCCCGTGGCGGTACAACCCGAAGCGGCCGATCGAGGAGCCGCTGCCGGTCGGCCGGGTGCCCGCGGGTGTGGTAGAGTAGTGGGAAATCCCGGCCCGCCATCGTGGGGCAAGTTTTCAACTTGCCATCGACCCGAGGCAAGTTGAAAACTTGCCCCACGCACCCGAATGCCCCACCGCTTCCTACACCGACCCGACTACACACACGTCGATCCGCGTCCGGGGTCCGTCACGCCCGGTTATGACGAGGCGGCGGATTCTGACGGCCGTACACGCTCACACTGGGTGAAGCTGCTCGACTCGCTCGCCCACCTCGGCCCGGCCGAGGTCGCCCGCCGGTGGCGGGAGGCCAAGGACCTCATCCGGGCGAACGGCGTCACCTACAACGTGTACGGCGACCCGCACGGCTCCGCCCGCCCGTGGCAGCTCGACCCGATCCCGCTCGTCGTCTCGTCCGCCGACGCCACCACCCTGGAACGCGGACTCGTTCAGCGGGCGCGGCTGCTCGAACTCCTCCTCGCCGACCTGTACGGCCCGCAGCGGACGATCGCCGACAGCCTGGTGCCGGCGGAGTTCGTGTTCCCCAACCCCGGCTTCCTGCGGCCGGTACACGGGCTGAACGCGCCCGGCGGGCGGTACCTGCACCTGTACGCGGTGAACCTCGGCCGCGGGAGTGACGGCCGCTGGCGGGTGATCGGCGACCGCACACAGGCGCCGTCCGGTGCCGGGTACGCGCTCGAAAACCGCATCGTGATGACCCGCACGCTGCCGGAAGCGTTCAAAGAGTGTCGGGTGCAGCGGCTCGCCCGCTTCTTCCAGACGTTCAAGGACACGCTGCGGTCACTCGCCCCGCGGAACCGCGACAACCCCCGCGTGGTGCTGCTCACGCCGGGGCCGTACAACGAGACGTATTTCGAACACGCCTACCTCGCCCGCTACCTCGGGTACACCCTCGCCGAGGGCGGCGATCTGACGGTGCGGGACAACCGCGTGTTCCTGAAGGTGCTCGGCGGGCTTCAGCCGGTGGACGTGATCTTCCGCCGGCTGGACGACGACTTCTGCGACCCGCTGGAGCTGCGCCCCGACTCGTTCCTCGGCGTGCCGGGGCTGGTGAGCGCCGTCCGCGGCGGCAACGTGACGGTGGCGAACGCACTCGGCACCGGGCTGATCGAATCGCCGGCGGTGCTCACGTTCCTGCCGCGGCTGTGCCCGGCGCTGCTCGGCGAAGAGTTGCTGCTCGAATCCGTGCCGACGTGGTGGTGCGGCGACCCGGACTCGCTGCGGTACGTCCTCGACCACTTCGATCAGTTGGTCATCAAGCCGGCGTTCCCGGCGACGCGGATGGAGCCGGAGTTCCCCGCCGAACTGGGTGCCGAGAAACGCGGCGAACTGCTCGCCCGCATCCGCCACCGCCCCCGCGACTTCGTCGCCCAGGCCCGCATGGACTTGTCGAGCACGCCTGTGCTGGACGACGGCCAACTGGTCCGCCGCAAACTCGTGGTGCGGTCGTACCTGGCGGCCGACGCCGGCGGCGGGTTCGCGTTCATGCCCGGCGGCATGACCCGCGTGAGCGCCACCGCCGACGCCCCGGTGGTGTCGATGCAGCGGGGCGGCGGGAGCAAAGACACCTGGGTGTTGGCCGACACGGTGGTGAGCGAGTTCAGCCTGCTGCCGGCCGGCGGGTTCCGCGTGCCCATCACCCGCACCGGCGGCGACCTGCCCAGCCGGGCGGCGGACAACCTGTTCTGGCTCGGCCGGTACGCCGAGCGGGCTGAAGGGTTAGCCCGGCTGCTACGGGGCATTGTGGTGCGGATCAGCGAGCGGTCCGGGCTGGGCGACTGTCCGGAACTGCCGGCCCTGCTGCACGCGCTGGCGGCGCAGACCGACCCGAAGGCCAAACGCCCTGCCCCGACCGACGACCCGTTCGCCCGGGTGCTGCCGGCGGTGTTCGACGCCGACGACCCGACCAGCCTGGCGGCGGTGGTGCAATCGGCCCGGCACGTCGCGTCGGTGGTGCGGGACCTGATCTCGCTCGACCTGTGGCGGGTGGTGAACATGCTCGGCGAGTGGACGACCGAGCCGCCCGGCGAGCCGACCCCGGCCGCGGTGCTCGACCTGCTGCACCGGAACGTCATCACCCTGGCGGCGTTCGGCGGGCTGGCGACCGAGAGCATGACCCGCGGGGAGGGGTGGCGGTTCCTGGACATGGGCCGCAAGCTGGAGCGGGCGGTTCACACCATCAACCTGCTGCAGGCCACGCTCGTCTTCCCCGCCGCGAACGAGGGGCCGGTGCTGGATGCCGTGCTGGAAGTCACAGACAGCCGCATGACCTACCGCCGCCGGTACCTGAGCAGCCTGCGGGCGGAGGCGGTGCTGGACCTGGTGGTGGACGACGAGACGAACCCGCGGTCACTGGCGGCGCAGCTGGCCGCCCTCGCCGACGACGTGGACCACCTGCCGCGGCCGGCGTCGGCCGGGCGGTCGGCGGAGCAGCGGTTCGCGCTCGCCGCGGTCAACTCGGTGCGGATGGCCGAACCGGAGAAGCTGGCGGCGGTGGAAGGCGGGTACCGCATGACCCTGCGGGAGCTGCTCGACCACGTCGGCGGGTGGCTGCCCATCCTGTCCGACGCCATCACCCAGCAGTACCTCAGCCACCTGCAGGTGTCGCGGCATTTGGCGACGCCGGAGTAGCCGTCGAGCGGAGGCACGTCAGTGCCCCGAGTTGTGGTTCACTCGGGGCACTGACGTGCCTCCGCTCGACAGGGTGCCGCTCGGCTCGAAGCACCTACTGTGTCTCATGACCCGCTACGCCATCACCCACGTCACCGCCTACTCGTACTCCGAGCCGGTGTCGCTCTGCCAGAACGTGGCCCACCTGTCGATCCGCCAGTGCGACCGGCAGCGGGCGGAGCCGTCCGTTCTGACCGTGTCACCCGAACCGGCCGTCATCGAGGTTCGGCCCGACTTCTTCGGCAACCCGACGCACCACTTCACCATCCAGGAGCCGCACCGCGAGCTGACGGTGACGGCCGCGCACCGCGTCACGGTGCTGCCGCCGCCGGTGCCGGACGACCAGACCTCGTGGGAAGCAGTCCACGACCGCCTGCCCCGCGACCTCACCCCGGCGTGGCTCGACGCTCAACAATTCAGCTTCGACTCGCGGTACGCCGCAGCCGACCCGAAGTACGCCGTGTTCGCCGCCTGGTCGTTCACGCCTGACCGGCCGATCGTCGAAGCCGCCGCCGAACTGGTCCACCGCATCCACACCGGCTTCCAGTACGACCCGCGGGCGACCACAATTGCCACGCCGGTGGCCGAGGTGTTCGAGAACCGCCGCGGGGTGTGCCAGGACTTCGCCCACTTGCTGCTGGCGTGCCTGCGGTCGCTCGGGCTGGCCGCCCGGTATGTGAGCGGGTACCTGTCCACCGACCCGCCGCCGGGCAAGCCGCGGCTGATCGGCGCCGACGCCACCCACGCCTGGGTGAGCCTGTTCTGCGGCGACGCCGGGTGGGTGGACTTCGACCCGACGAACGACACCATCCCGAGCGACCGGCATATCCTGCTGGCGTGGGGCCGTGACTACGACGACGTGTCTCCGCTCAAGGGGGTGATCCTCGGCGGCGGGCAGCACACGGTGCGGGTATCGGTGGACGTGCGATCCGAGCCGGGGTGAGCGGGACCGACCGCTCATTGATTCCGGTCGGGTGGGAGGACCCCTCTCCGGAACCATCACGATTCGTCCGGAAGAAATACCGTTGGAGCGATTGGCTTGGGAAAAAGGGCTGCTGCCTTGACGGAAGTTGCGGACACGACAGACTTTGAACGAATGGTTGCGTGGCGTCGTGTGGTCCGTTAGGGTGTTAGCTGCGTTGTATGGCGCAAGCGAATTATCAGTTCGGCCACCGGAAGGCCCTTATCCGAGGAGCCGCAGATGGCTGTCTGGCGACTTATCGCGCACCACGAGGATCCCAACGCCCAGATCCAGGCGTTCCTCGATCTGGGCTGGATCGCTATTGGCTGGACCGCGGCAGGCGACCTGCGGCAGCACCGCCCGTCGACCGCTGCCGAGGTCACCGAGTTGGTACAAGCGGGCTATCATCCGCACATCGAGAACGCCCACCTCGGCGGGCCGAGCCTGTGGCGATTCTATAACGAGATGGCGGTTGGGGACTTGGTCATCCTCGGTGACGGCAACAGGCGTCGGGAGGTCATGCGAGTCGCCGGCGACTACGTCTTCCGGCCCGGGGACCGGTCTGCGGTGTTCGGTGACTACGGCCACTGGCGGGCCGCGGAGTACGTTGCCTGCGACCCCGAGGCGCTGTGGGTCGGGTGCGGGTCGGGCTTGGCCGACGGCGAGAACGCTCGCTGGACTCTTGCCAGGTGCGCAGGCGGCGGCGTGCCGTCCCTCGATTGAGGGTTAGCTCAGAGGACGAACTGGGTCGTTCGGCGACTCCGGCACTGGGTGAAATTCGCCGTAAGTCGTTGGCGGGGTAGGGACGTTCCAAAAATGAGCATGGTTCCACGGAGGGGTGTGCGACGTGCCCGAATGAAACCGATCAGTGCGATACCGCCAACTTGACCCCGACTCACCGCCGGGTTACAGTTTTACCCAGCCTGCCACTCGCGGGGCGAACGCCCCGTGTCCTGTTCGCCATCGTCGGTCGCTTCCGGAGAGTTCCCATGCCCCGCCGCACCCAGGCGGTTTTGCTCGGCTTGGCGCTCGCGTCCGCCGCGGTCGCCCAGCAACCGCCGCAGAACGTGCTGCCGCAACCGCGGTTGAACAGCGTGTTCCCGGTGGGGGCGAAGGCCGGCGGCACGGTCGAACTCACCGTGAACGGGTTCGACCTGGACGACCCGACCGGGCTGCTGTTCTCGCACACCGGGTTCAAGGCCGAGTTGGTCGTTCCACCAGAGCCGAAACCCGACCCGAAGGACAAGGACAAGCCGAAGCCGCCGCCCAAGCCGAAGGTGCCGGCCACCGCGCACAAGTTCAAGGTGACGGTGCCGGCCGACGTTCCGCTGGGGAACCACGACGTGCGGCTGGTGAGCAAGCTCGGGGTGAGCAATCCGCGGGCGTTCATCGTCGGCGACCGGCCGGAGGTGAACGAGACGGACAAGCCGAACGACGACGTGCCGGACGCCCAGAAGGTGGAGCTGAACTCGGTGGTGAACGGGGTGATCGCCAATCAGGCGGACGTGGACTACTTCGCGTTCGCCGGCAAGGCCGGGCAGCGGGTGATCCTGCACTGTGCCACGTCGAGCATCGACAGCCGGTGCCGCCCGCTGGTGGAGGTATTCGATGCCGGCGGGAAGCGGTTAAGCGGTAACCGCAACGACCGGGACAACGACGCCCTGGCCGACGTCACGCTGGCGGCCGACGGCGACTACTTCGTGCGGGTGTGCGAGTTCGCCTACCAAAGCGGCAGCGCCGACCACTTCTACCGGCTGACGCTCAGCACCGGCCCGTGGATCGACGCCGTGTTCCCGCCGGTGGTACACCCCGGCAAGCCGAACCCGGTGACGCTATACGGCCGTAACCTGCCGGGCGGGAAGCCGGTGGCCGGGTCGAACCTGCAAGAGCTGGCCGTCACCGTCACCCCGCCGGCCGACGCCAAACGAGACCAACTGACCGTCAGCGACCACGTTCCGCCGACGCGGGCACTGAGCGACGGGTTCGACTACCGCTTGCCGGGGTCAAATGCGATCACGATCGGGTACACCGACGCGATCGTCCATGCCGAGAAAGAAGCCGGCAACGACAAGCCAGACACAGCGGAACAAATCCCTGTACCGTGCGACGTGGTAGGCCGGGTGGACCGGAGATACGACAAAGACTGGTTCGCGTTCACCGCCAAAAAAGGCGACACGTTCCACATCGAGCTGTTCGCCGACCGGCTCGGGTCGGACATGGACACGTTCTTCGCCGTGAAGAACGCCGGCAACATGGGCGACGTGGTGCCCGAGCAGGACGACGACCCGGACCCGCTGCACCCGCAGCAGTTCTTCACCCGCAGCGGCGACCCGGCGGCGGCCAAGTTCGTCGCCCCGGCCGACGGCAAATACCTGATTCTGGTGGGCAGCCGGGAGGCGAGCGTGAACTACGGCCCGCGGTGCGTGTACCGCCTGCGGGTGGGCAAGCCGACCCCGGACTTCCGCGGCGTGGTCATGCCCAAGAGCCGTGACCTGACCGGGGCGGCGGTGGCGGGCACGGCCGGTACGGTTTCGCTGGACGTGTTCATCGACCGCCGGGACGGGTTCACCGGCCCGGTGACGGCGACGGCCGAGGGGCTGCCCGCCGGGGTGACGGCACAGCCGTGCCTGATCGGAAACGGTAGTCGCTGGGGCACACTGGTGCTGAATGTGGCGGAGAGCGCCGCCCCGTTCACCGGCCCGATCAGCGTGAAGTGTTCGGCCACGATCGATGACAAGCCGGTGTCACACCCCGCCCGCCCGGCCACCATCACCTGGAGCGTGCAGCCGGGGCAGAACGTCCCCACCGTCACAAGGCTGGACCGGCAGTTGGTGCTGGCGGTGGTGCCGCAGAAGGCGCCGTTCCGCATCGCCCTCGATCTGCCGCAGGCGAAGCTGAAGACGAAGGACGATTTAGGGAAGGACACGGAGAGGAAGCTGGAAACGCCACTGTTCGTCAAGCCCGGTGACAAGCTGACGCTGCCGGTGAAGGTGACGTGGCAAGGTGAGGGCACGCGACCGAACCCGCTCAACCTGCGGATGGAGATGATCCACCCGGTCCGCCAGCAGGCGCCCGTCGGCACCCAGCAGGGGGACGAGAACAACCCGGCCACGAACATCCCGAAGGACAAGGCTGACGGGCCGATCACCATCGACGTGCGGCTGAACGCCCCGCCCGGCGTGTACCAGGTGGTGGTCCGCGGGGACACGCAACTCCAGTTCGCCCGCGACCCGGCGCAGAAGGACAAGAAGGCGAACGCGGTGGTGACGGCCCACACCGACCCGCTGGTGGTGACGGTACTTCCGACCGCACTCGGCAAGTTCACCGCCCAGCCGCCGGCGAACAACCAACTGAAGGCCGGCACCACCGCCGAGGTGCTGCTGCGGGTGGAGAGGCTGAACGACTACGCCGGCGAGTTCAAGGTGGCCGTCGCCGTGCCGAAGGAGGCGAAGGGGGTGACGGCGAAGGACGTGACCGTGCCGGCCGGGGCGAACGAGGTGAAGATCCCGGTCGAGGTGGCGAAGGACGCGAAGGACGCGGGGGCGGTGCAACTGGTGCTGACTGCGACCGCCACGGTCCACAGCAAGTTCTCGATCAGCCACGAGGTGAAGATGGCCGGCCTGCGGGTCGTGCCGGAGCCGGTAAAGGCGGAAGAGAAGAAGAAGTGACCACCATGACTTCGCCGCGACCAGCGGGAGCGGGTTCCGCTCCCGCTGGTCGCGGCGAAGACAAGAGAGATACCCTGCCATGTTCCGTCATGCACTAGCGCTCGTAGCCGCACTCCCGGCCGTCGCCCTCGCCGACGACCCGAAGCCGAAGGCCGCACCCACCCCCATCCAACTCGTGGACCTGAAACGGGCGGACGCAGTCAGCTACGAGAAGGAGATCGCCCCGGTGTTCGCCGCCAAGTGCCAGGCGTGCCACGCCGGGAAGATCACCGAGGGCAAGCTCGACCTTGGCACCTACGCCGGGCTGATGAAGGGCGGGGAGCGGGGGCCGGCGGTGGTGGCGAACAAGCCGGCGGACAGCCGGCTGTTCCAACTGGCCGGGCACCTGAAGAAGCCGGTGATGCCGCCGAAGGGCGACGGCGATCCGCTCACGTCGCAGGAACTCAGCCTGCTGAAATTGTGGATCGACCAGGGGGCGAAGCCGCCGGCGGTGGACGCGAAGGCGACGCGGACGGTGGTGCTGTCCCTCCCGCCGGCGGTGGTGAAGCCGGTGCGGGCGGTCGCCATCAGCCCGGACAAGACCACCGTCGCCGCCAGCCGCGGCAACCAGGTTCACCTGTTCGACGCCAAGACCGGCGAGTTCAAGAAGACGCTGGTTGACCCGACGTTGAAGACCGCCGACGGCAAGCCGGCGACCGCCGCCCACATCTCGCTGGTCGAGTCGATGGCGTACAGCCCGGACGGGAAGACGCTCGCTACCGGCAGCTTCCGCGAACTCACCCTGTGGGACACCGACAAGGGCGAGCCGCGGAAGCGGATCAGCGGGTTCGCCGACCGGGTGGTGGCGGTAACGTACAGTGGGGACGGCAAGCACCTCGCCACCGGCGGCGGGGCCGCCACCGAGGACGGCGAGGTGAAGCTGTTCACCGCCGCCGGCGACGCTGTGGCCGAGTTCAAGAACGCGCACACGGACACGGTGTTCGGCGTGTGCTTCAGCCCGGACGGGAAACTGCTCGCCACCGCCGCGGCGGACAAGTTCGTGAAGGTGTTCGAGGTGCCGTCCGGCAAGCTGGCGAAGACGTTCGAGGGGCACACCAACCACGTCCTCGACGTGGGCTGGACGGCCGACGGGAAGAAGCTGGTGTCGTGCGGGGCGGACACGGACAAGATGGTGAAGGTCTGGGACTACGAGAAAGGCGAGAAGGCCCGCGACCTGACCACCGGCAAGCTGCAGGCGACGCGGCTGGTGTTCGTGCCCAAGACCCCGCAGTTCCTGCTGTGCGGCGGGGACGGCGGGGCGAAGCTGTGGAACGCGGACAACGGCGGGCAGATGCGGTCGTTCGACGGCGGTAAGGACTTCCTGTACGCGGTGGCGGTCAGCCCGGACGGGAAGGTGGTGGCGACCGGCGGGGAGGAGGGCGTGGTGCGGCTGTACAACGGGGAGAACAACCAGCTCATCAAAGCACTTCTCCCGCCGGGGGCGGAGCCGGCGAAAAATCCCGAGCCGGCCAAACCGAAGAAGTGATGTGGGACCAACCGGGGCGGCGCGGGAAGCGGTGCCGCCCCGGAGTGAGAGGGCCGTGGGTCTTTCCCATGGCCCTCTCCGTTTCCGGTCACCGCTCGTCCGACAGCGTCACCTGCACCGGCGTGCGGCCGTCCCGTGGGGTGCCGATGTAGAACTTGAGCGGCACGCCGTTCTGCTCGAACAGCACGAAGATGTCCTTCTTCTCCTTCCAGCCGAGCTTGGGCAACTCCTTGCGGTAGAACGCCTCCACCTCAGCTGGGGTGGCGGTGGTCTGGATGAAGAACACCGGCTTGCGGAGCGGGCTGAACTCGGCCCCCAGCGGGTGCGGCAGGTGCCGCGTGTCCACGTTGCCATGATTCGTCACGGTGCAGGTGACCAACCCGCCGTTCGGGTTGCGGGTCAGGTTCACCTCCACGCTGAACCCGTCCTTCTCGAAGTGCAGTTCGCCCTTGTCGAACACGTCGGTGAGCGGGGGCACCTGCGTCCAGCCCTTGTCGATGAACGCCTTGCGGTAGAACGCGACAGCCTTCTCGGTGGTCGTGTACACCCCGTATTCCAGGCGGGTGCCGGTGTTCACCTTCGCGTCCAACTCGCCGAGCCGGGGGAACGTTTTCAGGTCGAGTGCCGCCAGTTTCTCCTTCTCGCCGGCCGGGGTCGGCACCGCCTTCAACGTGAACTCCGCCGGGTCCATCTCCGAACGGACGGCGGTGAAGTACGTCACGTTCAGCGCCTTCTTGTCGTCCAGGTAGCTCATCACCCGGCACCCCATCGCGTTCTGCACGAACCGCAGTTCGATGCGGCCCTCCTTCGCCGCCGCGGCCGCCCCGTGCGATGGCGTCTCCCGCCACCCGCCGGCGGCGAACGCCTTCCGGCAGAATGCCGTCACCGCGTCGGCCGTCTCAGTCGTGCTGAAGCTTTGGTAGCCGCGGTCGCTCCCCACCGCCGTCACCTTGTCCGGCCGGGGCAGTTGCCGGGCATCCACGTTCCCGACGAGGGTGAAGTTCACCTCGACCGACTGCGACTTGGCGTTGATGAACTGGTTGACCAGGAACCCGCCCTTGACGAACTGGAGCGAGCGGTACTTGTCCGGCTGGGCGTCCGGCGTGGCCCGCGTCTCTTCCGCCCAGCCGGCGGCGGCGAACGTCTTGCGGGTCCACTCGACCACCGGGTCGATCTTGCCCGGCACCATGTACCGGCAGGTGAGCAGGCTGGTCTCTTCGTACACCGCCCCGTCCGGCTTCGGGAAGGTGAGCCAGTCGATCGCCTGGCGGACCTCGGCGAGGGTGGCGGGTTTGGCCGGCTCCGCGGCCGCGGTGAAGCCCGCACACAGCAGGAGGCCGATGAGGGAGAAACGAACCATGACAGACTCCGAGCGGGATGCGAGTGGCAGGCGCCACATGATACAGTGCCACTTCGGAGCAAAAGCGTTACACCCGTTTGCGGTCGGGTATACTGGTTTCGGGTAAACCGAGTACAGGCGGGGTCGTCGCAATGCACTTGAACCTGGACACACTGCCCGAGCCGGTGCGGGAATTCTTCCGGTCTTTGCCCGCCACCGGGGAGGAGACGGTGCTGGAGTCGAACGGTCTGCCGGTCGCCCGCATCCGCACGCCCGTCGTCGATCCGGTCGGGGAGTGGTCGGACGCCAAGAACACCCGCCGGTTTGAGCTGATCGACCGCGAGATCGCCCAGACCATCACACCGGACGAGACGACGGAACTGGAACACCTCCAGGACGAGTTCCGCCGCTACCGCCGACGCACCGCCCCGTTGCCGATGGCCGAAACCCGGCGGATGCTCGACCACCTGGAGCGGGCGGCGGCACGGGCCACGGCATGACCCCGTTCGACTACCCGCCCATCCCACTGATTCGTCGGCACGGCCCGGTCGGCTACACCGACTACGACAGCTTCCGCCCGTGGCTGCGGGATGAGTTCACCTTCCGCTGTGCGTTCTGCCTCCGCCGCGAGCGGTGGGAACCGGATCGCGGGGTGTTCGAGATCGACCACCTCCGCCCGGTCAACCGGTTCCCCGGTCTGGCCGTGGAATACGAGAACCTGATTTACTCGTGTACGGCCTGCAACGGGGCGAAGCGGGCGGAAACCGTCGCCGACCCGACCCAGGTGCTGACCGCATCGGCGGTGACGGTCGAATCGGATGGGCGGCTGACCCCGCACACGATCGCAGCCCGCCGTCTGATCCGGCAACTGGATTTGAATGACCCGCTGTTCGTGCAGTGGCGGGGGCGGATGATCCGGATCGTGGAGTTGGCGGCGCTTCACGACCCGGACCTGTACGCTTCGTTGTTGTCTTTCCCCGACGACCTTCCGGATCTGTCCGCGCTGAAGCCCGGCGGGAACACCCGCCCGGACGGGATCGAGCAATCACACCTCCGACGCCGCGAACGGGGCGAGTTACCTGCCGTCTACTAAAGCCGTGTGGCTCACTTTTCACACCCCGACGGGTCGGCCGTCGCGGCTGGGGGCGGGCGGGCCGGCGTCGCGGTCCATGTCCGCCTCTACCTGCTTCATGTCCGCCGTCTCCCGCTTCGCCTGCCACCACGCCCAGGCGATGGCCAGCACCGCCACCGCCAGCACCGTCAGCCCGATGTTGATGTTGCCCGGCGGGGCCGCCTTCAGGTTGTCCCGCACGTTATGCAGGATGACCACCGGCAGGGCCAGCAGGCTGACCATGTTCATCACCTTGATGAGCGGGTTGATGGCCGGCCCGGCGGTGTCCTTCAGCGGGTCGCCGACGGTGTCCCCGGTCACACTCGCCTTATGCTTCTCGCTGCCCTTCCCCGTGTTCCGGGCGAGGTCCCGCGGCTCGTCCTCGATCATCTTCTTGGCGTTGTCCCACGCCCCGCCGGCGTTGCTCATGAACACCGCCAGCAACTGCCCGACCAGGATCATGCCGGCCAGGAACCCGCCCAGGGCGAACGGCCCGAGCAGGAACCCGACCACCAGCGGGGTGCCGATGGCGAGCAGGCCGGGGCCGATCAGTTCCTTCTGCGCCGTGGCCGTGCAGATGTCCACGACCTTGCCGTACTCCGGCCGCTTCTTCCCGGCCCAGATGTCCGGGTCGCGGAACTGCTTGCGGCACTCGTTCACGATCAGGTACGCCGCCCGCCCGACCGCCCGGATGGTGAAGCTGCTGAACAGCAGCGGCACCGCCCCGCCGAGCAGCATGCCGATGAACACGAACGGGTCGGCCACCGTCAGGTTCGCCGACCCCCGCTTGAAGTCGTCCACCGTCAGCTGGCCGATCTTCTCCTCCGCCCCGGTGACGAGGACGGCGATGAAGCTGGCGAACAGCGACACGCTCGCGATCACCGCCGACCCGATGGCGATGCCCTTGGTGATCGCCTTGGTGGTGTTCCCGACGGCGTCCAGGTCGGCCAGGATTTGCCGGGTGGCCTTCACCTCCGCGTCCGGGATGCGGTCGGGGTGGTTCGACGGCAGCGGGTTGCCGGTCTCGTCCCGGTTGAACCCCATCTCGCCGATGCCGTTGGCGTTGTCGGCGATCGGGCCGAACACGTCCATGCTGATGGTGTCGCCGGTCAGGGTCAACATGCCGATGCCGCACATGGCGACGCCGAACGCGATGAACAACAGGTTGTCCGTCTGCACGTACACCATCACCGACCCGAGCAGGGCGGCGGAGATGATGAGCACCGCCCACACCGAACTCTCGTACCCGAGCGCCAGCCCGGAGATGATGTTGGTGGCGTGCCCGGTACGGCTGGCTTTCACCACCTCCTTCACCGGGCTGTAGTCGGTGCTCGTCCAGTACTCGGTGCAGCGGTTCAGGGCGACGGCCAGCACGATGCCGATCAGGCAGCACACCACCGCCCCCCAGTCGAACCCGACCTTCAGCGGGGCGTAGGTGGTGGCGCGGGCGAGCAACTCGCCCGACACCCTGGTCTGCTCGTCGGCCGACAGGCTTCGCCACTTCGCCTTCACCTCGCCGCGGGCGGCGGTCAGTTTGTCGTCGTTCTCCAGGCGGTAGGCGTGGTCCGGTCGGCCGGCCGGGTCGGTCTTGATGCCGTCGATGGCCGGCAGGTCGAGCGCCTTCCGCAGGCTCGGCTCGGCGTACATGCCGCGGTCGATCGCCACCCCGACGATGTACGGGGCGTCGTACTGGAGGTAGGCGTACCCGACGGCGGTGAACCCGATGGCGCTGATGACCGCCGACCGCCAGAACCCGATGTTGATGCTCCGCATGGCGGTGGTGGCGGTGCCGGTGGTCATCCCGCGGCCGACCAGGGCCGTCGAGATCATGCTGCTCACCACCCCGACGGCCATCACCAGCAGCGGGAACACCATCCCCTTGTAGCCGAGGGCGGCGTACCCGAGGATGACCGCCGCCACCATCGTCACCGCGTAGCTCTCGAACACGTCCGCCGCCATGCCGGCACAGTCGCCCACGTTGTCGCCCACGTTGTCGGCGATGGTGGCGGCGTTCCGCGGGTCGTCCTCCGGCATGTCCTTCTCGATCTTGCCGACCAGGTCCGCCCCCACGTCCGCCGCCTTGGTGTAGATGCCCCCGCCCACCCGCATGAACAGCGCCAGCAGCGACCCGCCGAACCCGAACCCGAGCAGCGTCTCGTACGCCAGCTCGCCGAAGAACAGCAGGATGAGGGTGCCGCCGAGCAGCCCGAGGCCGCAGGTGAACATGCCGGTGACGGTGCCGCAGCGGTACGCCAGCCGCATCGCCTCGCCGAAGCTCTTACGTGCGGCGGCGGCGACCCGGATGTTCCCGGCCGTGGCCAGCCGCATGCCGATGAACCCGACGCTGGCGCTGAAGATGGCCCCGATCAGGAACGCCACCCCGCGGCCGATGGTGACGGCGATCCGCTCCGTCGCCGAGTCGTGCGATTGACTCAGGTGCCACGGCCACTTGGCCAGGATGATGAGCGCCGTGAGGACCACCAGCAGCACCGCCACCACGGTGAACTGCCGCTTCAGATACGCGTCCGCCCCCTGCCGCACGGCATCGGCGACGGCCTTCATGGCGCTCGTGCCGGTCTCCGCAGCGTACACCGTTTTGGCGGCGCGGAAGGCGTACACCAGCCCGGAAATGGCGATCGCCACCGCGGCCAGCAGCCCGGCCTTCTCCGGGGTGCCGTACACGGGGCTGGTGAGGAACTCGAATGGCTGCCAGTGGCTGCCCCCGGACGAGCCGCTCGGGCTGTTCCCGAACAGGCCGACGGTGGCGACCGCCATGGCGGCGGCGAGCCACGGGAACTTACGCTTCTTGCGCTTCCGGCGGCCGGCGAGAGGTTGATCGGGAGTCATATCGGAGACGAATCCCTGGGAAGGAGTTCGATCGGAACGGGGCGGCGGTGTGGAGGGAGAGGCGGTTGCGAGACAACCTCCGCCGACCCCGGAGCGATACACGGTGGCACCGGGCGAGCCGGAAACCGGGAAGACGTATCAGGATAGACCAATTGGATAGCAGCGTCTACGGGGGGAAGCTCGACGATTCAGAGAAACGGGAACGGTTATCCGGTCAGCCGCACAGCCCGTGACTACATCGCCCCGTCCGGCTGGAATCGGCACACGGCCAGGGTCAGATCGTCGGTCAGAGGGGTGTCCGAGCAGAACGCCCTCTGGCACCGCAACACCTCTCGGACCAGCTCCGTTTCCGAACTCGATGAGTGCCGGCGGAGGCACTCGGTCAGCCGCTCGTCCCCGTACTGCTCGCCGATCTCGTTGCGGGCTTCGACCAGCCCGTCGGTGAAAAAACAGAGCGCGTCACCGGGGGCCAGTGTGACCGACCGCTCGACGTACACCTCGTCCGGGATGATGCCGAGCAGGAACCCCTGGGCGGTGATCGGCTTCACCTCGCCGGTGACGGCGTTCACCCGGAGCGGGTACGGGTGGCCGGCGTTGGCGTACCGCAGTTCCCGCGTGCGGCGGTCGTACACCCCGTAGAACGCGGTGACGAACCGCTCCTCCGTCACCCCGCTCAACCGCTGGTTCAGCGCCGCCAGCACCTCGCCGGGGCTGGTCGTGCGGTGGGCCACCTCGGCGAACGCGAACCGGGTGAGGACGGCCACCATGGCCGCCGCCACGCTGTGCCCGCTGGCGTCGGCGATCAGGAACCCAAGGTGGTCGGCGTCCGGGGTGGCGAAGTCGTAGTAGTCACCGCCCAGGTGGTCGAGCGGGGCGAAGTGCAGCGCCCACCGCAGGTCCGACCAGTCCGGCGGGGCGTGCGGCAGCAACGTCTTCTGCAACTGCCCGGCCGCCCGCAGGTTGTGCACCAGTTCCAGATCGCGGGCCATGAGTTGGTCGTTCGCCCGCCGCAGTTCCGTCGTCCGCTCCTCCACCCGCTCGTTCAGGTACTCCGCCCGCCGGGCGATCAGCATCCGCGACGACAGCAGTCCGACCACCCGCCCGCCCTCGACCACCGGCAGGTGCCGCACCTTCTGCCGGGTCATGGCGGCCATCGCCTCCTCCCACCCCACGTCCGCCGGGATGGTGTGCGGGTCGCGGGTCATCCAGTCGGATACCGGGTACGACCGCCAGCCGATGACCGCGTCGGCCACCCGGCGGAGCAGATCCCGCTCGGTGAATATGCCGACCAGCCGGTCGGTGTCGTCGCACACCAGCACCGAGCCGATCCGCTCGCGGTTCATGAACAGCAGCACATCCCCGACCGGATGATTCGGCAGGACGCGGACCGGGTCGGGGTGCATGACCGTGCGGACGGTGAGGGTGGGGGCGGACATGCCGGGTGTTGCGCTCCGTGGGGCGTCGGGAAATCAGACCGCCGGCCGGTTTGGCCCGCCCCGACGGCGTGAGGGTTGCATGAAAACATCCGACCGGCGTGGCCCGCCGCACCTATTCTTTATCTGCTAGACTACGGTGCCGACAACCTCAGCCGCGGAGCGTGCCGATGCCGACCCCCGTCCGCCAGGCCGCAGCCATCCCGATCCGCGACGGGCTGGTGTGCATGGTCACCTCCCGGAGCGGGCGGCGGTGGGTGATCCCGAAGGGGCGGATCGAGGTGCGGCAGACGGCGGCGGACGCAGCCGCCACCGAGGCATGGGAGGAGGCCGGGGTGCTCGGCACCCTGTCCGCCGAGTCGGTCGGCACGTTCGAGTACGACAAGGACGGGCGGTGTCATCAGGTGACGGTGTTCGTGCTGGCGGTGGACGAGGTGCGGGAGCAGTGGCCGGAGCAGTACGAGCGGCGGCGGGAGTGGGTCACGCCGGAGGACGCGGTGGCCCGCATCGAGGAGCCGGAACTGCGGAAGATCGTGCGGGCGGTGGCCCGCGGCCTGCGGGTGGCGACGGGGTGATCCGGGAGCGTGAGCGACCGGAGGGCACGAACCTCCGGTCGCTCACGCTCCCGGCTCGCCAACTAGCGGCAACACCCACCTGTCCACGTCCGCCTCGGACCGCACGTCCGGCACCCCGCCGAACAGTTCCCAGCTCTCGACCAGGCTCGCCGACTCCCCCGGCTTCAGCGTCACCAGTTCGCCGCACGTCTCCATCTCCAGCATGTCCTCGTTGCTGAACGTCTGGTAACGGGTGCCGCGGTCCGGGTACACCGCCCCGTCGCGGTAGTCGAACCGCTTCACGAACAGGGTGTTGCTGTTCACGTACCCCACCCACCCGCCGCGGTGGGCTAGCCCGATCTTCGTCGGCCCCTTGTTCACGTCCTGCCGAAGGAAAATGTACTTCGCTCCGAACGTCCACCGGGTGTCGGCGAAGTCGAAGTAGGGCCACAAGACGAGTTCCTGGTTCGGGCCGTAGTCGGCCGGCGACTTGGCGTTGCTCACGTGGCCGGGGTGGGGGGCCTTCGGCGGCAGCGGGATCACCTCCACCCCGCCGGGGGCCATCACCGTCGGCCCCCACGGGGCGAGGTCCGTCGGCTCTTTCCCCACGTTGGTAACCGTCAGCGTCACCTGCACGCGGGTGCCCTGCTCCGCCAACTTCAGTGTCATCACCTTCTGCACGCCGTACTCCGTTTCCGGCGGCGGGGTGAACGCCACCTCAAGCGGGGATTTCTGCTCCCACTTCACCGGCCGGTTGTCCGGGAAGTATGTGCGCGTCAGGTCTTCGGGGGCGACCCAGAAGCGGTGCCCACCGCGGATCTGCCACTCGGCCTCGCCGGTGCCGCCCATCATGGCGGTGTAGTTCTTCATCACGTTGAACCCGCCCGGTAGGCGGTAGGCGATCACCCGCGGGCCGACGTCCAGGGTGACGATCAGTTCGCAGTCGGCGTTGCTCAGCTTCAGGTTGTTCTTCCAGCCGCGGTACTCGACGAGTTCGACCACAGGAGCGACTCCGGATGTGATGTCGAAATTGATGGGCATGATAGTGTTCGCGGCGAGTGAAACGAGCCGGCTGGCTGCCGGCTCCTTTCACTCGCCGTGAACAGGTCGATCGGTCAGCCGTCGGCCGGCTTCCGCTTGAACAGCTTCCGCGCGCCGAGCAGCCCGGCCGCGACCGCCCCGAGGACCAACCCCGGTGGGGCCGGCACTGGGTCCGGGGGAGGCGGTGGGGGAGGTGACGGCGGGGGCGGCGACCCCGGTGGCGGGGGCGGAGGTACGAGTGGCGGCACGAGCGGCGGGGGCGGCGAACCAGGCGGTGGAGGCGGGGAGCCGGGCGGCGACGGACTGTTCGGGCTGATCGGGTTCGGCGTGCTACCGGACTCCGTGGTCGTGCCCCCGCCCCCACCCCCGCCGAAGAACCCGCCGCCAATGCCGCCGCCACCGAACCCACCCCCGCCGCCACCCAGCCCGGCGAGCGCGGTGCGGTTGCCGAGTAACCCGCCGCCGAGCGGCGAGAACCCGCCGCCCGTCGAGTCCTGGGTGTTGGCGAACGGCGCGTTCGCCTGCTGCACCCCGCCCCTAGGTCGCAGTGCTAACTGCGACTGGCCTGCCGTCCCGGTCGCGTCTGCCACCCCGGTCAGGCGGAGCAGTTCCATCCCTGCCAGTTCCCGGCTGTCGAGGAACGGGGCGGGGTCGCCGGTCAGTTCGCCGAGGTACTGCTCGGCCGTGCGGACGTACACCGGGGCGGCGTCCGCCGCCGGGTAATTCGCCTGGAACCCGCCGCTGAACAGGCTGTACGCCTGGCCGGCGGCCGGCTCGGTCGGCTCCTGGAGCAGTTCCCACAACGCCACCTGGAACGCCGGCGCCGTGGACGGGTTGTTCACCACGTCGGCGTAGCGGCGGCCGTACAGCTCGCGGACGCGGTCGGCCCGCTTCGCCGCCTGCTGCTCGCCCGCCGCGTCCGCCTTCAGCCCGGGGAAGTGCGGCGGTTTGCCGAAGCTCTCGATGGAGAACCCGTACTCGCGGCCGGGCACCACCGGCACCAGCGGCTCGGCGCAGAACGTCCGCAGGTTCGGGTCGAACCCGACCGACCCGAGGGTGGTGTCCGGGAACTGCCAGTACAGCCAGCCGACCGACTTTTCGTGCTCGGTGCCGCTCAGCTTGAAGCGGAACACGTCGCGGTCGGTCAGTTCGCGATACTGGATGGTCAGGTCCGGCCGCTGCTGTGCTTGGGCGGCGGACGCGACGGCGGTGGTGACGGCGGCGGACAGCCACCGGCGGAGGGAGGAGTTCCGTTCCTTCATGACGAGACTCCGGGTCGGGCGAACCGGGCGCGAGGGCGACTGCCCGACCGAACGTCGCTACTCCATTCCCCGCAGATTACTCGGATTCCCGCGCCGCGGATAGTGGATTTACCAACGTCGTGCGGCGTGGCGGTCATTCACCGGAATGGTACACTGTGGGAAACGTAGCACTCACGCCACTTCCGTGGCGGTTTTTTGATCGACCTCCGCCGGTTCGACGGACAAATCGACACGGGGTTATCGGGGTTGAGATTACAATAAACCCGCCAACCCGCTCCGTTCCTGCCGACCATGAAAACGTCGAAGATTTCGCTCCCGCTCTGGACCGAGCGGTACGCCGCGCCGTTCGCCCCGATGTCGGCGGCGGAACTGCACGCCCGCGGGTGGGACTCGGTAGATGTGGTGTTCGTCACCGGCGACGCCTACAT
The DNA here is from genome assembly GCA_022841795.1 of Fimbriiglobus sp. Lineage (GTDB taxonomy): Bacteria > Planctomycetota > Planctomycetia > Gemmatales > Gemmataceae > JALHQU01. Next base: position 36,701 of record JALHQU010000031.1, read on the forward strand.
CGACCACCCCAGCTTCGCCATGGCGATCCTGCACCGGGCGCTCGAACACGCCGGGTTCCGCGTGGCCATCCTGTCGCAGCCGGACTGGAAGACGGCCGACCCGTGGCGGCAGTTCGGCCGCCCGCGGCTGTTCTTCGCCGTGTCCGCGGGGAACATGGACTCGCTCATCAACCACTACACCGCCAACAAGAAGGTGCGGAACGACGACGCGTACAGCCCCGGCGGGCGGATCGGCCTGCGGCCGGACCGGGCGACATTGGTGTACAGCCAGCGGTGCCGCGAGGCGTTCCCCGGCGTGCCGGTCATCGCCGGCGGGGTGGAGGCGAGCCTGCGGCGGCTCGCCCACTACGACTACTGGTCCGACACGGTGAAGCGGTCGATCCTGCTCGACAGCAAGGCCGACCTGGTCGCCTACGGCATGGGCGAGGTGACCATCGTGGAGATCGCGAAGCGGTTGCAGGCCGGGCAGACGGTGAAGGAATTGCGCGACCTACGCGGCGTGGCCTACGCGCTGGGGGCGAAAGAGAGCGAGCAGTTCCTGGCGAGCCGGGAGCGTGAGCGACCGGAGGCAATAAAACCTCCGGTCGCTCACGCTCCCGGCTCGCCGGTCGTCATCCCCTCGTTCGAGGACGTGAAGGCCGACAAGCTGGCGTTCGCCGAGGCCACCCGCGTCATCCACCTGAACACCAACCCGTTCAACGCCGCCGCCCTCGTGCAGTTCCACGACCGGCAGGCGGTGGTGCAGAACCCGCCGAACCTGCCGCTGTCGCAGGAGGAGATGGACCGCTACTACGACCTGCCGTACACCCGCCGCCCGCACCCGAGCTACGCCGAGCCGATCCCCGCGCACGAGATGATCAAGGACTCGATCACCATCATGCGGGGCTGCTTCGGCGGCTGCACGTTCTGCAGCATCACCGCCCACCAGGGGCGGATCATCCAGAACCGCTCGCCCGAGTCGATCCAGAAGGAGGCGGAGAAGATCGCCGCCGACCCGGAGTTCAAGGGGGTGGTGAGCGACGTCGGCGGGGCGACGGCCAACATGTACCGGATGCGGTGTACCCGCCCGGAGGTGGAGGCGAAGTGCAAGCGGCTGAGCTGCATCCACCCCACCATCTGCAAGCTGCTCGGCACCGACCACCGGCCGACGATCGACCTGATGAAGCGGGTCCGCCAAACGCCGGGCATCCGCAAGGTGTTCGTGGCGTCCGGCATCCGCATGGACCTGGCGCAACTGTCGCCGGAGTACGTTGAGGAGTTGGCGGCGCACCACGTCGGCGGGCGGCTGAAGGTGGCCCCGGAGCACACCAGCCCGCAGGTGCTGGACCTGATGAAGAAGCCGAGCATCGACAACTTCGGCGTGTTCGCCGACCAGTTCCACGCGGCGTCCGCCGCGGCGGGCAAGCCGAAGCAGCAGCTCGTGCCGTACTTCATCGCGTCCCACCCCGGCAGCACGGTGGCGGAGATGATCGACCTGGCCCTGTACCTGAAGCGGAACGGCTACCGCCCGGACCAGGTGCAGGATTTCATCCCCGCCCCGTTCGACATCGCCACCTGCATGTGGTACACCGGCCTCGACCCGTTCACCAAGAAGCCGGTGACGATCGCCAGGGGGCTGTCCGACCGCAAGACGCAGCGGGCGCTCATGCAGTTCTTCAAACCGGAGAACTACTTCGCCGTGCGGCAGGCGCTGATCGAGTCCGGCCGGACGGACCTGATCGGCGGGTGCGACGGGCTGATCCCGGCCAACCCGCCGAAGGAGGCGCTCGACGCCCGGCGGAAGCAGGCGAACGCCGACCACTACCACACCGTCGCCAACCCCGCGAAAGGCGAGCAACCCGGCGAACGGTCGGTGCCCCCAGGGGTGAAGCATGCTGGCTACCGGCCGAAACGCAGCACCCAGAAACGGCGGCAGGGGAAGCGGAAAGGGAAACCAGGCGCGGCGTGACGCACGCCGCCGGGTCACCGCCAGAGTTCGCCCGCGAACTTGCAGGGTTGTGAGCAGTTCCTCGACCTTCTTCGCCGATTTTCCCCATTTCGACCGCGATTATCCCCAGAATGATCTCCCGAAGTGAGATGATGCCGCCCACATTCCTTCCGAGGTGTCGCCGTGTTCCGCCTCCCCCTCGCAGCCGCCTTCGCCCTGGCGGTCGTCGCCCCTTTGCCCGCTGCCGACAAGCCGCTGAAGGTGTTCATCCTGGCCGGGCAGTCGAACATGCAGGGGCACGCCAGCGTAACCACGTTCGACAGCATGGCCGACGACCCGAAGGCGGCCCCGCTGCTGAAGGCGATGCGCGGGCCGGACGGCAAGCCGCGGGTGTGCGAGAAGGTGCGGATCACGTCGGTCGGCTGCCAGGGCGACGCCTACACCGACCTGAAAGAGCAGACGGGCAAACTGACGGTCGGCTACGGCGCGTTCGGCGTGGAGGGGAATCGCATCGGGCCGGAGTACACGTTCGGCCTGACGATGGAAGACCGGCTCGGCGAACCCATCCTCATCATCAAGACCTCGTGGGGCGGCCGCAGCCTGCACACCGACTTCCGCCCGCCGAGCGGCGGCCCGTTCGAGTGGAGCGAGGCCGAGCTGGCCCGGCGGAAAAAGCGGGGCGAGGATATCGAGAAGGTGAAGGCGGAGAAGGTGAAGGCGACGGGCGTGTACTACCGCGAGATGATCGCCCACACCAAGAAGGTGCTCAAGGACATCAAGCGGGTGGTGCCCGACTACGACGAGAAGAAGGGGTACGAGCTGGCCGGGTTCGTCTGGTTCCAGGGGTTCAACGACTACGTCGGCCATTCGGAGTACCCGGACCACGACAAGCCCGGCGGGTACGACCTGTACGCCGACCTGTTGGCCCACTTCATCCGTGACGTGCGGAAGGATTTGTCCGCCCCGAAGCTGCCGTTCGTCGTCGGCGTCATGGGCATCGACGGCCTGAAGGGCGACAAGAAAGTCCCGATGATGCACTTCCGGGCGGCCCAGCGGAAGGCGGCGGCGCTCCCCGAGTTCAAGGGGACCGTGTTCGCGGTCGAGACGGCGTCGTTCTGGGATGACGACCTGGACGCGCTCGCGCAGCGGAAGGAGCGGTTGTACGACAAGCTGGAGCAGGGGTTCCGCAAGGCGACGCCGAAGCCCACGGAGCCGGAGAAGGAGGCGGCCCGCAAGAAAGCGCTGGACGAGGAGTTCAAACCGGAGGAGTTGAAGCGGCTGAAGGCGGGCGTGTCGAACGGCGGGTACCACTACCTCGGCGCCGCCAAGATTCTGGCGCCGATCGGGAAGGCGTTCGCCGACGTGCTGCTCGACCCGGCCAGGGCGGAGAAACCGCCCGCCAAACAGCCGGACAAAACACCCACGCCGGCGGAGATGGCCGGCTACCTGCTCGTCCCGCACGACAGGGTGGACAAGAAGTACAACGGCGGGTTCTCCATGTATGTGGCGGCGTGGCCGCTGCTGAAGCACTACCCCGGCCAGGACTTCCAGAGCGGGCTGTTCGGCACCTGGATGTTCGCCCAGTACGACGGGAAGAAGCCCGATAAGATTTACTCCGACATTGAAGGCGGCCTCGGCTGGTGGCGGGACACCCGGTTCGCCACCGAGACGCCGAAGTTCATCATGGGCGGGGTGGCGCTCGAGTTCAGCGAGTGGGCGAACGGCCCCGGCGCCGGCAAGGGCCGCGACTGGAAGAAGCCCAACGGCAAGTACGCCGTCGCCCAACTCAGCCCGTGGGTGCTGTGGCCGCCGGACGGCCTGAACCTGAAACAAGGCACGAGCGGCGAGCTGTTCGGGTACGGCTACCTGCCGCTGCCGCTGACCGCCGCGAAGACGACAACCGCCGGCAAGGACGTGCCGACCGGCAACCAGTGCTGGACGCTGTTCCTGAACACCGGCAACTTCAAGGGGCCGGTGACGTTCTTCCTGCCGCACTTCTGGTCGAAGCCGACCGGCGAGAAGCCGGAGTTGGGCGGGCTGTTCCTCGACACCCGGCCGTCCGACCCGAACAAGGCGGTGCAGATGGAGACGCAGCACGTGCCGGCGTACACCGCCACCGACGCGAAGGGCGACACCTACGCCCGCGTCGCCCCCACGTTGTTCCCGGCGAAGCCGGATGGCGACGCCCCGCTCATTCACCGCATCACCGCGTACAGCAAGGCCGCACTCTGGGATGGGGTGGAAGCGTGGTTCAACGGCGGGAAAGAGGTGTCCGGCACCATCGATTCAAAGGCGTCGGCCGTCCACACGTTCAAGGGCGGCGGCGGAGCGACGTGGCAGATCTACCCGCCGAACACGCCCCGCGAGAAGAAGGTGCCGGTGGCGTGGAACTCGTTCGCCACGCCGACCGCCCTCGACGACACCACCTACGGGTACAAGTGGGCGAAGGAGACGGTGACGACGGACGGGGCGACGGTCACACTGCCCGAATACTACCGCCGGGAGAAGGACGCCAAAGACAAGGAGCGGTGGGTGGTGGTGAGTGCGAAGGACGTGCCGGCCGAGACCGGACTGGCGAAGGTGGTGTTCCCCCAGAAGAAGACGGCCAAGCCGCAGCCGTATGTGACACCGGACGAGGCGGACAGTTGCTGGAAGAAGCCGGGGCCGGCGGCCGGGCCGTTCGAGGCGAAGTTGGGGGACGGCAGCGTGGTGACGTACTCCTGGTATCGGTTCGCCGACCAGCCCGCCCTGCTGAACGCCGACCTGACCGCCGCCGAACGCGAGACGCTTCAGAAGCGGATCGAGTTGCTGCACAAGACGTGGACGAAGGACCGCGAGTACCTGCCCCCGCCGACCGTCGGCAAGCTGGCCGACCTCGACCCGGCCGTTCTCGTCACCCCACCGAAGGGTTTAGAAATCGGGTACGTCCCGATCGTCTCCCGCCAGGGGGTGAAGGAGTAGGCGTACTTTGCCTCTCCGCCCGAGGAGTTGATCGTGGAGCGCGTGCTGGGCATCGGGGGTGAGTTTTTTTCGGCCCGCCCCACGGAGACCCCTGGCGACCTGGTGCAGCCCGGTCTACTTCCCCTTCTTCTCCCTGTACCCCTTCCACGTCCACTCGATGGCGTGCGGGAGGAACTGCCCCTGGGCCTTGCCGTCGCAGTGGCCGGACCCCTGGCAGAACAGGTACTGGTACTCGTACCCCTTCTCCTTCAGCACCTTCGCCATGCGGTGGTTGGCCTCCACCCAGTCGTGCATGTTGTCCCGCATCGCGTTCGGGTTGAACAAGTCCTTGTCGCCGACCTGGATGAAGATGCGGAGCGGCTTCTTCGCCTCCTTCGGGATGAGCGTCTCGTGGAACCCCCACGCCCCGTCCGGGTACTTGTCGTCGAACGGCCACGCCTGGTTGACGAACGTGCCGGAGGTGGTGAGCACGCGGTGGTACAGGTCGGTGCGGAACCACGCCATGATGAGCGCGCACGACCCGCCGGAGCTGCACCCCATCGCCGCCCGCCCGTCCGGGTCTTTGGTCAGCTTCACCTTGCACGTCTTCTCCACCCGCGGCAGCACCTCGTCCTCGATGTAGGTGGCGTAGTCGCCGTTCATATTGTCGTACTCCTTGCCCCGCTCGTGCCCCTGGGCGTCGCCCCCGCCGTTGGCGATGGAGACGAGCACGATCGGCGGGATCCGCTTCTGGTGAATCAGGTTGTCGAGGATGGTCTTGTAGTCGGTGGCTTGTTTGGGGCCGTCGTGAACCACCATGAACGGCGCCTCGGTGCCCTCCTTGTACCCGGCGGGGACGTACACCCCGATCTTCCGCTTGTAGTCGATGGTCTTCGTTTCGACGATCAGCGTCTTCGGGTTCTTCGGATCGGGCTTCCCGAATTTATCCTTGCCGTTCTCGTCCTTCAGGCGGGAGATGCCGGGGTTGAACAGCTTCGTCTCTTTCGAGTCGATCTCGAACTGCTCCACCTTCCCCTCGGGCACGTCCTTCACCTTCGTGCGCTCCACGGCCGGGCTGTACTTCGGGCCGATGACGAAGTTGTCGTGGGCATCGAGCGGCGGGGTCTCCCCCTCCTTCAGCACCTTGAACGGCGGGGCGGCCTTGTCGTCGTACTTCCGCACCGGCTGGGCGGTGGCAACGCCGCAAGCGGCGAACGCGGCGATCAGGATGAGTCGGGAGATTGCGGACATGAACCCCTCGTCGGTGTGGAAGGCGGGAGACGTCGCTAGGCTACTCATCCGCCACCGCTCCGGTCAGGCCACGGTTGCCGGCCGCGAATCGCAGGGGTAAATCAACTTCACCAACCTCGTTCCGAATCACACACCGCACTCACGGGCCACGCCCGTCGGAGGACATATGGCGACCGAAACCAAGTGCCCGGTGCTGAACGGCAAGCACGAGCCGGCGACGACCAAAGCCCGGTCGAACCGCGACTGGTGGCCGAATCAGCTGAACCTGGAAATCTTGCACCAGAACTCGCCCGCGGCCGACCCGATGGGCGAGGAGTTCGACTACGCTGCCGAGTTCAATACGCTCGACCTGCCGGCGGTGAAGAAGGACATCGACGCGGTGATGACCGCCTCGCAGGACTGGTGGCCGGCCGACTACGGGCACTACGGTCCGCTGTTCATCCGCCTGGCGTGGCACAGCGCCGGCACCTACCGCACGTCCGACGGCCGCGGCGGGGCGGCCTCCGGCACCCAGCGGTTCGCCCCGCTGAACAGTTGGCCGGACAACGCCAGCCTGGACAAGGCGCGGCGGCTGCTGTGGCCGGTGAAGCAGAAGTACGGGCGGAAGCTGTCGTGGGCGGACCTGATGGTACTGGCCGGGAACGTGGCCCTGGAGAGCATGGGGTTCAAGACGTTCGGGTTCGCCGGCGGGCGGGAGGACATCTGGGAGCCGGAGGCGGACATCAACTGGGGGGCCGAGATCGAGTGGCTGGGCGCCGAGCGGTACGACGACGACATGCGGCTGCAGAAGCCCTACGGGGCGGTGCAGATGGGCCTGATCTATGTGAACCCGGAAGGCCCCGGCGGGCAGCCGGACCCGGCGGCCTCCGCCGGCCACATCCGCGAGACGTTCGGCCGCATGGCGATGAACGACGAGGAGACGGTGGCGCTCATCGCCGGCGGGCACACGTTCGGCAAGGCGCACGGGGCGGCGAACGCGGCCGAATACTGCGGCCCCGAACCCGAAGGGGCCGGCCTGGAGGAGCAAGGCCTCGGCTGGACGAACCGCTTCCAGACCGGCAAGGGCGCCCACGCCATCACCAGCGGGCTGGAAGGGGCGTGGACGAGCAACCCGATCAAGTGGGACAACGGGTACTTCGAGAACCTGTTCGGGCACGAGTGGGAGCTGACGAAAAGCCCGGCCGGGGCGCAGCAGTGGACGCCCAAGAACGGGGCGGCGGCGGGCACCGTGCCGGACGCCCACGACCCGGCCAAGAAGCACGCGCCGATGATGTTCACCACCGACTTGGCCCTCCGGACGGACCCGGAATACCTGAAGATCTCGAAGCGGTTCCACCAGCACCCGGACCAGTTCGCCGAGGCGTTCGCCAAGGCGTGGTACAAGCTGACGCACCGCGACATGGGGCCGGTCAGCCGGCTGCTCGGGCCGGAGGTGGCCCCGCCGCAACTGTGGCAGGACCCGGTGCCGGCCGTCGATCACGAGTTGGTGAACGACCAGGACGTCGCCGCACTGAAGGCGAAGGTGCTCGCGTCCGGGCTGAGCGTCTCGCAACTGGTGTCCACCGCCTGGGCCGCGGCGGCGTGCTTCCGCGGGTCGGACAAGCGGGGCGGGGCGAACGGCGCTCGCCTCCGATTGGCCCCGCAGAAGGACTGGGAGGTGAACCAGCCGGCCGAACTGGCGAAGGTGCTGCCGGTGCTGGAGAAGGTGCAGAAGGAGTTCAACGCCGCCCAGACCGGCAAGAAGAAGGTGTCGCTGGCGGACCTGATCGTGCTGGGCGGGTGTGCAGCCGTCGAAGCCGCGGCCAAGAAGGCGGGGGTGGACGTGACGGTGCCGTTCGCGCCGGGCCGCACCGACGCCACCCAGGAGACGACCGACGTGGAGTCGTTCGCCGTCCTCGAACCGACCGCCGACGGGTTCCGCAACTACCAGCGGAAGGAGGACAAGTGCCCCGCGGCAGAGTCGCTGCTGGAGCGGGCGCGGCTGCTGACGCTCACCGCCCCGCAGATGACCGTGCTGGTCGGCGGGCTGCGGGTGCTGGGGGCGAACGTCGGCCAGTCCCCGCTGGGCGCGTTCACCCAGCGGCCGGGGACGCTGACGACCGACTTCTTCGTGAACCTGCTCGACATGGGCACCGAGTGGAAGAAGCACGCCCAGTGCGCCCACATCTACGAGGGGCGGGACCGCAAGACGGGGGCGGTCAAGTGGACCGGCACCGCCGTCGATCTGGTGTTCGGCTCGAACTCGCAGCTGCGGGCCATCGCCGAGGTGTACGCCTGCGGCGACTCGCCGGAGAAGTTCGTCCGCGACTTCGTGGCCGCGTGGACGAAGGTGATGACCCTCGACCGCTTCGACCTGCCCGCGAAGGGGTGAGGCGGCGTGAACTTTCCAGGGCAGGCGGTTGACCGCCGCGGCTCGCCGCCTGCCCTGGTTGCTTGGTGCGAGCGCTTTGTCACGAACCGTGTTGGACGCGGTATACTTTTGGGAAGGAGGTGGCGAATGAAACCGAACACGGTCGAGAACACGAAGATCGACGAGTCGATCCGCGCCAACAACGAACTCCGCGAGATGGTACTGAAAGCCAGCGATCTGTTCTGGGAGAACTATTTCCCCGACTCGGCAACTGATTCCCCGCCCCCTCCTTCACTCAGTTGGCGGCTCGAACCCCGTCACGGTGGGGTCTGGGCCACGGTGTCCGAAAAGGACGACTTGGGGGAACGGTCATCGCCTCACTTCTTCTCCCAGGAGGATCTGTTCGACAAACGTGCGCGGACAATCGGAACACTCCAGATGCTGTCCGAGGTGCTGGCCTATCGCTCGCGGCAACGAAAGCCGGTGATCGACGCCCTGATCCGAGCGATGGAGGAGGGGAATGCTCTCCAGCAAGCCGACTGAACTCGCCAAGCAGTTGAGCTCCGAACTCGAATCCATCAAAGGGCGACTTGCACTCCTGGAGCAGCGGCTTCAAGAGTACGGGCTGTTCGAACTGTCGAAATCGGTGGCCACGATAGCGAAACAGGTCGAGACCCTGACTGGTGGTTCCGACACGCTGATCGACTTGGGGAAGTCAGTCGCCGTGCTGGAAGACCGGGTGAACAAACTAGAAAAGCGTGACGAAGAGGCCAGCAAGCGTGGCTGGCAGTTCGTGTACATCATTGTCGGTGCGGTACTCGCTCTCGGCTCATCCTTTCTCGTCCAACTCGTGTTCTACTTCCTCAAAAAATGACCCTCCCGCCGTTCACCGTCATCGCCCCCGAAACCGGGCACACGCTGGCCAAGGTACTGCGGTCGCGGCTGCACGAGTCCCAGCCGTCGTGGGCGGACGTGCGGAAGCTGATCGAAGGCCGGCGGGTGAAGGTCGGCGATTCCGTCTGCACCGACTCCGCCCGGCGGCTGGCCGAAGGCGAACTCGTCACCCTGCTCGGCCAGCCGGTCCACCAGCCCCGCACGGCCACGCCCGACGGCCTGGTCATCCGCCACCTGGACGACCACGTCGTCGTGGTCGAGAAGCCGGCCGGCATCAACACCGTGCGGCACCCGTCCGAGTTGGAGTGGTCGGAGCAGCGGCGGGAGCTGGTGCCGACGCTGCAAGACGTGACGCAGTGGGCAGTCGCCAAGCGACTGAACCGCCCGGCCCGTGCCCTGCCGCCGCTCCGCATCGTCCACCGCCTGGATAAGGAAACGTCCGGCCTGCTCTGCTTCGCCCGCTCCCCGCTGGCCGAGCGCGGCCTGGGAATGCAGTTCCGCAAGCACACCGTCGTCCGCCGCTACCTGACCGTCGTGCCCGGCTTCCTGCCCGCCCAGACCATCCGCTCGATGCTGGTGCGGGACCGCGGCGACGGCCGGCGGGGCAGCACCCGGCTGGCGAACACCGGCAAGGAGGCGGTCACGCACGTCACCGTCGAGGAGCGGCTGACGGGGTACACCCTCCTGTCGTGCCGGCTGGAGACCGGCCGCACGCACCAGATTCGCATCCACCTGAGCGAGGCCGGGCATCCGGTTTGCGGGGACAAGGTGTACTGCCGCAAGCCGACCGGCGACGCCGTGCCGGACGCCAGCGGGGCGCCGCGGCTGGCCCTGCACGCCACCGAACTCGGGTTCGACCACCCGGCTTCGGGCAGTCATCTACACTGGGAGATGCCGCCGCCGGCCGACCTGGCGAAGCTGGTGGAGCGGTTACGATCCGGATGAGCGAACAGTACGGGGGCGAGCGCATGGTGTCCGACTACAGCGACGTGCTGGCGTACATCTCGTCCTACTGGAAGCAGCTCATCCGCCACTCCCCGCAGGAGAGCGGGGCGGACACCCTGCTGTCCCTCCCGCACCCCTACCTGATCCCCAGCAACCGGATCATGTTCCAGGAGATGTACTACTGGGACAGCTTCTTCACCGCCCTCGGGCTGGTCGGCACGCAGCAGGAGCACCTGATCGTCGGGCTGGTGGAGAACATGGCCCACCTGCTGCACAGGTACGGGCTGATCCCGAACGCCAGCCGCGGGCACTTCCTGTCTCGTTCGCAGCCGCCGGTGTTCACCAAGCTGATCTGGCTGGCGTTCGGGGTGAAGCGGCGGCGGGGCGACACCGACGCCCTCCAGTTCCTGGCGAAGATGATGCGGCTGGCCGAGGTGGAACACGACACCGTGTGGCTCGGCGAAGCCCAGCCGCACTACCGCCTGCACAACCGGGAGGACGGCCTGTCCCGGTACTTCGACACCAACTTCCTGCACGACCTGGCGGCGTGCGAGAGCGGGTGGGACCACTCGCCGCGGTGCGGCGGGCGGTGGCTGGACCACCTGCCGGTGGACCTGAACGCCATCCTGTACCTGCGGGAGATGGACTTCGCCGAGGCGGACGAGCGGCACCTCGGGCGGCCGTGGCGGGCCAGCCTGTGGCGGCAGCGGGCCAAGACCCGCGCGGACATGATGAACCAACTGATGTGGGACGACGAGCAGGGGTTCTACTTCGACGTGGACTTCAACGCGGCGGCGTGGAAGCGGGCCTACGGCGACGACAAGCCGGACGTGGAACTGCCGAAGGAGGACGGCGGGGTGGTGAAGTACCGCCGCAGCCGCATCCCCACCCTGGCCGGGTTCTTCCCGCTGTGGGCCAAACTCGCCACCCGCGAGCAGGCCGCCCGCCTGGTGAAGGACTGGCTGCCGCGGTTCGACCTGCCCGGCGGGCTGGTGACCACCCTGGCCGACGACGTGGACGGCAAGCCGCTGCCTACCGCCACCGACCTGGGCGAGCGGTACCAGTGGATGTACCCGAACGGGTGGGCGCCGCTGCAGTGGGTGGTGGTGAAGGGGCTGGACAACTACGACTACTTCCCGGAGGCGAACGCCATCCGCCGCAAGTGGTGCGAGACGTGCGCGGTGGTGTTCCGCCGGTCGGACGCGCTGTGGGAGAAGTACAACGTGGCCGAGGTGGGCGGCCCGCCGGCCGGCGGGCTGTACGACGGCGGGGGGCACGCCCCCCCCGTC
>JALHQU010000032.1 GCA_022841795.1 Fimbriiglobus sp.
AACCGCGGGCGTCAGCCCGTGGGTGGACTACCCGACGGGCTGACGCCCGCGGTTCACCCAGCACCGACCGCCGCCGCCGGTTCACCCGGAAACGACCCGCGGGGCGTGTCTACCACTCAAAGAGCCGGGGTTCCCCATATAATGCCCCCTTACCTCCACCGGCCCGCGTTCGCCCCGGGGACTCGCACCCACCCGGTCGGCGGCTCGACACGGATGACCGCCTGATGAGTAGCGAACGCCTGTCGCCGCGGCCGAAGTGCCGGTCCCTGACCGGCTTCAAGGTGGTCGGCACCGGGAAGTACCTGCCCGACGCGATCGTGTCGAACGACCACCTGCACGCCCGCCTGGGGTTCGACTCGGACTGGATCGTCAAACGGACCGGCATTTTGGAGCGGCGGCACGCCCTACCCCACCAGGCCACCTCCGACCTGTGCGTGGAGGCGGCGAACGACGCGTTCGCCAAGACCGGGCTGACCGGCCGCGACTGCGACCTGCTGGTACTCGGCACGTTCACCCCGGACATGTCGTTCCCGTCCACCGCCTGCCTGGTGCAAGACCGGCTCGGCATGATCGGCCCGGCCGTCGAGATCGAGGCGGCGTGCGCCGGGTTCATGTACGCGCTCATCACCGCGGCGGCGTACGTGAAGGCCGGGCTGAGCGAGCGGGCGCTGGTGATCGGCGGGGACACGAACAGCCGGGTGCTGAACCCGGACGACATCCGCACCTACCCGCTGTTCGGGGACGGGGCCGGGGCCGTCATCATCGAGCCGGGGCGGGAGGATCAGGGCATCCTGGCGTACAGCATGGGCAGCGACGGGTCGGGCGGGCCGATGCTCAAGCGGGACGCGTGCGGCAGCCGCCTGCCGCCCACCCCCGAGCTGCTGGCCGACCGCAAGCAGTACATGCACATGGACGGGCACGCGGTGTTCAAGTGGGCGGTGAACATCCTGAGCGACACCATCCAGGACGTGCTCGGAGCGACCGGGCTGGGCGTGACGGACATCGACCTGTATGTCGCGCACCAGGCGAACATCCGCATCATCAACGCGGCCATCGACTCGCTGAGCATCCCGCGGGGGAAGGTGTTCAACAACCTGGAGCGGTACGGGAACACGTCCGCCGGGTCCATCCCGATTGCCCTGGACGAGGCGCTGGCGGAAAACCGATTAGAGGACGGGCAACTGGCGCTGCTCAGCGGGTTCGGCGCCGGCCTGGCCTGGGGCACGGCCGTGCTGCGGTGGTGAACGATCTCGTGGCTTGTCTTTTTCTTCCGTGGCACCGGCGGGCCGCCGGTGCCACGGATGAAAAGACCCACCTTCGGGAGGCGGACATGGACGACGACTTCCCGCCGGGCGAACCGGACCTGGACCGCTGGTCGATCCCGATCGACGAGTCGAAAGTCCCCCCGCCGCTGCCGACCGAGCCCCCGTCCGCGCCGATCGCCGATGACACCGACGTGCTGCACTTCCCGCTCAGCACCGAACCGCCGCCGTCTGAGGGGTACCACCCGCGGCTGTTCCGCTTCGGCGACGCGGCATAGCCGGGATCGCCGGTGTTGGTGTCCGGCCTTCAAGCCGTTCTTCGTTGCCTCGGAAGACCGCCTGAAGGCGGGACACCAACGAATTCACCCGTCGCCGTTCACCCACCGCTCGAACTGCCGCGCCTTCTCCGCCCACCCTTCGCTCTCCAACCGTGATCGCGCCGCCCGCTGCGAATCCGGTAATCCACTCCGCAGCCGTTCGATCACCGCCGCGGTGAACGACTCGGGGTCGCCGCACACGTCGGCGCAGTCGGCCCACCCCGTGGTCGATGGTAGGTGTCGCACCACCGCCGGCTTGCCGGTCGCCAGGTACTCCTTCAGCTTGAGCGGTTGCATCGCCCGCGTCGCCGGCAGGTCGGCATACGGCATGACGAGAACGTCCGCCGCCGCCGCCAGTTCCGGCAACCGGGAGTACGGCACCGGCGGGCGGACGACCACCCGCGGCAAGGTCAGTAGTTCCGGGTCGGGATCCTCCCGCGGGCCGACCAGAATCACCGAACCAGTGGTGAAGCGGTTGACCAGGTGCCGGACGAACGCCACGTCCATCCGCCGGTCGATCACCCCCCAGAACAGAACGATGGGTGGTTCCAGTCCGGCGAACTCCGGCGGGGTGCCGGACGCCCCCGCCCGCCAGTGGTTCAGATCGACGCCGTGGGTGAGCAGGTGGGCCGGCTTCCCGAGTTGCTCGACGTGCCGCTGAAGGGTCTCGCTCACCGCGATCACCGCGTCCACCTGCGGAACCAGTTGCCGCTCCATGAGTTGCATCGTCTCGCCGTCGTAGCCGGGCCAGACGCCGAAGTCGTCCACGCAGTAGTACACCCACCGCACGCCGGGCCATTCGCCGACCAGGTCGGCCACGAGCGGCAGGGTGGTGACGACCACCGGCGGCGGGGTCAGGCCGGCCACGAGCGGGGATAAGGCCCGCCGCAACATCCGGCGGTTGAGGGCCTTACCGAAACCGGAGCGGAACGACGGCCACATCTTGGGCGAGAGGATGTGGGGGCCGGGTTCCGTACCCCCTCCCTCGCGGTCGGGGTTCACGGGACTGAACCACCCCCGCAGCTTGCCGGTCGCCCGTTTCAGCGTCCCCCAATCGAGCCGCGGCGGGCGAGTGCCGATGGTGTTTACCCAGTACACGGGCCGATACGGAAGTACATGTCGGACAAGATGTTGGCAGCTCGACGGGTGCCGCCCCCAGTCGTCGGCGAACACCATCCACGGGCGGGGGGCCGGCAGGCTCATGCCGTTAGTATGGGGTACGATCGGGGCGTAAAAAGAAGTGGGGCACGAGATTCGGCCCGGGGGACTCGCAGACCCCGAACTACTCTCGTGCCCGTTTAGATGGGAGCGACGGGGTCGAAACCCCGTTGGCGGTCTGGACTCGCATCAGGCCGCCGCGACGCAATTCAAGCAACGCCAGTGCCGAAACCGCGTCGCCTGTTACTTCGCCACTCGGACCGGCGGATTTCAGGCAAATCGTTCGACGAAATCCGCGATGCTCATTCCGGGTTAGTTTTCGGCCGTCCGCGGCTGTTTCGGAACGGCACACCGCTGGGCGATTTCACCACGGTTGCCCCGACGTTAACCTTTCGACACCCGGTATCACGCGGCGACAAGTCTGAGCCGGCGGTGTGACCCGCTGCGGTCGGCGGTCGACAAATCGTCCGGAATCGTCCGGCCCGTCCGGCCCGCCGGCAAACCTGTGCTACTTTATCGCGCCGTCGTTCCGCCCCGACGGCCGGCTCGCCCGTCCGTTCATCCTGAGGCCGAACATGTTGCGCAGGCCCCACCCGGTCCGCCGCCGTGGCACCGCCACGGTCGAGCTGGCGGCCGTCATGATCTTCACCGTCGTGCCCATGATCATCGGGCTGTGGGAGATGGGGCGGTACGTGCAGGTGCAGCAGATCGTGGCCAACTCGGCCCGTGAGGGGGCGCGGATGGCCGCCCAGGCGGTGACCATCAAGCCGGACGGCACCCAGACCCTGGTGACCACCTACACTGCGGGCCAGCCGAGCGTCAAGTCGGCGGTCATGCAGTACCTGTCCGGGGCCGGGCTGACGCGGCTGAAGTACGCGGACGTGGACGTGACGTTCGCCTGGCAGCCGTGGGACTCGGCCACCGACCCGCCGCTGGTCGGCACCCCCGGCACGGGCGAGCCGTACACCGGCATCCAGGGGCAGCGGTTTCGGGTGACGGTGACCATCACCGACGAGTCCGCCCCCGGGGTGCTGAAGGCGGTGGGCAACCGCCCGCTGCGGGAGAAGGTGCTGTGGAGCACCCTGGAGTTGGTGAATCCGAACACCGTGTCGTACCAGGTGGACTGGGTGATGCTGGTGGACCGGCCGTTCACCATCAACGCCACCGTCCCCACCTGGTGACCGCCCCCGCGAGGAGACCGCCGATGCGTCGCGCCGCCGCCACCCGCCGCTCGCGGGGCACCACCCTGGTCGAGACGGCCCTGGTGCTGTCCATCCTGCTGCTGTTCCTGATGGGCATCTTCGAGTACGGCCGCTACCTGCTCATCACTCAGATGCTGGCCAACGCCGCCCGCGACGGGGTGCGGTACGCGGCGTCGAACGTGGACAAGTCGAACGCCTTCCTGACCGCCGACGAGGGCGGGCGGACGAACATCAAGGCGTACGTCACCGCCGAGTGCCGCGGGATCGACAAGCTGGTGGAGAACTTCAGCGTGGACGTGTTCCCGTGCGACAACACCGCCATGTACGCCGACCCGCCGGTGATCCAGAAGAAGGCGTCGTACACGTCCTGGAACCAGGCGTCGTTCACCGAGCGGCTGGGGTGCGAGATCAAGTGCAAATACCGCCCGGTGCTGCCGGTGGTGTGGCTGCCGGTCGGCGGGTTCAAGGTGTCGCTGTTCGGCGCCGGGGACACCGTGGACATCAACATCGTGGCCGCCAGCGGGTCCGAAGGCTGACCCGCGTTTCCCGACCTCACGCCCGCACCACCGGAGAAGCACCGTGCGCGCTCGCCGTTCGACCGACCGCCCCGGCACCATCCTGCCGCTGCTCGCGCTCACCATCACCCTGCTGTTCGCGTTCATCGCCCTGGCGGTGGACGTGGGGGTGCTGACCATCGCCCGCACGGAGGCGCAGAACGGGTGCGACGCCGCCGCCCTGGCCGGCGCGCGGGTGCTGAACAACCGCCCGACGACGGTGGACAACGACAGCGTGGCGGCGGCCAACCTGGCCCGCGGGGTCGCCACCTCGAACATCAACGTGTACATCCAGTCGAACACCAAGTACACGGTGGCGGACAACATGACGTTCTCCGACGGCACCGTGCCGGTCAAGATCGGGCAGTACAACTACAACCCCGTCCTCCAGCGGTTCGAGGTGTCGTTCCCGGCCGCCTCCGGCGGGGTGTCGTGGACGGCCGTGCGGGTGACCATGCAGGGGAACAACCCGACGTTCTTCGCCAAGGTGTTCGGGGTGAACACCATGCCGTGGCGGACGTACGCCACCGCCGCCCACCGCCCGCGGGACATCGCCATCATCCTCGACTTCTCCGGGTCGATGGGGTTCGGCAGCCAGTTCTCGTGGGACGGCGGGTGGAGCGGCGGCACCGTGTACGGCACCATGAGCCCGGACCCGGTGTACCCGCAGTTCGGCCACTACCAGCGGTACACCCAGTACAGCACCACCGCCGCCCTCACCTCGGGCAACGCCGGCAGCAGCACCGTGTCCAGCCGGCCGAACCCGTTCTCCACCACCCAGAAGTACGACCTGGGGGCGAACGGCACCCAGGGGTCGGCCAACCTGACGGCGGAGACGGCCGGCGGCCCGCCGCTCATCCTCGACTTCCGGTTCGACCCGTCGAACGTCGCCACGCCGGCCACCCCGGTCACCACCGCCACCCCGGCGAACATGTGGAACGCGTTCAACCGCTGGATGAAAGCCAGCCCGGCGGTGGAGAACCTGTTCCTCGACGCCAGCTTCCGGCCGGGGGTGGCGAGTACGTCCACCGCCGCCGACGGCACCGTCACCCGCACGTTCAACTGGGGCGGGTACGACGCGTTCGACCTGACCAACACGAACGGCCCGACCCCGGCCCCGGACTCGTTCGCCACCCAGTCGAACGCCGACGCCACCTACGTCGGCGACCGCTACCCCCGCCGCGGCGGGCAGCGGTTCACCGACGCCACCACCTGGGACCCGGCGCTGAAGGAGGGGGCCGCCCGGCACGTCCGCGACCTGCTGAGTACCAGCATCACCGACGCGTACACCCTGATCAGCCCGACCGTCCGGCTGATCGCCCCAACCGTGCTGCCGGGCGGCTACACGTTCCCGGCCGCGGGCGACGGCGGCCTCACCTGGGACAGTTTCCGGGACGACCTGTGGGAGACCTACGGGTACGACCTGGACGTGTCGCGGTACTCCGGCACCGCCCCGCCGGTGGCGAACCGCTCCCAGGCCGACACCCGCTCGGCTGACCTGTTCCAGGGGTACAGCATGGGGCCGGGGTACTACGGCAAGACGTTCTTCGCCTGGCCGCCCGACCCGCGGTTCGACGCGAACGCCAACCTGACCACCCCGGCCACCACCGGCAGCCCGGCGTTCGACACCAACGGGCGGGCCATGTGCGACTGGCGGCGGCGGTTCTTCTACCGCGGGACGTTCACCGAGGCGAACGCCAACTCGGCCACCCCGACCGGCCGGTTCGACCCGCAGGGCGACAACGACTCGGCCGTCGCCGGCACCCAGAGCGTCAACCAGGTGCTGCTGAACAACGCCGCCGGCCGCACCCTGAGCGCCAGCACCACCAAGTACAAGATCAACTACCGGGCGGTGCTGGCGTGGCTGAAGACCGGCCCGCAGGTGCTGCCATCCAACCTGCGAGCCGGGCGGATTGTGTACTACACCAGCATCCCGGACGACGTGGACGACCTGACCAACCTGGATAAGCGGTTCTGGCGGGACTACATCGACTTCGTGCTCGGGTACAACGGCAACGTGGGCAGCTACAACCCGACCAACCAGTTGGCCGGCACCGAGGCGAAGGTGTGGCCGGAAACCGGCACGGTGGTCGTCCAGGCCACCGCCGCGTCCGGCACCAACCCGCTGCCGTACATGAACTACACCGACACCCCGAGCATGCCGCGGATGCACTTCTGGTTCGGCCCGCTCACCATGCTCGGGTTCCTCGGCGACCGCAACGGGTCGTACGGCTGGCTGGCCGGCACCACCCACCAGGCCCAGTGCTGGCAGCTGAAGGCGGGCATGAACTCCGCCCTGGACGACATCAAGAACAACCACCCGAACGACTACTGCTCGCTCCAGTACTTCGCCAACTACCACTTCCAGACCCCGCGGGTGACCATGGGGCAGAACTGGCCGCGGCTGAAGAACGCCCTGTTCTACCCGTACTCGCTGCTCGCCGCCATCGACGGCGGGGACACCACCACCGAGGTGCGGCCGTACACCTCCACCATGGGCCTCGCCCTGCAAGGCAACCTGCCGAACGCCAACGGCGGCACCGACCCGGTGAGCGGGTTCGCCCAGGCGTTCAACACCCTGTCCTGGTCCACCTCCGTGTACGCCGCCCGCACCGCCCCGAACAACACGGCGGCCAACGGCGGGTCCGGGCGGAAGGGGGCGGCGAAGATGGTCATCTACGAGACGGACGGGGTGCCGAACGGCCGCCCCCAGTGGACGTACATGAACCCCGGCACCAACAACGCGTACTGGCGGGAGGGCGGGTCCAACCCCGGTTCCAGCGCCGCCGACGACAGCATTCAGGTGGCGAACACCATGGACCAGTTGCAGGGCAGCGGGGGGATGAACCTGCCGAACAACTCGGTCAAGGTCCACTGTCTGGCGTTCGGCGACCTGTTCGCCACCCCGTACTCCACCGCCGCCCAGAACGGCCTGAGCTACCTGCTGAACGTACAGAAAGCGGGGAACACCTCCCCGGCGACGGCGTCCGGGTGGGCCGCCTTCCCGTCCGGTCAGGTGATCGGCGGCACCTACTCCGAGCGGATCACCAAGCTGCGGTCGGCGATGGAGGCGATCATGCAGTCGGGCATCCAGGTGACGCTCGTCGAGTGATGTCGGCGGCCGGTGGTGTCTTTGTTAGCCCGACGCGCGAGCGAGGGCCGAGCCGTGTACCCCTCGCTCGCGCGTCGGGCTAACAAAACCAGGCAACCACCGAATCGCCCACCCGGTTCATCCGGGTGGGCTTTTTTTTGCCCCGGGCCGCTTTTCCGGCCGGGCGTGAGCTACAGTTCGGGCGTTCACTTTCGGAAACAATTGGGAGGGCGCCCGTGACCGCCGCCGCGTTCGACCGCGTGAGCAAGGTGTACAAGACCGGGCCGTTCGCCCGCGGCGGGGTGCCGGCCGTGCGGGACGTCACCCTGGCCGTCCCCCGCGGGTCGGTGTTCGCCCTGCTCGGCCCGAACCGGGCGGGTAAGACCACCCTGGTCAAGCTGCTCCTCTCCCTCGCCCGGCCGTCGGCCGGCAGCGTCACCCGCCTGGGCGAGCCGATCGCCACCCGGCACACGCTCGGCCGGGTCGGGTACATGCACGAGAACCACGCCTTCCCGCGGTACCTGTCCGCCGGCGAGGTGTTGGCGTTCTACGGCGGGCTGTCCGGGGTGCCGACCGACGAACTGCCCAACCGCGTGTCCGCCATGCTAGAGCGGGTCGGGCTGGCCGACCGCCGGCACGAGCCGATCAGCCGGTTCAGCAAGGGGATGGTGCAGCGGCTCGGGCTGGCGCAGGCGCTGGTGAACGAGCCGGACCTGCTCATCCTGGACGAGCCGACCGAGGGGCTGGACCTGCTCGGCCGGCAACTGCTCCGCGAGGTGGTCCGCGAGTTCAAGAAGTCCGGGCGGACGGTGCTGCTGGTGTCGCACGTGCTCGGCGAGGTGCAGGAGCTGTGCGACGAGGCGGCGGTGCTGGTGGGCGGGGGCGTGGCGTTCCGCGGCACCCTGGCCGACCTGACCGCCGGGCGGACGGACCTGGAGACCGCCCTCCGCAAGCTGTACACGAAGGAGGCGGCGTGATGAACCTGCCGGAAGCGATCCGCACCGTGCGGTGGATGGTCCGCGACACCTTCCGCCAGTCGCTGCACACCAAGCTGTTCTGGGTGATGCTCGGGGTGACGGCGGTGTGTACCGCGTTCTGCGCCAGCGTCAGCGTCACCGGCGCGCCGGTGCGGCACGAGGGCGACCCACTGCACACCCTGCCGAAGGACGAGGCGAAGAAGATCGGCGAGGCCGCAGTGATCGGCGACGGGGTGCAGATCAAGGGCGGGGAGATCTCGTTCGGGTTCGGGGCGGTGAAGGCGCCGGTGGGCAAGACGAAAGAGGACTCGGTGCGGTTCGTGCAGGTGTGGGTGGCCGGGGTGGTGGCCGACTCGCTCGGGGTGCTGCTCGCCCTCATCTGGACGGCCGGGTTCCTGCCCACCTTCCTGGAACCGCACTCGGCCACCGTGCTGCTCGCCAAGCCGGCCCCGCGGTGGGCGGTGCTGGTCGGCAAGTACCTGGGGGTGGTCGGGTTCGTGGGCGTGCAGGCGGTGCTGTTCGTCGGCGGCACCTGGTTCGCCCTGGCCGTCGCCACCGGCGTGTGGGACGCCGCGTACTGGCTGGCCGTGCCGCTGCTGGTGGTGAACTTCGCCATCTTCTACGCCGTGTCCGCGTTCATAGCCGTCTGCACCCGCAGCACGGTGGCGGCGGCATTCGGCACCCTGCTGTTCTGGGTGCTGTGCTGGGCGATGAACTTCACCCACCACCACCTGAGTACGGACCCGGTGAGCGGGCTGGGCGGCGGGGCCAAGTTCCTGCTCGACACCGGGTACTGGTTCCTGCCCAAGCCGTTCGACCTGACCGGCATCTTCTTCGACGCCATGAACGCGCAGGGGCTGTATTCGCAGGCGGACGAGTTGACCCTGCTGAAGGCGAAGGGCCAGTTCCACCCGGAGGCCAGCGTGGCCGCGTCCGCCGGGTTCGCCGCCGCCACCCTCGGGTTCGCCGCATACGAGCTGCACATGACGGACTACTGACGGTTTTCGCTGGTGTCCCGCCTTCAGGCGGTCTGTCGTCGCCGCGAAGACCGGCTGAAGGCGGGACACCAACCCGGCCCGATCCCTGGCGGGTCGCGTCTACAAATTCACCTCGCGGTCGGGTATCTTCGGGCACCCCCCCGACCGCGAGCCTGTCATGTCCCGTGTCCTCCTCTTCCTCCTCGTCCCGTCCGCGGTCCTCGCCCAGCAGCCGAAGCCGGCCGACCTGCCGACGGTGCTGCTGCTCGGCGATTCCATCCGTATGGGGTACGCCCCGCTCGTCGCCAAGAAGCTCGACGGCGTGGCGGTGGTCGTCCACCCCGGCCCGGAGCAGGGCGGGGATACGGCGAACACGCTGAAGCTGCTCGACAAGTGGGTCGGCGACCACAAGCCGGCGGTCATCCACTGGAACAACGGGCTGCACGACCTGAAGCGGTCGAAGAAGACGAACACCCACCAGGTGCCGGTCGCGGATTACGGCAAGAACCTGGCCGCCATCGCCGAGCGGCTGGGCAAGGTCGCCCCCGGCCGGGTGGTGTTCGCCAACACCACGCCGATCATCGACGACCGCCACGCCGCCCGCAAAGCCGACTTCGACCGCCTGGAAGCGGACGTGCAGGCGTACAACGCGGCGGCGAACAAGGCGATCCTTCCGCTCGGCGTGCCCGTCCACGACCTGCACCGCATCGTGTCCGACGGCGGGGCGGACAAGCTGCTCGGCAAGGACGGCACGCACTACACCCCGGAGGGGTACGACCGGCTGGCCGAGGCGGTCGCCGACTGCATCCGGAGACAACTGTCGGTGATGAACCCGCCGAAGCTCACCCCACCGGCATCCGGGCCGGCGGCGGTGGCCGCGTATCAGAAGGCCGAGGCCGAGCAGGACGCGGCGGTGCCGGACGTGTTCCGCAAGATGACCGTGCCCGAGTTCGCGGTGCCGAAGACCGCCGACGAGTGGGCGAAGCGGCGGGGCGACGTGAAGGCGAAGGTGGTGGCCGCGCTCGGCGATCTGCCGGCCCACCCGAAGCCGCCGAAGGTGCGGCTGGTGTCGGCCGAGTTCCGCCGCGGGTTCCGCCTGGAAAAGCTCCGCCTGGACAACGGCCTCGACGGCGAGATGTCGGCCCTGCTGATGATCCCGGACGGGCTGAAGGGGCCGGCGCCGACGATCCTGTGGCTGCACTCGTCCAGCTTCGACCACACCCAGTTGCTCACCCCGAATTCGAACGGCGGGGAGGAGCCTCTCGGCGAGACGTTCAGCAAACGCGGGTGGGTGGTGTTCGCCCCGGACGCGGCGTGGTACGGCGACCGGGCCGGCAAGGGACCAACCGGCAGCCGCGAGACGACCGCGAACCAGCAGGCCAGCCAGCACAAGCTGCACCTGTGGTTCGGCCGCACCCTGTGGGGGATGTTCGTGCGGGACGACCAGGCGGCGCTCGACTACCTGACGACCCGGCCGGAGGTGGACGCCAAGCGGATCGGGGCGACCGGCATCAGCATGGGCAGCACCCGCAGTTGGTGGCTGGCGGCGGTGGACGACCGCATCGCCTGCGTGGTCGGTGTCGCTTGCCTGACGCGGTACGAGAACCTGATCCGGCACGGGCAACTGCGTCAGCACGGCGTGTACTACTTCGTGAACGGGCTGCTGCGGCACTTCGACACCGAGGCGGTGGTGGCGCTCATCGCCCCGCGGCCGGTGCTGTTCCTGACCGGCGAGCTGGACGCCGGCAGCCCGGCGGACGGCATCAAGGTGATCGAGGCGAGAGCCGGCGGGGTGTACGTCGCCGCCGGCGCGAAGGATCAGTTCCGCAGCGTGCGATACCCGGAGGTCGGGCACACCTACACCCCGGAGATGCGGAAGGAGATGCTGGCGTGGTTCGACAAGTGGCTATAATGACGCCGGAGGTGCCCCATGACCCGATGTGCGTTCGTGTTGCTTGCCCTGGCCCCGCTCGCCGTCGCCGCCCCGGTGCCGAAGGAGAGCGAGGTGGAGAAGATCAAGAAGCTGTTCGGCGAGATCGTGGACCCGGATAAGGACTGCAAGTTCAAGCTCGACGGCGACAAGTTGCTCGTCACCATGCCGGGCGGGAAGCGGTACGACTACCGGGACGAACGGCTTCCCGGCAGGCAGGCGGGTGAGCAGAAGCCGGTGACGAACTGCCCGCGGGTGCTGCGTGAGGTGGAGGGGGATTTCGTCGTCACCGTCCGCGCGTCCGCCACGTTACCCGACGACCCGAAGGCGGCGGACGGCAAGATGCCCGAGGCCGGGGCGGGCATCTTCATCACGGACGCCGACAAGCGGGTGTGGCGGGCCGGGATGCACGACTTCGACCTCACGGGCAAGGGCCGCAAGTTGATGGCTATCATCCCCGGCTCCCACGGCCCGGCCGGATTCCCGCTGACGGCAAACAAGTCCGGGGCCAGCCTGTACACCCGGCTGACGCTCCAGAACGGCAAACTCAGCGTGGAGTTCAGCGGGGACGGCAAGGAGTGGCAGGGCGGGATCAGCCTGTCGATGGACAAGAACGAGAAGCGAAAGGTCGGCGTGTACGGGTTCAGCAACTCGACGACGGACACCACGGTCACGTTCAGCGAGTTCGAGGTCAAGCCGATCAAGAAGTAGGTCGCGCGTCAGCCGATGAGCAGCCGCACCGCCACCGCCAGCCCGCCGAGGACGGCCAGCCCGGCGGCGATGCTCACCCCCAGGATGACCGCGTCGCCCGCCGTCCGCTTCTCGCGGGACGGCGGGGGCGGCTCGATCAGGGTGGTCGGCTGCTTCGACTCGTCGCCGGTGTCGTCCGTCGTCTGGGTACCCAGCTCCGCCCACGGGTTCGGCGCGAACGTGTCCGACACCTCCTGCGGGATGATCCCCGACAGCCCGGCCCCGAGCGAGATCGGCCCGGACTTGGACCGCGACGACAGGGCGAAGTCCACCGCCGCTGCGGCGTCCTCCCCCGCGAACGGCTCCACCGCCTCGGCCACCTCCGCGGCGGTCGGCCGCTTCAACGGGTCGGTCGCCAGCATGGCCGTGAGCAACTTCGCCACCGCCGCCGGCAGGTCCGGCCGCAGGTACTGCACCGGCTGGAGCGGGGCGTGCCGGCGTCGCTCGGCGTCGGCGTAGCTGGTGGCCGGGTGCGGCGGCAGCCCGGTGAGCGCCAGGTGGAAGATGCTGCCGAGGGCGTACACGTCGGCTTCCGCACTCAAGATGGCGGCCGGCTCGAACAACTCCGGCGCCAGGTGCTCGAACCCGCCGTCCGCCCGATCGCCGGCGAGCAACCCCAGCCCCAGCCCGCCCACCTTCACCACCGGCTTCTCCTCCGGCCCGGTGCCGCCCGGCCGGCCGACGCGGACGCTCGCCGGGGTCAGCCGGCCGTGGACCGTGTCCCGCTCGTGCGCGTGGGTCAGCCCGAGCGCCGCCTGCCGCACGAACTCGCACACCCGGCCGACCGGCAGCGGGCCGTGCCCCTTCACCACCGCCCCCAGGTCGGTGCCGTCCACATACTCCCGCACCAGGTACACCCGCCCGCTCACGGTGTTCACGTCGAGCAGGGTGATGACGTTCGGGTGGGCGAGGCGGGCGGCGGCGCGGGCGGCGGTGTGGACGGCCGCCCGCTGGCCGTCGGTGGCCGTCGCCTCGGGCGTCAGGATCTGGATCTCCACCAGCCGGTTCATCGTCCGGTGGCGGGCCTTGTACGCCCGGCTGGCGTCCGTCTTGCCCAGGTAGTCGAGCACCGCATACGGGCCGATCAGGAACCCGTCCGTCCGCCCGGCCAGCAGCCGCTCGGCCTGGAACCGGCTGAGGAACTGCTCGCGGATCAAGTGGTCGGCCACCTCCCGCGGGGTCCGCAGGAACGGGGTGAGCGACTCGTCCATCCGGGCGAGCTGGCGGGTGCCGAGCACCCCGCACGCGCGGACCGCCGCCACGAACTGGTCGCGGGTCAGGGCGGCGGTCTGGTCGTGCGTGCTAGTCATGGTGGGCGGCCGGCCGTTCTCCGATTCCGTGGGTTGCTAGCCCGACGCGCGAGCGAGGGACGGTGGCGGTTGGCCCCTCGCTGGCGTGTCGGGCTAACAGGGGCCACGTCACTGGCCGTTTTCCCTCGATTCCGCCGGCCGGAGCGAGTAACCTTAGGACACGAACCGATCCGGTTCCCCCACCGGGCCGCCGTCCGCCGCGGCCCCCGCCGACTCTTCCGAGGCTTCCGATGGGCCGAATCCCCGCGGCGTTTGTGGCGTTCGTCGTTTGTCCGCTGGCCGTGGCCGGGGTGCCGACCGACCCGGCGGAACGGGCCACCGCCATCGGAACGCCGACCAAACTGGTCGTCGCCCCGGCGGTTGCGCTCACCGGGCCACGGGACGTCCGCCAACTGGTCGTGACCGGGGAATACTCGAACGGCCAGGTGCGGGATTTGACCCACTTGACCGAAGCGACGGCGAACCCGCCCGGCCTGGTGAGCGTGGGTGACGGGTTATTCCTCCGCGGGCTGAAAGACGGCACCGCCACCCTCACCCTGACGGCCGGCGGGAAGACGGCGACGGTTGCGGTGATCGTGAAAGATTCGGCCGCGGCCAAACCCGTCAGCTTCCGGCACGAGGTGGTGGCGGTGCTGAACGTGGGCGGGTGCAACATGGGGGCGTGCCACGGCACCCCGAGCGGCAAGAACGGGTTCAAGCTGTCCCTCCGCGGGTTCGACCCGGCCGCCGACTACCTGCAACTCACCCGCGACCAGTTCGGCCGCCGGTCCGGCTCGCAAGATCCGGCGAACGCGCTCATCTGGCTGAAGGGGCTGGGGCGGGTGCCGCACGAGGGCGGGGCGCGGCTGCTGGCGAACAGCCTGCCGGCGGAACTGCTCGCCGGGTGGCTGACGGGCGGGTTGCCCGATGACCCGAAGGACCTGCCGGCGGTGACGAAGCTGGAGGTGACGCCCGGCGGACGGGTGCAACTGAACCCGGCCCGGTGGCAGCAGTTGGCGGTGCAGGCGACGTTCGCCGACGGGCGGAAGCGGGACGTGACGCGGCTCACCAACCTGAGCAGCAGCGACCCGAGCGTGGCCGACGTGACCCCGACCGGGCTGGTCGAGTTTCGCCGGCCGGGTGAGGTGGCCATCCTCGCCCGCTACCTGGAAGAGATGGTGAGCGTGCGGCTGACGTACCTGGAACCGCGGAACGGGTTCACCTGGCCGAACCCGCCGGAACACAACTTCGTGGACACGCACACGTTCGCCAAGCTGAAGCAGATGACCATCCTGCCCAGCGACCTGTGTTCGGACAGCGAGTTCGTACGGCGGGCGTACCTGGACGCGGTCGGGCGGATGCCGACGGCGGGCGAGGCGACGGCGTTCCTGGCCGACGCGGACACGGGCAAGCGGGGCAAGCTGATCGACACGCTGGTCACACTCCCCGAGTTCGCCGACTTCTGGGCGCTCAAGTGGGCGGACGTTTTGCGGTCGTCCCGCAAGGCCATCCAGTTGAAGGGGTCCACCGGGTTCCAGGCGTGGCTGCGGGAGCAGTTCGCCACAAACCGCCCGTTCGACGCGGTGGTGAAAGAGCTGCTCACCGCCACGGGCAACACCTACGCCAACCCGCCGGCCAACTACTACCGCATCGCCAAGGACCCGACCGCCCTGGCCGAATCCACCGCCCAACTGTTCCTGGGCGTGCGGATGCAGTGCGCCAAGTGCCACAACCACCCGTTCGAGCGGTGGACTCAGGACGACTACTACGGGCTGAGCGCGGTGTTCGCGCGGGTGAAGGTGAAGCCGGCGGCCAGCGTGTCGGACGCCAAGCCGAACGCCGCGCAGACGGCCGAGGTGGTGCTGATCGACCGCGGCGGGGAGGTGAGCCAGCCCCGCACCGGCAAGCAGATGAAGCCGCGGTTCCCCGGCACCGGCGACGCCGACCTGAAGCCGGGCGACGACCGCCGGGCGGCGTTCGCCGACTGGCTGACCGCTCCCGGCAACGCCTTCTTCGCCAAGAGCGTTGCCAACCGCGTGTGGTTCCACCTGATGGGCCGCGGGATCGTGGACCCGGTGGACGACTTCCGCGACAGCAACCCGGCGGCGAACGACGACCTGCTGAACGCGCTGGCGGACGACTTCGCTAAGAACAAGTTCGACCTGCGGCGGCTGGTGACGATCATCCTGAAGTCGCGGACGTACCAGTTGAGCGCGATGCCCAACGACACCAACCGGGACGACACCCGGTACTTCAGCCGGGCCGTTACCAAGCTGCTCACCGCCGAGCAACTGCTCGACGCCCTGTGCGACCTGACCGCCGTGCCGGAGAAGTTCGCCGGTCTGCCGGCGGGCACGCGGGCGGTGCAACTGCCCGACGGCGAGGTGAACCACCCGTTCTTGAAGACGTTCGGCCAGCCGGCGCGGGAGCTGGCGTGCGAGTGCGAGCGGGAGTCCGACGGCAACCTGGCCCAGGCGCTCCAGCTCATCAACGGGCCGACGGTGAACGAGAAGGTGAAGAACCCGGCCAACCGCCTCGGGGCGTTGCTGGCCGCGAAGAAGTCCGACGCCGAAATCCTGGACGAACTGTACCTGGTGGCCCTGGCCCGCAAGCCGGATGCGGAGGAGGTGAAGATCGCCCTGGGTCACGTGGCGAAGGGGAGTGACCGGCGGAAGGCGTGGGAGGACGTGCTGTGGGCGGTGCTGAACACCCGCGAGTTCCTGTTCCGGCACTGATGTGAATCTTCGCCGCGACCGGCGGGAGCGGGCTTGGGAACCCGCTCCCGGATCGCCGAGATCCTCGCCCGCGAGGCCCGCCATGCTCCCCCGCCGTCGGTTCCTGCAAGCGGTCGCGGCGGCTGGTGCCACCGCCGTCGTCGGCCGGGCCGCCGACGACAAGCTGCCCCCGGTGCGGCGGATCACCGCCGGCCCCAAATTCCACTGGTTTGGCTACTACGACAAGCTCCAGTTCGACCCGACCGGGCGGTACGTCCTCGGCAACCAGGTGGACTTCGAACACCGCTCGCCGAAGGCGGACGACGTGATCCGCGTCGGCATGATCGACCTGCACGACAGCGACCGCTGGACCGAACTGGGCACCTCGCGGGCGTGGAACTGGCAGCAGGGGTGCATGTTGCAGTTCGTCCCCGGCTCGAAGACCGAGGTGATCTGGAACGACCGCGAGGGCGACGGCAAGGTCGCCCGGTTCGTCTGCCACGTCCTGAACATCGACACCAAGAAGAAGCGGACGCTGCCGAACCCGGTGTACGCCCTCAGCCCGGACGGGAAGACGGCGGTGTTCCCCGACTTCCGCCGGCTGAACGACTGCCGGCCGGGGTACGGGTACGCCGGCATCCCCGACCCGAACCGCGACCAGCGGACGCCGAAAGACGCCGGCGTGTGGGCGATGAGCCTGAGCGACGGCGTGGCGAAGCTGATCGTGCCGTTCGCCGAGGTGAGCGAACTGGCGTACCAGGAGAAGAGCCGACCCATCCACAACGACCCGGCGAAGTCGAAGCACTGGTTCAACCACCTGCTGTTCAACACCGACGGCACCCGGTTCCTGTGGCTGCACCGCTGGCGGGAACTGGACGAGAAGGCGGTCGGGTTCAGCACCCGCAGTTTCTCCACCCGCATGTTCACGGCGAAGCTGGACGGCACCGACCGCTACATCGTCGATCCCTACGGCGGCACGTCGCACTTCATCTGGCGAGACCCGACGCACATCGCCGCGTGGGCGTGGCACCCGTCGCTCAAGCAGGAGCGGTTCTACCTGTTCGCCGACAAGAGCGACAAGGTGGAGCCGATCGGCCCGGACGTGATGACGGTGAACGGGCACAACACCTACCTGCCCGGCACCGGCAGCCGCTGGATTTTAAACGACACCTACCCGGACAAGGACCGCAAGCAGCACCCGTACCTGTTCGACACGAAGACCGGCACCAGGCACCCGCTCGGCCACTTCGACTCGCCGAAGGACTATGCCGGCGAGTGGCGGTGCGACCTGCACCCGCGGAGCAGCCCGGACGGGACGAAGGTGGTGATCGACTCGACCCACGAGGGCAAGGGGCGGCAGATGTACCTGATCGACGTGAGCGGGATCGTGAAGGGGTGATGCCGCCCGACCCCTACTTCTTCTCCGCCACCCGCTTGAACACCCGGTACGTCACCCCCTTGGCGGGGGCCATCTCCGTCGGCCGAGGGGTGCCCGGTTCGCTGTAGCAGAACTTCAGCTCGTCGTCCGTCACCTCCACCAGCCCGAGCCGCCGGTTGGACACCCGGTCCCCCACCACACTCTGGTACTCGACGTGGGCCGGGTTCGCCTCGTCGCGGACCAGCTTGAGGCCGGCCTTGGTGTCCGGCCGTGGGCGGTTGCCCAGTGCGAACCACTCGCCGTCGAAGTACCAGTCCGACGCCCGGGTCACGTCCACCGGGTTGCCGTCGTATGCCGCCTCGACCAGCCGCCACCGGCCGTCGAGCGGCGGGGCCGCCTTCTTCAACCCCTTCGGCACCGGGGCGGCAGACGCCACCCCGGCCGAAGTCAGGAGCAGGATCAGGGTTCGCACGGCCGGCCCTCTCCGGTTCGGAAGGGGCCGAACGCCAAGGCGTTCGGCGGGCCGCCACGGAGGGCGGCCCCTACAAGAATTGGGTGTCTTGTAGGGGCCCGGCATCGCCGGGACACTTGCATCCGTCACTTGTCCTTCTTCGGCTCGCCCTTCTTCCACCCGAGCAGCACGGTGGTCGGCTCGTCCGCCTTCGCCCCGGCCGGGATCACCAGCTCGTTCGTGTCCTCCGCCTTCTTCAGGTTCTTGATCCCGTCCACGAACTCGTCCGGGCCGATGAGCGTGTCCGGCTGGTTGTCCACCGCGTAGTGCATGGGGATGACGAACAGCCGCGGCTTGACCGCCTCGATCACCTCCTTCGCCCCCTCCCCGTTCAGGGTGTAGTTCCCGCCGATGGGCACGAACAGCACGTCCACCTTGCCGATCACCTTCGCCTCCGTCTCGGTCAGCGTGTGCCCGAGGTCGCCGAGGTGGCAGAAGGTGAGACCGTCCGCCTCCACGACGAACGCCGCGTTCTTGCCGATCTTCATCCCGCCCAGGGTGTCGTGGTAGCAGCCGAACGTGCGGAACCGGAACTCCTTGTCGCCCACCTTCACCTTCTCGTCGATCTTGTTCCAGTCGCCGGGCCGGCCCTGTTTGTCCGTCTTCAGCCCCTGGAACACCGTCACCTTCTTCGTGTCCTTGGCGTCGGCGATGCCCTCCTCCACCCGGTTGTGGTCGTTGTGCGGGTGACTCACGCACACGAAGTCGGCCTTGATCGGGTCCTTCCGCTCGAACTCCCGCATGACGTGCGGGTCGAACGCGATCACCTTCCCGCTCGGGGTGGCGACGGTGAAGAACGACTGGCCGTGCCAGGTGACGGTGAACTTCTTGTCCTGGGCGGGGGCGGCGGACGCCGCGGCGAGGGCGACCAGGGCGGAGAGCAGGCGGCGCATGGAGCGGCTCCGGAATCGGCAACGGAGGTACGACGACCGATTGTACCCGAACTCACCGGCTGAGGAACCACCGCATGAGCGTCCAGCCGGGGTCGAAGACCACCCGGGAGTGCGCGGTCGGCTCGTCGTACCGCCGCTGGATGGTGTGCGGCAGGCCGGTGCCGCAGGCGGCGAATGGCACCGGGCCGTAGGCGTGCGCCCGCGTCCGCACGGTGGTGCGGTGGTCCGGCTCGATCAGGATGCGGTACTCGCCGTGCCCCGGCAGGGCGTCCAGCAGCGGGCCGACGATGTGTTCGTCGATCTGCTCCAGCGCCCGCACCTTCTCGGCCGCCTTGCCCTCGTGCGACGCCTCGTCCGGCGCTTCGACGTGGACGCACACCAGGTCGAACGCCCCCAGCGCCTCGACCGCGTACTTCCCCTTGTTCGCGTAGCTGGTGTCCAGGTAGCCGGTGGCGCCGGGCACGTCGATGCGGTGCCAGCCGAGCAGCGCCCCGACCCCCCGCACCAGGTCCACCGCCGAGATGATCGCCCCCCGCGGGCCGTAGACCTCCTGGAACGGCGTCACCTGCGGGGCCTTGCCCTGTCCCCACAACCAGCATTGCGTGGCCGGCAGCTTGCCCGCCGCCACGCGGGCCTTGTTCACCGGGTGGTCGGCGAAGATCGGCTTGGACGCCTCCATCAGCTCGACCAGCAAATCCCGGCCGGGGCCGGCCGGCAGGTGCTTCGCCACCGGCTGCCCCTGCACGTCGTGCGGCGGCTGCGTCTTCGTCCCGGCCAACGGGGATTTGTCCGACTTACCCCGCCACACCAGGATGTTCCGGTAGCTCACGCCAGCATGGAACTCGATCGTCCCGCCGCCCGTCTCCTTCCCGCCCAGTTTCTTCTGCAACGCCTCGATCAGCGGCCGGCCTTCCTCGGAGGTGATGTGCCCGGCGGTGAAGTTGTCCATCACCCCGTTCGGGAAGTGGACCAGGTTGCACCGCACCGCCCAGTCGTTCGGCCCGAGCTTGATGCCCATCGCCGCCGTTTCGAGCGGGGCGCGGCCGGTGTACACCTTCAGCGGGTCGTACCCGAACAGGCTGAGCGTGGCCACGTCCGACGCCGGGGTGAGGCTCGCCGGCACGTTGTTGGCCTGGCCGAGGACGCCGCCGCGGGCCACCCGGTCCATGTTCGGGATGTTGGCCGC
The DNA here is from genome assembly GCA_022841795.1 of Fimbriiglobus sp. Lineage (GTDB taxonomy): Bacteria > Planctomycetota > Planctomycetia > Gemmatales > Gemmataceae > JALHQU01. The sequence goes on from JALHQU010000032.1 coordinate 20,190, forward strand.
CTGGAGCGGGGTGCGGTGGCCCAGCTCGGCGATCGGCTCGTCCGCACACCCGTCCGGGATGACGATGACGTACTTCATGCCGGGGATTGTATCCGGCTCGCCACGCTACTTCTTCCCGGTCCACAGCACCCGGCCGGGGGTCGTCGTGCGGACGCTGTACAGCACCCCGCCGCCGGTGACGTACAGCGTCTTCCGGTCGTCCCCGCCGAACGCGCAGTTCGTCACCTCGTCCGTCGGCACGGCCAGGAACGCCAGCAGCTTGCCGTCCGGACTCAGCACATAGATGCCGCCCTTCACCTTGTCGTCCGGCTCGTGCGGCGGGTTCGGCTTGTTCAGCCCGGCGGCGACGTACAGCCTCCCCTGCTCGTCCTGCTTCAGGCCGTCCGGCCCGCGGCCGGTGCCCCAGTCGTGGATCAGCTTGCGGCTCTTGCCGTCCACCGCCCCGTCCTTCAGGTCGAACCGCCACAGCTTGCGGGCGCCGCCCTTCGTGTCGTTGTTGTTGTCCGCCACGTACAGGAACTGGTCGTCCGCCGACACCAGCACCCCGTTCGCCCGCTCCACCTCCCGGCCGACGACGCGGTGAACCTTGCCGTCCGGGTCGATGCGGTAAACGCCCTCCACCGGGTTCCCGTCGGCGTCGGTCTGCTCCATACCGTCCTTCGGGCCGTACCGCGGGTCGCTGAAGTAGATGCGACCGCGACCGTCGATGGTCACGTCGTTCGGCGTGTTGAACTTCTTGCCGTTGAACGAGTCGGCCAGCACGGTGAGATTGCCGTCGGCGTCGGTGCGGGTGACGCGGCGCTTCCCCGGCTCACACGCCACCAGCCGGCCGTCGCGGTCGAACAGCAGCCCGTTGGTGCCGGCGTCTTTCCGGTGAACACTGGATTGGCCGTCGCGGTCCAGCCGGTTGATGTGCCCGTTCCCGCTGGTCAGCACGCCGAGTTTCGGATCCCACGCCGGCCCCTCCCCGCCCACGCCCTTCTCGGACTCGACCTTCAGCTTGGAGTCGGGGGAGAAGATCGGCTCGTCGGCGAACGCGGAGAGCGGAAGCAGGAACAGAGTGACCGTGAGAGAACGCAACATGACCTGCTCCGGGAACGGACGGGAACGGATACGTTACCCGCCGCCCCGGTGGATGGGAACCGCTCACCCCGCCCGCATGCGGAACACGTCGAGCGTGTCCGCCTGTCCGGCGGCGACGAGCCAGCGGGTGAGGACGGCCGGGTCGTCGGTGGTGTTCACCCGGTCCGCCAAGTCCGCCGCCGGCGGGCCGAACTTGGCTTCGAGCAGTTCCAGCACCGCAGCCCGGAGTGCCAGCACACGCCCCACCTGCTGCCCCACCTGCTGCCCCACCTGCTGCCCCTCCTGTCGCCCTTGTTCCAGACCACGGTCATAGGACGTTTTGTTCACGGGTGGAACCCTCCCGGTGGCGTTCGCTTCGATTATACCCCGGAACCGCTCGGCTTCAGCATCACCGACGGGCAGGTACGCTTCCACGCAATCGCCCAACAAGAACCGCTGCTGCTCCGTCACCGGCGCCTCGCTGATCCGGAGCATCGCCTCCGCGCCCAGTTCGGCGATCCGCTCCCGCGGCATCCGCATGAGGGCCGACAGTGCCACCCCGAGCCAGTTGTCGCCCCGCAGGTACGGCTCGGCGTCCAGTCCCGGCAGGCCGGCGTACAGGTAGCGGAAAGTGAGCGTCTCCAACTCCCACACCCGCTCCGTCACCGCGTCCACCCCGACGCCGTCCAGCCCCACCTTCAGGTACAGCACGACCGGCAGCACCGGCAGCCCGTACCGCTCCCGCAGGTGCAGGTAGTAGCCCGGCAACCGCGGCTTGAGCAGGGTGGTGCGGTCCGGCGATTCGATCTCGATGTGGACGAGAGCCAGCCACGGGGCGGGCGCGGTCGCCGCCGGGTCGGGCGGTTCGGTGGCGTTCAGTTTGGCCACCAGGTCGAGAACGTGTTTGCCCCCGTCCGGCGGCTCGGGAAACAGCTCCTTGTCCAGCCACTCGACGGTGGAGAAGTCGAACCGGCGGGCGTAGTCGGCGAAGAACAGCCGCAGGAAGTCGGCGAAGAACTCGCGGATGAGCGCCTTGAACCGCTGGTCGTGGTCGAGCATGTCATCCATGTTCACCCCGCCCGCTTCCGCCGCGCCCGGATGTCGAACAGGCCGAAGATCTCGTCCTCGGTCAGGCCCATCACCGCCGGCTTGTCGGCCGCCGCCACCAGGTCGTTGAACACCTTCCGCTTGGCCTCCAGGATGGTGGCGATGCGGGCCTCGATGGTGTCCTCGGCCAGGAACCGCGTCACCGTCACCGGGTGCCGCTGGCCGATGCGGTGCGCGCGGTTGATCGCCTGGTCCTCCACCGCCGGGTTCCACCAGCGGTCGAACAGGAACACGTGGTTGGCGAACTGCAGGTTCAGCCCGACGCTGCCGCTGCCGTAGCTCATCAGCAGCAGGTGGCAGTCCGGGTCCGCCTTGAACCGATCGAGGATCGGCGTTCGTTCATTCTGCGGGATGCGGCCGTGGTACTGGAGCGGGCGGTACTGGTGCAGGGCGTCGGCCAGGATGTGCAGCGGCTCCACCCACTGGCTGAACACGATCGCCTTCCGCCCGTTCGCCGCCACCTCCTCCATGTCCGCCTTCAACTGGTCCAGCTTGGCGCTCTCGCCCGTCAGCGGGTCGAAGTTGCAGATCTGCTTCAGCCGCATCACCAGGTGGAACACGTGCTGCACGCTGATGGTGTCGCCCAGTTCGTTCAGGTGGACGACGCCCTCCTCCTCCGCCCGCCGGTACGCCGTCTGCTGGGCCGGGGTGAGGTCGATGGTCAGGTCGCGGAACACCTTCGGCGGCATGTCCGACTGCACGTCGTCCTTCGTCCGCCGCAGGATGCAGTCGGAGGTGAGCTGCACCAGCCGCCTGGCCGGGGTGCCGGCCGGCACCCGCCCCGGATCGACGAAGGCGAAGATGTTGACCAGGTCGTCGTGCGAGTTCTCGATCGGCGTGCCGGTGAGCGCCCAACTGCGGGCGCGGTTCAGCCCGCACACCGCGTCGGCCGTCTTCGACTCCCGGTTCTTGATCCGCTGGGCCTCGTCCAGCACCACCACGTCGAAGAACACACCGGGATCGGCCGCCAGCTCGGCGTCGCGGGTGAGCGCCTCGTAGTTGACGATCTTGAGCGGACAGTTGGACACTTTCCAGGCGGTGCGGCGGAGGTCCGGGTCGGCCGGGAACACCTCGTGCGGCAGATCGGGCGCCCACATCCGCAACTCGCGGCACCAGTTGTGGACGAGCGGCTTCGGGCACACGATGAGTGCGTTGCGGATCAGCCCCTGATGGAACATCAGCCGCAGCGACAGGATGGCCTGGGCCGTTTTCCCGAGCCCCATCTCGTCTGCCAGCAGTGCCCCGTGCCGCGGCATGAGGAACGCGATCCCCTCCAGTTGGTACGGGAACGGCTCGAACGGCACCTCCAGTTGGCGGCCGTCGAACAGCCCGTCGAGCGGCGGTTGGAGCAGGTACAGCAGGCGGTCCTTGAACAGCACCATGTCGGCCGTCGGCCGGGCGCGGATGTGCGGCTTCTTGTCGGCCGCGGTCGGGTCGGGGAGGTGTGGCAGATCGACCACCTGTTTCCCGGCCGGCTTCGGTTCGCGTTGCGGCTTCGGGGCCGGAGGTTTGTCCAGCTCCGGCGGCGGGGCGGGGAACTTCCACCCCTCCGTCTGCACACTCAGGTCGAGCTTGCCGAGCGACCGCACCCACGGCGCGTTCGTCAGCAGCCGGGCCTCGCGGACGGACGCGGCCAGCCGCGGGTCGAACCGCGGCAGGGCTACCGTAGTCGGCATCGCCAATAACGCGACTTCTTCCGTCCCCTCGTCCGACGCGGAGAGGGCCATAACGTCCATATCAGGCCGCACGGTTGGTCACTCCCATCTTGCGGGCTTCCGCCACCGCCTCCCGGATGCGGGCGAACGGCTCGGCCAGATCCACCGCCGGGTCCACCCGCTCCAGCAGCCGCTCGATCCGCCCCCGTTCGGCCGCGTACCGGGCCGGGTACACCAGCAGCGTGCTGCTCCGCGGGTGCGGCAACGGCAGCACGTCCGCCGCGGACAGGTCCAGGTCGTCCGGCCGCACCGCCACCACCGGCACGTCCAGGTGATTCCGCAGGGTCAACGCCGGCAGGCTGTCCGTCACCACCAGCGCCGGCTGCACCCCCGCCTTCTCCACCAGTGTTTTCCCGATCAAGTCGCCATGCAGGTACTCCGTCAGGGTCGGGCCGTACAGGATTTGCTGCACGCGGTTCGGTTGCACGGCTGTACTCAGGCGGAATTCGAGCGGGCGGCCCCACGAGTTCGTCACCAGGTATCCGCCGAGTGCGCCGGTGGCGTCGTGCAGGATGCTGAGGAACCCAATGGTGACGGAGGCGGGATCATGGGAAGAACCTGGGGACAGCGGGGGAATCGACGGGGTGTCGGTCACGGCGGGCGGCCCTGGGGTACACGTCAGCCGACGGCGGACAGCCAGCCGGCGGCGAGGTACAGCATCGGAGCCTACCCGAAGCCCGCTTCACCGGCGCACTGCCGAGTGCGGGCCGGCGGCGGGTCGGGCGAAGGCGGACCGGCGCACCCGCGCCGACCGAACCAGCCGGCACGACCGGACCACTCCGTCAGGTGTTGGGGTTCCGCCCAACGACGGGGTTGGTAAAACAACTCTTGAACGCCGACGCATCGCCATGCGTCGGCTCTGCCTGGAGTTTCCATGTCCACCGAGCCGACCGCCGCGAAGCCATCCCCCGTCGAGGGGATCAAGGACACGTCCAACTACCTCCGCGGCACACTGGCCGCCGAGTTGGCCGCCGACACCGACCACTTCAGCGAGCAGTCGAAGCAGTTGGTCAAGTTCCACGGCACCTACCAGCAGGAGGACCGGGACGCCCGCAAGAAGCGTGAGAAGCCGGGCGTCGGCAAGGCGTACATGATGATGATCCGCCTGCGGATGCCCGGCGGGGTGCTGACGGCGGACCAGTACCTGGCGATGGACGACATCGCCCAGCGGCACGCCAACGGCACCCTGCGGTTCACCACCCGCCAGAGCATCCAGTTGCACGGGGTGTTGAAGAAGAACCTGAAGCAGACCATCGCCGACATCAACCACACGCTGCTGTCCACCATCAGCGCGTGCGGGGACGTGAACCGCAACGTGATGGCCTGCCCGGCCCCGCTGCCGGACGCGGTGCGGAAGCTGAACACCGAGCTGTGCCACCGGGTGGCCGACCACCTCACCCCGCACGCCGGCAAGACGGCGTACCACGAGATCTGGCTGAACGGCGAGAGCGTCACCCCGCCGAGCGAGCCGGAGGTGGCCGAGCCGATCTACGGCAAGCTGTACCTGCCGCGGAAGTTCAAGACGGCGTTCGGCCTGCCGGACGACAACTGCGTGGACATCTACGCCAACTGCCTCGGCTTCCAGGCGATCGCCGAGAGCGGCCGGCCGGTCGGGTACAACCTGATCGTCGGCGGCGGGATGGGGATGACGAACAGCAAGCCGGAGACGTTCCCGCACCTCGGCCGGGAGGTGTGCTACGTCGAACCGGATCAGGTGGTGGCGGCGGCGGAGGCGGTGGTGAAACTGTTCCGCGACCACGGCAACCGCTCCGACCGCAAGCGTGCCCGCATCAAGTACCTGATGGCCGACTGGGGCGTGGAGAAATTCCGCGAGGTGTTCCAGCGGGACTATTTTACGACCCCGCTGGTCGCCCCGAAGCACGCCCCGGTGACGGCGGTGGACCTGCACCTCGGCTGGCACGCCCAGGGTGGGGACCGCTGGTTCTACGGGGTGAGCGTGGAGAACGGGCGGGTGAAGGACGACGGCGACTTCCGCCTGCGGTCCGGGCTGCTGGCGGTGGTGTCGAAGTTGCGGTGCAGCGTGCGGGTGACCCCGCAGCAGGACGTGCTGCTGTGCGACATCGCCGCGAAGGACCGGGGCACGGTGGACACGATCCTGGCCGAACACGGCGTCGCCAGGCACGAAACGCTCAGCCCGATCCAGAAGTGGAGCATGGCGTGCCCGGCCATCCCCACCTGCCCGCTGGCGATCAGCGAGAGCGAGCGGTACCTGCCGACGCTGGTGGACGAACTGGAGCGCGAACTAGCCGGGATGGGCCTCGGTGACACCCCGCTGTCGCTGCGGATGACCGGCTGCCCGAACGGGTGCGCCCGGCCGTACAACTCGGACGTCGGGCTGGTCGGCCGGAGTGGAGATAAGTACACCCTGTACGTCGGCGGGCGGATCGAGGGCGACCGGCTGAGCTACGAGCTGCAAGACCTGCTGCCGAAGGACCACATCGTGCCGACGCTGAAGAAGGTGCTGGCGGTGTACAAGACTGACCGGCAGGCCGGCGAGGGGTTCGGGGACTACGTCACCCGGCTGGGCAAGGAGAACGTGCTGGCGATGCTCCGAAATGGTGACCCGGCGGCGTGAGTAGCCGGAACCTGATCTGCGATGGAGCGCGTTCGTGACCAAGCCGTTCGACGCCACTTTGAACTCACTGATCGACGTTCGGCCGGCGGATTGGGCGGCGTTTCTGGCCGCCCGGTCCGGCGTCCCGCCTGGCCCCGCCACCACGTTCGACACCGACCTGTCACTTACGGTACAGGCGGACAAGGTGTTCCGCATCGACGGCCCGACGCCCGCCCTCGTCCACCTGGAACTCGAATCCAGTTCTCACCTGGGCGTCCCGGAAGACGTGTTGCGGTACAACGTGCTGCTCCGGCATCACGCCGGGCTGCCCGTTCACAGCGTACTCATGCTTCTCCGCCCACGTGCGAACGCCTCCGACCAGACCGGGATGTTCACCTGGAACGGAGCGGACGGTCAACCCATCCACCAGTTCCGGTATACGGTGGTGCGGGTGTGGGAGGAGTCGATCGACGGCTTCCTCTCGGCCGGAGTCGGGCTGGCTCCTCTGGCGCTACTGACGAACGAGGCGGACGAGAACTTGGCCGCCGCGTTCGTCCGTTTCCAGGACCGATTGCGTGCCGAGTCGATCCCCGATACCGTAACCCGTAGCGTGTTCGGTTCGGCGATTGTGCTGTCCGGCTTACGTCACCATCAGGATCGCATGGCGGAGGTGCTACGAAACATGGCCGTCAACATGGAAGAGTCGAGCGTGTACCAGTGGATCCTGCGAAAGGGCCGTGTCCAGGAGGCCGTCGCCGTGTTGCTGCGGCTCGGGCGGAAACGGTTCGGTCCTGCCGATGATGCCGTCGCGGCCCGACTACGAGCGATCGACGACATCGACCGGCTCGACCGGATGACCGACCGCATCTTCGACGCCACCGATTGGACCGACCTGTTGGGCACCGAATAGTAACCGCAATCAGTGTTTCCCGTTCGCCGACGCGGCGAACCCGATCGCCCGGTCGGCCCGCTTGTTCGCCAGCCCGTCGCGGTTCGCCCGGAACTGCTCCCGCGCCCACCCCCAGTCCCACTCGTTCGCGTCCAGGAACCGCAGCACCAGCAGGTTCTTCAGCTCGTCGATCTCGGCGAAGCTCATCCCGGCCGAGTCCGCCACCACCGCCTCCTCGCCGACCGCCGCCCGCAGTTCGGGGTGCCAGCGGCACACCAACTGCCGCCGCAGGTCGGCGTCCGGCTTGGGGAAGTGCAGGGTCAGGTCGATGCGGCCGGGGCGGCGGAACGCCGGGTCGATCAGCTCCACCGGGCAGTTGGTGGTGAACACGTACACCACCCCCTCGTTCACCGCGATGCCGTCCAGCGCGGACAGGAACACCGCCTGGTCGTCCGTCTCTTTCACCGCCTCCCGGTCCCGCAGGGCGATGTCCAGGTCGTCGAAGAACACCACCCCGCGACCGTTCGCCTCGAACAGCTCTTTCACCGCCTCGGCCGGGTTGCACGCCTTCCGCGCCGCCTGGTAGTCATCCGGCGACACCGTCTTCGCCACCCACCCCCGCCGCTCCGCCTCCTCCTGAATCCACCGGCACGCCGACGTCTTGCCGTTCCCCGGCGGGCCGGTGAGCAGCAGCCCCCGCTTCGCCCGCCCGCCATACCCGGTGATCCGCTTCAAGTTGTCCGGGTCGAGGAAATCGACGGTGTTCCGCCACAGGGTGTCGCGGTGGGCGGTGGACATAACCGGCGGCAGGACGGCGGCGGCCGGCTTCCGCTTCAGCTCGGCCACCCGCCGGTACAGCCGCAGGTAGTCGCAGCGATCGACGATGTAGATGTTGAACCCGGTGGCCGCCAGCCCGGTGGCCGTCGAGCAGTACGCGCGGGCGTAGGTGATGTCGCCGAGGCGGTACAGCCGCAGGCCGTGCGTCATGCCCGGCCAGATGCTCCGCCAGTTCGGGTCCCAGTCGCGGATGAACGCCCCGCCCACCGGCACGAACCGCACCCGCTTCGAGTGCTTGAGCAGGGTCATGGCGAAGTCGTCCGGGTCGAACGCGATCGGGTCGGCGAACCCGGCGGCTTCGGCCGCAGCGGACAAGACGGTTTGGTGGTCGGCAGCGAACTTGGCGAGCGGGCTGGTCATGCCGCACAGACACGCCCGGCGGCTCGGGGTTCGCGCGGCATTCCCACCGACTCGGCGGATCGACATACTGAGAGGACGGCCACCCCACAGGCTCCCGCCATGCCACGTGACGAACCGGACGACATCGACCGCGACCCGGACGCCGCGTACCGGCACCGGCGGCGGTGGCGAGACCCCGACGACGACCCGGCCAACCTGGACCGGGACGTGGACGCCCGCTACCGCCGCCGGCACCGTGATTACGAACCGGACCTGGACGACCCTGAGACGGCCGAGGAGGCGAAGCGGGCGGAGGAAGGGATCGAATCGGCCCGGCGGCGGATGCGGTGGCCGGGGCTGGGCCTGGCACTCGCCGGGCTGGTCGGGGTGATCGGCAACGTGTGGCACCTGATCGCCACCGCGCCGGTCGGCAAGGCCGGCATCGCGGTGGCGGTGTGGGTCATCTACTACCTGCCGCTGCTCGGGTTCGGGCTGCTGTTCGCCGCGTTCGCTCTGGCCGGCGGCCTGTGCCTCGCGGCCGGCCGGTACCGCGGACTGGCCGTGTCCGGGATGGTCCTCGGGTGCATCCCGCTGCACTGGGGGATGCCGCTGGCGGTGCCGTTCGCCGTGTGGGGGTTCATCCTCCTTTCCGACCCGGACGTGCAGCGGCGGTTCGACCGGCGGTGAACGCCTGCCACGTCCGCCAGTCGGCGGTGAGCGCGTCCGCCATCGCCCGTGCCGCCGCCGGCAGCCAGCCAGTCGGGCGGGCGTCCAGATCGGCGACGACGGTCGCAGCGATGTCCGGCTTGCCGAGGTGGACGTTCGCCGCCTCCGCCCCCATGCCGCGGAGCAGCCGCTCCAGGTCGGCGACGTTCGCCAACTGGTCCAGTTCGATGCGGCTGCACCGCGGGGCGAGCCGGCGGGTGACCCACGCCGGGCCGACACTGTAGAACGGGTCCGGGCTGCGGACCGCGGCCGCGGCGGTGTCCTCCGCCCGCGACAACCGGGTGTCACCGGCGACCCACCCGGTGGCCGGTGGGGTCACAGCCTTCGCCTCCCGCGCCACCCAGCCGCCGGCCCACTCCACCAGGGCGACGAACCGCGGCTTGCCCAGGCTGCCGAATCCGACCCGCGGGCGGGTGCGGAACTCGGGCGTCAGCCCGTCGGCCGGCAGGTCCTGCACGAGCGCGGCCCGGGCGGGTTCGGGCACGTCCACCGGCGGGTCGTCGAGCAGTTTCGTCAGCTTCTTCCAGAACCGCTTCGGGTCGCGGTCGGCGGACATGGCCAGCGCCCGCAGGTGCGGGTGCCGCTCCTCCAGCACGAACGGCCGCCCGCCTTCGGCCAGGGTGTCGCGGTAGCGGGCGAGAATCAGGTCGCACGCCCGCGGGAACGGCACCTCCAGCCCGCCGGCCGTTTTGGCGAACCGCACGCTCGCCGCCAGCCGCACCAGGTCGTGCGGCCACGCCAGCTCGTCCGCCTCGTCGAAGTCGTTCACCCCCCAGCACAGCCGGCCGTCGGTGTCCCGCCAGGTGCCGAAGTTCTCGACGTGCAGGTCGCCGACGGCCGGCACCCGCGGGGCCGCGGCCAGGTCGCCGCACACCGCCGGCCAGTGTTCCGCCCAGCGGTAGTAGGTGCCGCGGAAGAACGGGAACGGGTCGTCCGGGTCGGCCATCCGCCCGTGCTTGTACGCCACGTCCTCCGCCATGAGCGGGGCGAACGTGCCGAGCCACGACTCGTAGGCGGCGGTGGTTTCGTGGATGGTCACGGGCAGGCCCTCGGGGGTGCAGCCAGGATACCCGATCGAGGGAGGTTCCGGTTGCCGGGCCTTTCGCCGTGGCACCGGCGGCCCGCCGGTGGCTGATTCAGAGGGGTGTTGTGAGCGTTGGCCTGGATGTACCGGGCGCACTCTGCGGCTTGCGCCCGGGTGACGATCACCCCGGTCCCCTCCGCATCCTCCTGCCGCTGCAACTCCTGGCGCACTTTTTCGATGAACCCGTCGAGCGGGTTGGCGTGGTTCACCGCCCGCTCTCCCCCTCTCCGCGTCGGGGAGGGGGCCGGGGGGTGGGGTTCAAGGATGCCGCTCCCGGAGGTCGCGGCGAAGACGAGCGGCTCTTCCGGCCGTTCCATCCCGATCACCGGCCGACCGTGCCGCTGGCGGGTGGTCTCCAGGCTGAGGATCATCTCGGCCGCCCGCATCACCACCCTCGGGTCTTCGTGGGCGAGCAGCCCTTGCAGCGCGGCAACGGCTGCGAACACCGCGTCGGTGAGCAGCGCCTCGCGGGATTCGGGCGTAGCCGGCGGAAGGGCCTTCTGCGGGGCGTCGAGGTACTGGGCGAGGCGGTTCGGGGAGGTGGTGGCGGTCATGGCCGGCTCCAGAAAGTGAACACAAGTTACTAGTATTATTCCGTACATTATCGACGAGTCAAGGCGGTGGGCGGATTTTCCCCGCCGTTTTTTTGCACCGGCTGCCGGCCGTTGTTACCGTCCGCCGGTGAGCGGATTCACCGCGGCCGCCGGTTCCGGTACAATCGCCCCACCCACCGGAGCGACCGTCATGGCCCACTCGCCTACCGACCCGAAGTCGATCGGCCGCTCGATCCGCGCGGACGACAACCCGGACACGTTCGCCGGCCGCGGCACGGTGCAAGACCCGGATCTCATCCCGTTGCACCACGTCCCGCCAACGGCGTCCGCCGGCGGGCCGCCGCCAGGGCCGGGCGAGCAGATCCCGGGGTACGAGATCGTGTCCGAACTCGGCCGCGGGGCGATGGGGGTGGTGTACAAGGCGCGGCAGGTGCGGCTGAACCGCACGGTGGCGCTCAAGCTGACGCACGCCTGGGCGACGGCCACGGCCGAGGAGAAGGCCCGGTTCCAGGCCGAGGCGGTGACGGTGGCGAAGGTGCAGCACCCGAACGTCATCCAGATTTTCGACATCGGCGAGCACAACGGGCTGGCGTACCTGGCGGTCGAGTACGTGGACGGCGGCACCCTGGCCGACCGCATCGGCAAGGGCCGACCGCTGCCGATCGGGGCGGCCGTTCACCTGCTCATTCAGATCGCCCGCGGGGTGGGGGCGGCGCACTCCCGCGGGGTGATCCACCGGGATCTGAAGCCGGCGAACATCCTGCTCACCGCCGACGGCACGCCGAAGGTGGCCGACTTCGGGCTGGCCAAGCAGCTCGGGGCAGAGTCGCACACCGTCACCGGGTCCATCCTGGGCACCCCGGCGTACATGGCCCCGGAGCAGGCGATGGGGCAGATCCGCCGCATCGCCCCGCAGACGGACGTGTTCTCCCTCGGGGCGATCCTGTACGAGGCCGTCACCGGCGAGGTGCCGTTCAAGGGGAACACGGTGATGGAGACGCTGGACAAGGTGCGGACGGCCGAGCCGCTGGAGATGAAGTTCCGCCGGAAGGACGTGCCGGTTCAACTGGAGGCGATCGTCCGCCGCTGCCTGAGCAAGCAGCCGGCCGACCGCTACCCGACGGCGGACGCGCTGGCCGACGACCTGGTGCGGGTGACGGCCGGCCCGGTGCAGGAGAAGCTGCCGCCGCTGTCGATCAACATGTACCACGTGCTGACGGCGCTGGCCGCGATCGCGGCCGTCATCCTGGCGGTGTGGCTGTTCGGGTTCGCCGACTTCAGCGGCCGGGGGTCGTCCGACCCGGCGCCGGTGAAGAACGACCCGACGCCGAAGTTCAAGTTCACCGCACCGTGACGGGAGTGTGTTCCGCCTACGCCGTGTGCGGTTTCTCGGGCCGCGCACGGCGTGTCCGATGAGGCACCGCGCCTGCAACACAACTGAGGTAGAGAATGCGGTCGCGCCGGCTATAACTAGGCCGGCACAATGTCGCGGAGCGATCCGATGCCACGCCGTTCCACTACAGACCAGACGTTGCTCGACCTCCTCGACGACGCACCGGGCAGCCTGATCCCCTCACCCGCCCAACCCCAGCCCGCCGGACGACTCGGCCCGTGGCCCTTGAACGCCGTCCACTGTGAGGATTGCCTGTCTGCCATGCGGCACCTGCCGTCGGACTGCATCGACGTGGTGGTGACCTCGCCTCCATACTGGGGTCAACGAGGGAACGGCGGCATCGGCTCGGAAGAAGACCCGCGGGAGTACGTCGCCAACCTGACCGACATCCTGGCCGAGGCGATGCGGTGCCTGAAGCCGTCGGGAACGCTGTGGCTGAATCTGGGTGACTCCTACAACACGCCGATCAATTGGCGGGCCGAAGATCACGAGTACAGTTCCCTCGGGGCGGACGGGAACGGCCTGCCTCCGACGAACTCGGCGTACACGAAGAACCGCGGCCGGCGACGGGCGTTCATCCGCGACGACGTGGGGTGGCTGCAATACGGGAATCTGCTGGCGGTGCCGTACCGGGTGGTTCTCGCGCTGTGCGACCGCGGCTTCCTGTTCCGCGGGGAAGTGGTCTGGGAGAAGTCCCGGCCGCTGCCGGAGGGGAACTGCCGCCGCCCGCACCGACGGCACGAGGGCATCTACATCTTCGCCAAGGACGAGCGGCACCTGTTCCAGGTGAAGCCGCCCGTCGGATCCGTCTGGAAGTTGGTCCAGACGCCGAACAAGACCCCGCACTGCTCGACGTTCCCACTCGATCTTCCGGTGCGGTGCATCGAGGCCGCGGGGTTGGAGTCGCCCGGCGTCGTCCTCGACCCGTTCATGGGGAGCGGCACAACGGCGGTCGCCGCCCGACAACTCCGGCACGCCTATCTCGGGTTCGAACTCAACCCGGAAATGTGCCGGATCGCCAACGACACCCTCAACGATCATTCCGGCTGATCCGGCGGTGGAACTGCCGCCCGCCCACGCTCAAGAAACAGGGCGGCGCGGGCGATCACCTCGCGGGCGAACAGGTCGGGTTGGGCCGCCAGGTCGAGCCGGACGACCCGCTTCCCCGACGGGGTGACGTCGGCACTCGGAACGGAGCGGGTGTTCGCGCTGAACAGGTGGTCGAAGCTGCCGTGCGGCTCGACGTACCTGCGCTTCTCGGACGGTGCGGTAGGAGTGCCGAGTTCGCCGCGGTTGACGAGCGGTTCCGGGTTCGGCGGCGGGAACGACTTCACATCGAGCGTCCACATCGGCGAGAAGAACCCCTTCCGCATCATCTCCCGGCTGCACGGCACGTCATCGGTGATGCGCTCCGCCAGGCTCGCCTTGACGTGAACGCCGCCGAAAATCTGGTTCGAGTCGTCGATGTACAACGCCACGTCCAGCTTGTCCGATCCGACCACCTCGTCGATTCCCATCTCCGCGAGGGCGGCGGCTTTCTTCGGTTTGCCGACAAGCACTTGAATGCGGACGTTGTGTTCGGCCAGAACGGGTGCGTAGATCTCCTCGATAGCCATCTCCAGCGCTTCCCCGGACGCCCGCTTCCAACTCTGGTCCGCGTCCTGGAGGCGGTGTTTCGGTAGCAACTCCAGGTACCGGCGATACACCACATGATGCCACAGGTCACTCGGGTTCGCCGTCAGACAGGTCCGCAAGGCGGTCAGGAATGCGTCCTTGATGACGTCCCGATTCTTGGACTTCTTCCGCGCGAGGTTCTGGTCGATTAGCTCGGACACGGCGTCGAACGCCGTCTTGGACACACCCGGCAGGTCAATAACGACTTCGGTGCGATTGACTGTGACCGTGTACTTCACGGGGCGACTCGTTCAGTGGCCGGAACTAGCGACGGTTGATTGTCGCATTTCATGGGCAATTCGCCAATACAGTCAACCGCGGCACATGGCTGTCCTCACGCCCCCCGCTGGCGGGCGGACCACTCCTCCGGGGTGACCACCACCTCGCGGGCGTTGCTGCCGTTGTACCCGCCGACGATCCCGTCCTCGGCCATGAAGTCGATCAGCCGGCTGGCCCGCCCGTACCCGATGCCGAGCGCCCGCTGAAGCAGACTCGTACTCCCCCGCTGCTCGCGGATGACGATGTCGATAGCCTGCTCGTACATCGGGTCCCGCTCGCGGAGCTTGTCCCCCAGGTCGCCGCCGGCCCCGCCGTCGGTCGTCTTCAGGTTGAGCAACTCGGCCTCGAAGTTCGGCTCGTACTGGGCCAGTTCGCCCGTCACCCGCTCGATCTCCCGGTCGTCCACGAACGCCCCCTGCCCGCGGATGATGGTGCTGGTGCCGGGCTGGAGGAACAGCATGTCGCCCATGCCGAGCAGCTTCTCGGCCCCCTTCTCGTCCAGCACCACCGCGCTGTCGGCGCGGCTCGCCACCTGGAAGCAGACGCGGGCCGGCAGGTTCGATTTGATGAGGCCGGTGATCACGTCCACCGTCGGCTTCTGCGTCGCCAGGATCAGGTGGACGCCCGCCGCCCGGCTCTTCTGCGCCAGCCGGATGATGTGGCTCTCCACCTCCTTCTTCATCACCATCAGCAGGTCGCCCACCTCGTCGATGACGAGCACGATGTACGGCAGCCGCCGCGGGATGGCCTTCCGCTCGTCCTCGTTCGCCGGGTCGATCCGCCGCACCAGCTCGTCCCAGCTCAGCTCGTTGTAGCTGGCGATGTTCCGCACCCGCGCCCGCCGCAGCAGCTCGTACCGCTCCTCCATCTTGTCCACCGCCCACGCCAGAATCGCCTCCGCCTTCTTGTCGTCCGTCACCACCGGGTGCATCAGGTGCGGGATGCGGGCGTAGTCGGAGAACTCCACCTTCTTCGGGTCGATCAGGATGAGCCGGCACTCGTCCGGTGCACGTGTGAGCAGGAAGCTGTGGATGATGGCGTTCAGGCACACGCTCTTGCCGGTGCCGGTGCGGCCGGCGATGAGCAGGTGCGGCATGGTGGCCATGTCGTACACCAGCGGGCGGCCTTCCACGTCCTTGCCCAAGAACACCGGCAGCTTGAACTTGGCCGTCTTCGCCACCGTCGCCTGGATCAGCTCCTTCAGCCGCACCGTCTGGCGGTGGTCGTTCGGCACCTCGATGCCGACGGTGGTGCGGTTGGGCAGCGGGGCGACGATCCGCACGCTCGGCACGCCCAGGTTCAGCGCCAGGTCGTCGGCCAGGGTGGTCACCTTGTTCAGCCGCAGGCCGGTTTCGAGCGCCACCTCGTACTGGGTGATGACCGGCCCGGTGTGGATGCCCACCACCCGCACGTTCAGCCCGAAGTCGGTGAACGTCTTTTCGAGCAGGGTGGCCCGCTCCCGCAGCTTCTGCTCGCGGTCCTCCACCGGGCACGGGTCCGGGTCGGCGAGCAAACTCAGCGACGGGATTTCGTACCCGGCCGGCAGGTCGGAATGTGGTTCCTCGTCGAGGCCCGTGGCGAATCCGTCGTCCTCCGTCGGCACCAGCCGCAGCGGCGGCGGGGTGTCGTCCGACGGGTCGGTCGTGTCCGCGTCGGTCGGCAGCTCGGTGTGGCGGACGATCGGCACCGGCTCGTCCGGCGGTGACAGTTCGGAATGCCGAATGATCGGGATGTCTTCGGACGGCGTGGGCGCCGGCAACAGCGGCAGCGGATCGGATGCCGGAGGTGTTGGCGGTAGGGGGTTCGGGGGACGTTGCCCTCCGGTCAGCGGTACCGGCTTCGTCGCCACCCGCTTGCCCACCGCCGCGAACCCGGCCAGCACCTTGTCCCCGCCGACGGCGACGAGGTCGTTCCCCTTCCGCGCCCCGACCGCCACCTTCCGCAGCGCGAACCACACCGCCCGTCCCGTCGCCCGCAACAGGTTGTCCATCGTCAGGAACAGGCCGAGAAGCAAGACGACGGCGAGGACCACGGCCGGTAATGGGGCGGGCAATGCGTCTTGAAGCTGGAACCGCCCCCACGCCCCGACCGACCCGCCGGGGCCATACACCGCCACCTTCGGCAGCGGCACACGGTCGGCGAGTTGGTCCGCCCCGACCGCCGCACACGCGGTCAGGAGCAGCCAGCCGGCGGCGCGGACCGTCAGCCGGCCCCAGCCCCTCTTCGCCACATACAACACGACCCAGGCGAGCCAGCCGACCAGCAGCACGACGCTCGACCAGCCGAGGGCGTTCAGCACCCACCCGGCGAGCGTGTCGCCGGCCGGCCCGAGCAGGTTCTCGGAGCGCAGTAGCGGCGGGCCGCTGAGCAGAGCCACGGCCAGCAACCCGCCGGCGATCAACAGGGTGAGGGCGACGGCGTCGAGCCGACGACGCGGGCTGGGCATGGCCGCAAACTCCGGTCCGAACAAACTGACTTCGGTGCTATTGTGGCCGGACGGCCACTCGGACTGAAGTGAAACCGGGGCGAGCCGGAGACCGGGACGGGGCCAAGAGGCGGAATAATCGGAACCGGGAGTGCCGATGTTGCACGTCGCGCTGTGGGAGCCGGAGATTCCGCCGAACACCGGGAACGTGGCCCGGCTGTGCGCGGCGACGGGGGCGCGGCTGCACCTGATCGGCCGGCTCGGGTTCCGCACGGACGACAGGAGCCTGAAACGCGCCGGGCTGGATTATTGGCACGCGGTGGATGTGGTGCGACACGCGACGTGGGAGGAGTTCGAGGCGTCAATCACCCCCTCACCCCCAACCCCTCTCCCTCAAGGGGCGAGGGGGGCAAGAGTCTGGCTCATCGATAACCCGGCCCCGACGCCGTACACCCGCGCCACTTTCACGGATGGCGACATGCTGTTGTTCGGTTCGGAATCGAAAGGCCTGCCCCCGCACCTCCGCGAGCAGTTCGCTGCCCGACTGATCGGCATCCCCATGCCGACCGGCGCCGTCCGCAGCCTCAACCTGGCCACCGCCGTCGGCATCGTACTGTACGAGGCGTTGCGGCAGATCGAAGGGTGGTGACTCCGAAGAACCCCTCACCCCCAACCCCTCTCCCTCAAGGGGAGAGGGGGGCATGTCCGATCCCTACCGCGTCACCGAGCGTCGCACCCCGGAGCCGCGGATGTCTGCTGTCGTCCCCGCCCCGCCGTCGGTCGTCGCGTTCGCCACCCTGGACGACCTCGCCGCGTTCGTCCACCTCACCCTCTGCCAGCTCGACCACCTGGAGCCGACGCAGACCCCGCTCCGCCGCGTGCCGCTCACCCGCCACCGCAAGCCGTGCGGCCTGGTGTTCCACGTCGAAGGCCCGCGACTGCTCCGCACCTCCGCCGTGTGGACGGCCGACGACAGCCGCATCATCTTCTACAACTCGACCGGCGAACGGGTGCGGGAGGTGCGGCTGAGCGAAGCCCCGGACCCGGCGGAGACAGCGAAGCGGGCGGCGTGACTGTGCCCCGGTCTCACGACCGGGGCTTCGTTATGCCGTCCCCTTCGGGGACTCCGACCCAAGCCCGCGGAGCGGGCGACATAGCGAAGCCTGGGACGTGAGTCCCGGGCCTTGTTTTCGGTACACTTTCGACAACCCAAATCCACTCCCCGTGGGGTTCCCATGTCCGCCGTTGCCACCGCCCCGAAGTTGGCCGACCGCTACGCCGCCGCGTTCCCCGGCTCGAAGACGCGGTTCGAGGAAGCGCGAAACATCTTCCCGTGCGGGGTGACGCACGACACCCGCATGATGGACCCGTTCCCGGTGTACGTCACCCACGCCAAGGGGTCGAAGAAGTGGGCCGTGGACGGGCACGAGCTGACCGACTACTTCGTCGGCCACGGGTCGCACATCCTCGGACACAGCCCGGACGACGTGGTGACGGCGGTGCAGCAGCAGATGGCGAAGGGCACGCACCCCGGCTCGTGTCACGACCTGGAAATCGAGTGGGGCAAGCTGGTTCAGAAGCTGATCCCGTCGGCCGAGCGGGTGCGGTTCACCGGCAGCGGCACCGAAGCCACGCTGATGGCCCTGCGGCTGTGTCGGCTGCACACCGGCCGGCCGAAGTTCCTGAAATTTCAGGGGCACTTCCACGGCTGGCACGACTACGTCACCGTTTCGTCCGACCCGCCCTACGACGCCCCCGGCGTGCCCGGCGTGCCGGAGGCGGTGAGCGGGGTGTGCGTGGCGATTCCGCCGAACGACCTGAACCGCGTCGAGGACACGCTGAAAAACGACGAGCAGATCGGGGCCGTCATCCTGGAGCCGACCGGCGGGCACTGGGGCGGGGTGCCCATCCGCGGCGAGCTCCTGAAGGGGTTGCGGGAAATTACCACCCGGCTGAACCGCGTCCTCATCTTCGACGAGGTCATCACCGGCTTCCGCATTTCGAGCGGCGGCGCGCAGAAGCATTACGGCGTGACGCCCGACTTGACAGCGCTGGCGAAGATCCTGGCCGGCGGGCTGCCCGGCGGGTGCCTGGCCGGGCGGGCGGACATCCTGGCGTTCATCGAGCCGCGGCCGGGCAAGCCGAAGATGAAGCACCCCGGCACGTACAACGCCAACCCGCTGTCGGCGTCGGCCGGCGTCGCCACGCTCCGACGGATCGCCGCCGGCGGGGTGACGGAGCGGGCGAACGAGGCCGCCCGCGCCCTGCGGAACAAGCTGAACCGGATGCTGGCGGCGAACCACTTCCCGTGGGTCGCCTACGGCGACTTCAGCATGGTGCGGGTGATCCCGAACTTCACCGGCGAACGGCCGGGCGACGCCGGCGACAACGACGGGTTCATCCCGTTCGGCAACGACGTGAACGCGCTCGACGGCCCGAAGAACGTGAAGCAGGTGTACGCCATGCGGCAGGGGATGCTGCTGCACGGCGTGGACTGGTGGGGGTTCGCCGGCATGACCAGTTGCGAACACACCGCCGCGGATGTGGACAAAACCGTTGCCGCGATGGAGGCGACCCTCGGGATGATGACGGCTGAGGGAATCGGGTAGAATGGTGTGCACACCGGGAGGCCGCCATGACGCTTGAAGAGGTGCGACAGAAGATCGTCGAAACCAAAACCGAACTCCGTCGCCTCCAGGAATTGGAGTGGGAAATGACGGGGGTGCGGTTCATCCGCGGGTTCGGCCCGATTGGCATCTTCGCCGGCGACCCGGCTGCGGCTGAGGCCGCACGTCTGGGCAAAGAGTACCGCGACGAGGTGAACCGGCTTTCGCTCGAAGAAATGGATCGGGAAGACGCGGAGGCAGCAAGAGCTGCGGAAGCCGCGAACGAGCAGGAGGCCGGCCGATGAGTTCGCCGCCCGCGGCACTCCCCGACCGGCTCATCCTGGACACGCAACATGTGTCCGTCCTCGACGCCCCCGACACCCCGGAGGCGATACGCTTGACGGCCCGACTCGCGGCGAGTGATCGGCCCGTCGCTGTCACCATCACCTCGTTCGAGGAATCGATGAAAGGCTGGCTGGCGTACTGCGCGAAGGCGAAGACGCCGGAGCAGTACGTCGAGGCGACCCGCAAGCTGCACAAAGCGCTCGACTTTTTCGCCGTGATCGAAGTCCTCGACTTCGATTCCCGTGCGGCGGCCGAGTTCAAGAAGCTGAAGGCGGCGAAGGTCCGCGTCGGCACGATGGACCTGCGGATCGCGTCCATCACTTTGGCCCATGACGCCACCCTGCTGTCCGCCAACCTGTCAGACTTCCGCAAAGTGCCCGGCCTGAAAGTGGAGGACTGGTCGGCCCCGTGAATTGCCCACGGAACGGGCACCCGCACAACTCACCCCGAAATGTCATCCCCTCCACCACGCTGATTTTTCAGGCTCCTCGCCACCTCACTCCCGCCGCTCACCCGCTTTGGCACGCTGTCTGCATCGTCACATCCAGTTCACCTCTCCGACGAGCCGGCCCGTGCGGTTCGTGTCTGTCCGCACACCCACGAGACGAGTTTGATGAACGACGGCATGACGGCGAATTTCGGTTTCCTGATCGACATGGACGGGGTGCTGTACCGCGGGGCGGACCTGCTGCCCGGCGCCGGCGAGTTCGTCCGCGAGCTGCGGTCCCGCGACATCCCGTTCCGGTTCCTCACCAACAACAGCCAGCGGACCCGCCGCGACGTGGTCGCCAAGCTGAGCCGGCTGGGCATCGACGCCGACGAGGAACACGTCTTCACCAGCGCAATGGCCACCGCCCGCTTCCTGGCCCAGCAGAAGCCGGACGGCACCGCGTTCGTGATCGGCGAGGGCGGGCTGCTGACGGCCCTGCACCAGCACGGGTACGCGGTGGTGGATTACGACCCGGACTATGTGGTGGTCGGCGAGGGGCGGACGTTCAACCTGGAACTGGTGGAGACGGCGGTGCGGATGATCCTGGGCGGGGCGAAACTGATCGCCACCAACCTGGACCCGAACTGCCCGACGGCCAACGGCAGCCTGCGGCCGGGGTGCGGGGCGATGGTGGCCATGCTCGAAACGGCCACCGGGGTGAGGGCGTTCAGCGTGGGCAAGCCCAGCCCGGTGATGATGCGGGCGGCACGGAAGGAACTCGGCCTGACGACAGACCAGACGGTGATGATCGGGGACACGATGGAGACGGACATCCTGGGCGGGGTGCAGCTCGGGTTCCGCACCGTGCTGGTGCTCAGCGGCGGCACCAGCCGGGCCGACCTGGGCCGGTACGCGTACCGGCCGGACGTGGTGGTCGAACACCTGGCCGATTTCGCCGAGCGGTTGGACCGCGGCGGGTGGGACCCGCAGCAGTGGGCGACGGAAGACGACCCACAGTTCGTGGGGAGTTGAAAATGGTCGGCGAGCGGTCGGGCTCCCTGACCGCTCGCTCACTCTTTCCAGTTGTTCGCCTGCCGCCAGAACGCCAGCGGGTTGTGGTACACCACCCGCTCGATCACCTCCGGCGGGTGGCCCCGCCGCCGCATCTCGAAGATGAACGCCGGCACCGCCAGCGGGTCGGACGGCCCCCAGTCGCCGGCGCTGTTCACCATGATGCGGTCCGGGCCGTACATCTCGATCACGTCCGCCGCCCGGCTCGGCGTCATCTTCGTCACCGGGTACAGGGTCATCCCGCACCAGAACCCGTTGTCCAGGGCCAGCCGCACGGTGTGCTCCTCGACGTGGTCGATGCACACCCGCTGCGGCGTCACCCGCTTGTCCCCCTTCAGCATGTCCACGATCATCCGCGTGCCCTTCAGCTTGTCCTCCAGGTGCGGGGTGTGGATGAGGATGAGCTCGTTCGTCTTCATCGCCAGATCGACGTGTTCCTGGAACACCACCGCCTCGTTCGCCGTGTTCTTGTTCAGCCCGATCTCCCCGATGCCCAGCACGCCGGGGTTCTTCAGGAACTCGGGGATGAGCTTGATGACTTCCCGCGACAGTTGGACGTTCTCCGCCTCCTTCGCGTTGATGCACAGCCACGAGTAGTGCCGGATGTGGTACTGGGCGGCCCGCTTCGGCTCCACCTCGGTCAGGTGACGGAAGTAGTCGTGGAACCCGGCGGCGGTGCCGCGGTCGAACCCGGCCCAGAACGCCGGCTCGGACACGGCCGCACACCCGGCGTAGCTCATCCGCTGGTAGTCGTCGGTGGTCCGCGAGATCATGTGGACGTGCGGGTCGATGTAGCGCATCGGCGGCTCAACTCCTGCGGTTCGGTGTCACGCCGGCTCCGCCCAGTTCTCGACGGTCAGGCCGGGCACGGCCGACAGGTCGCCGTCCATCGTCACGACCGTGGTGTTGCCCAGGGTGAACGCGATGGCGGCGATCGTGATGTCGTTCTGTCCGATCGGGCGGCCGAGGGTCTTCAGTTCGAACGCGATCCGGCCGTACTCGAATTCGGCCGCGACGTCGGCCAACCACACCTTCCACACGTCGAGCGCCTGGCGGAGTTGGAAGAGGTTCTGCTCCCGCTTCGGACTACCCTCGGCCCGGAACACCAGTTCGCCCAAAACCGGACCAGCGATGCCGACGCGGTTGCCCTTGGCGACTTCGGCCTCCGCCCGTTCGAACACCCCGCGCTTGCGGTCGAGGTATAACCCGGCGATGCCGGTGTCGAGGATGAACCGCCTCACCGGAACACGTCCTCAATGCCGGACTCGCTGCGGTCAATCCCGTGCTGGTTCAGCTTCCGCTCCCAGGCGTCGAGGTCGGCCGCAACATCGTCCGGGATGTCGAGCGGTTGCAGCCGCCGCATGGCCACCAACACACGGGCGATCTCCTCGGGCGGCACCGGGCCGTCGTCACGGTTGGTCGCCTCCGGGGCGACCACCACCTCGGTCCCCTCCGGCAGGTCGATCGGCTCGAACACCTCGACCCGACCGTTGCGGATCACACCCTTCAGCAGCGAACTCATGGCTTCGCTCCTTTCCCGCTAGTTTACCAGACGCGACGACCGTGCGCAGGTTCGCGTTCCCGCGGCGTCGGCTATGCCGAAATGCCGTGGGAGGGGCCATGTCTCACCTCCGCCACCGACGGCGGCCGGGGGCGGTATTCGGGGCCGATTTCGGAGCCGTTCGTACCCGACCGACCGTCCATATCATATCGGGTTGCGACTCCGACAAACCGTGGCGAGACGGGCGAAGGCGAACCGCCAGCGGCCGTCCGCACGATTCACCCCCGGAACGCGGCATGACATCACCCCCGGCGACCGTCCGTCCGACCGACTCACCGGCGGGTGGCGATCCCGCGGTCATCGGCAAGTACCGGGTGCTCGGCCGCGTCGGGGTCGGGGCGTTCGGGGCGGTGTACCGCTGCGAAGACCCGACCCTCGGGCGGGTGGTGTGCGTCAAGATGCTGCACGCCGGCGGCACCACCCCGGAGGCGGTCGAGCGGTTCGAGCGGGAGGCCCGCACCGCCGCGAAGCTGTCTCACCCGCACATCGTGCCGGTGTACGACGCCGGGTTCGACGGCGGGCGGCCGTTTCTGGTGATGGAGCTGGTCGAGGGGCACCCGCTCGACCGGCTCATCGGCACCCCGCGGCTGACCGTCGAGACCACCCTCCGGGTGATCTTCCACCTCGCCCAGGCGCTGTCGGCGGCGCACGCGCAGGGGGTCATCCACCGGGACGTGAAACCGGCGAACGTGCTCATCGACGCCGCCGGCCGGCCGAAGCTGACCGACTTCGGCCTCGCCCGCCTGAGCGATGAGTCGCCCGCCCTCAGTCGCTCCGGCGACCTGATCGGCACCCCGCGGTACATGTCGCCCGAGCAGGCGCTGCTGCCGTCGGCCGAGGTGGACCACCGCACCGACCTGTACTCGCTCGGCGCGGTCCTGTACGAGATGCTCACCGGCCGGCCGGCGGCCGACGGCCCGACCCCGCTGGCCGTGCTGCGGCGGGTGACGGACGAGGCGGTGACGCCGGTGCGGGATCTCGCGCCGGAGGTGCCCGAAGAAGTGGCCGCCATCTGCGAGAAGTTGCTGGCGAAGGACCGCGAGCGGCGGTACGCCACCGCCGACGAGGTGGCGCGGGCCATCCAGGAATACATCCTCGGCCGCATGTTCGGCACGCCGGAGGTGGAGTTGCTGGCCGGCCTGCCGGCGCTGCCGGCGGCGGCGAAGTCGAAGCCAAACTGGCCGTGGCTGGCGGGCGGGGCGGTGGCCGCGGCGGTGCTGGGGGTGGCCGTGTGGCTGGCCGCTTCCCGCGGTTCGCCCGCGTCGGGTTCGCCGGACACACCCGCCGTCGATCCGGTGCGGGTGAGCGCGGAGGCGGAGGCGGAGTTGACGAAGCTGGCCACCCAGCCGGACGACCGGGCGTACCGGATCGGGCTGTCCGATCTGCTCGACAGCCTGAACGCGGCGGTGAAGCAGCACCCGGCGAACGCCGACCTGCGGGCGGTGCGGGGGCGGGTGCTGCGGCGGGCCGGCGAGTACCTGGCGGCGGCGGCGGACCTGGACGGGTTCACCCAGCCGGCCCTGGTGCGGGAGCGGGCGCTCGCCCGGTACCAGTGGGAGGTGGTGTACCTGAACGGCTACCCGGACAGCAGCCTGCGGCCGATCCCGTCGGCCAAGCTGGCCGACGACCTGACGGCGGTGGCCGGACAGACGGAACCGGCGGCGCGGGCGCTCGCCACGCTCGGCGCGGCGGTGGCCTCACTCGATGGCACGGCCACCGAGAAAGCCCTGGCCGCGGTGCCCGCCGCCCCCGCCGACGCGGACGTGGCGGTGATCGAGGCCGACGCCCTGGCCCGCCTCGCCGCCGACTGCCACCAGGAGGCGGACGACGCGACCGCAGACAAGAAGGCCGGGTGGCGGAAGAAGCGGGACGAGTTCGACACGCGGGCGGCGCAGGCCGTCCGCCGCGGGCTGGCCGCCGACCCGCACCACCTGGGGCTGCTGTTCCTGAAGGCCGCGGCCGGCCACCGGCGGATCCAGTGGGAGGTGGCCGACGGGGACGACCGCGACCAACTGGAGCGGCGGCACCGGCCGGCGTTCGACCTGGCGTACCAGCGGTACCGGGCCGGGTGCGTGCGGCTGAGCGTGGAGGCGGCCACCGGCCGGGCGGTGCT
>JALHQU010000033.1 GCA_022841795.1 Fimbriiglobus sp.
TTGGGCGGGCGGGCGTTGGAGACGCGGCAGCGGCTGGCCCACGAGCTGCGGGACAAGGTGCTGCTGTACGAGCACCTGCTGCACGTCGGCCTCGACGACCTGCACCACGCCATCGACGCGGCCGATCAGGCCGCGGCGTCCGCCACCCTGCTGCTCAGCACCGCGAGCGACCACACCTCCCAGCAGCCCGTCCCCGTCGGCTGATTCGTTCCCTCCCTACTACTCGAAAGGAGATGTCCATGGCCGCTGATCGGCCACCGGACGGGTACGCCCTGTTGGAACAGGCGGCCCAGCGGCAGCGGCACGAGGCGGAGGCGGTCAAGCACCTGACCGCCGCCCGCAGCCGGCTGATCCTCGGCCGCGACGCCAAGAGTGTGTTCTTCGCCGTGCTGGCCCTGCGACTGAAGGTGATCCCCGACTGGGCGTGCGAGACGCTGGAAACCGACGGCGTGTCGCTCAGGTACAACCCGGCGTTCGTGTGCGGTCTCAGCCCCGACGAACGCCTCGGCGTACTGGTCCACGAGGTGTTGCACACCGCCCTCGCCCACCCGCACCGCCGCGGTCCGCGTGACCCGGTGCAGTGGAACGTGGCGTGCGACCTCGCCGTCAACCCGATCCTCGCCGATGCCGGGTTCACGCTCCCCGCCGGGCGGCTGATACCCGGCGAAGGGGCGTACTCGCATCTCGCCAAAGGGCTATCGGCCGAAGAGTATTACGCCCGGCTCGGCGACCCCCAACCGAACGCACCGCCGGCCCCGGACGGGACATCGCCGAACGAACCCTCACCGAATGCGTCGGCGTCCGATCCGGGCGGGTGCGGGAGCGTCCGCGACCCCAAACCCGAGGACGCGAACGGCAGCGAGCGGGAGTGCACGCAGGCCGTGGCCCAGGCCGAACGGGCGGCCCGCGGTCGCGGCGACCTGCCCTCGGGGTTGGCTCGACTGGTTCACGACGTGGTACACCCGCCGGCCGACTGGCGGACGCTGCTCCGCGAGTTCCTCACCGCCAACGCCCGCAACGACTTCTCGTGGGTGCGACCGAACCGGCGGTTCTTGCCACAGGGTCTGTACCTGCCCGGCCTGCACTCCGAGGAACTGGGCGAGGTCGTGATCGCGGTGGACACGTCGGGTTCCGTCGGCGAGCACGAACTGGCCGTCTTCGCCCGCGAGGTGCAAGGTGTTCTCGACGCGTTCGACTGCACGGTGACGGTGCTGTACCACGACACCGCCGTGCGGGGCGAGCAGCGGTGGCGGAGCACCGACGGGCCGCTCGTGCTGGAACCCGTGGGCGGCGGCGGCACCTCGCACCTGTACGTGTTCGAGCGGCTGGCCGCGTGCGACACGCCGCCCGCGTGCGTGGTCTGCCTGACCGATCTGGAGACCCGCTTCCCGGTCCACCCGCCCGACGTGCCCGTGCTCTGGGCGGTCGTCGGCGACTCCGCCACCCAACCGCCGTTCGGGCAACTCGTCCGCATCGGCACCTGATTCCGACAGACCGTCACGCCGCCGGCCTTCTTGGTCGGCGGCGTTTTCGGTTCCACCCTTTCACCGGAGTTCCCACCGATGCCCGACGACCCGCCCCTGTTCGACGAGTGGCACCTGCACTGGACCCTCGACCCGACCGCCAACACCGACACCGGCACCATCGACGCGGACCGCCTGCACGCCGAACTGAACGCCCCGGCGGTGAAGTCCGCGGTCGAGCACGCCGTCCGCGAGGTGGTGCGGCAGACGCCCGCCCTCCACCCGCTCGCAGTCTCCGTCACCAAGTAAGGAGGAAGCCGCCATGCTCACCCTCCACCGGCGTGACCTGACCGCGTTCCGCACCGTGTTCCGCCGCTGCCGCCCGACCCGTGCCCCGGGCCCGAACTTGTTGCTTCGCGTGACGGTAGTAGGCACCACGCTCCGCTTCTTGAGCACCACGCCCGACGTGACGCTCGGCTACACCCGCGACGGGGAGCACCGCGGCGACGACCTCGACTGGTGCCTGCCCGGTTCCGTTCTCGATGTCGCGGAGCAGACCGACACCGAGGCGTTCGAGCTGCACCCGCTCGGCAAGACCCGCGTGCGGGTCCGTTGGCCCGGCGGCGAGCGGGAGTTCGACCTCGTGAAGGCGAACCGCCCCGTGTGGCCGGAGAGCCCGGACCGCTGGGGCCAAGCCGACGGCCTGCTGCTGACCGCCCTGCACGAGGCCGGCCGCACGGCCGACCGTTCGCCCGGCCGCTGGGCCTCGCACCGGGTCCAGCTTCAGGGGGCCGCCGGCCGGGTCGTCGGCACCGACACCAAACAGGCCCTGATCTGGGACGGGTTCCGCTTCCCCTTCGACGAGTCGGTGCTGGTGCCGGCGGTCGCGGCGTTCGGCTCGAAGGAGTGGAAGCGGGAGGCGGTTCGCGTCGGCCGCACCAAGTCCCACGTGGTGTTCGCCGTCGGCACGTGGACCCTCGGGCTGGCCGTCGACCCGTCGGGCAAGTTCCCCGACGCCACCGCCATCGTGCCGAAGGCCCAGACGCCGACGGTGGTCCACCTGAGCGAGGACGACGCCCGGCTCGCCCTGACCCGGCTCAACGACACGCCCCACGACGACGACGACACCAACGCCGTCACCCTCGACGCGACGGAAGGCGGCGTGGCGGTGCGGTGGCGTCTCGGCGACGACAAACCGCGGAACGAACTCCGCCTGCCCGGCTCCCGTTCGACGGGGCCGGCGGTGCGGTACGCGTTCGACCGGCAGTACCTGCTCCGCGGCCTCGCCCTCGGGTTCCGCACGCTCAAGGTGTGCGGGGCTCACCGCCCGCTGGCCATGACCGACCGCCACCGCCTGTACCTCGCCGCCGGGCACGACCCGTCCACCGCGATCCCGCCCGACGACACCGTTCGCACGATCGGCGATGCGATTTCGCCGATCGTTCTCCGTTCCCAACCCCCGAACCCGGAGCCCCCGATGCCGATCCCCCCGACCCGCACCGGCCCGCCGCCGGACGACGCCCCCGCCCCCGACCCGCTGGCCGAGGCCGAAGCCGTCCGCGACCTGCTGGCCGAAGCCGCCCAGCGGGCCAACCAGTTGGTGCAGATGTTGAAGGCCAAACGCAAGGCCGACCGGGCCATCACGCAGGCCGTGCGGTCGCTGCGGGCGTTGCCCCTCGGCGGGGGGACATAACCATGTCCCCCGCCGTCCTGCTGACCGACCATCTGACCCGTTTGACCGATTCGCTGAACACCCTGAAGGACCGCGTCCGCGAAGCCGTGGTCGGCGAACTGAGCCGCATCGCCAGCGACACCCTGAGCGAGGTGATCCGCACGCTCCTCGGCCCCCGTTCACACCACCGCCCCGTTCGCCCCGTTCGGAACGACCGCGAGTACGACCCATGGGACGACGACGAACACGATGGGGATGAAGTTGAACCGCCGCCCGCGGCCCTTGCTCCGCAACCCGCCGTTCGCCCGTGGGTGGGCTGGCTGGCCGCCGCCGGCCGCCTGCTGCTCACCTGCGTGACCCGTCGCGGCAAGCCGTGGTGGCCGGCACTCGTGCTGGCCGGGGCGGGCGTCGCCGCCCTGACCCAGCAGCCCCTCGTGCTGGCGGCCCTGGCCGCCGCCCACACCGCCTTCGACCTGATCGGCCCATAGTCCGCTGACGATCACCCCGGCCCGTTCCCAGCCCCGGAGTTACCCTCGCGGGCGACAGCCGCGGCGGCGTGATCGTCTCCAAGTAGACCCGACCGTCTTGAATCACCAACAGCACTCGTACCACCAACACCTAACCGGAGAAGTCCCATGTCCACCGCCACGATGAACGGCAAGCCGCGGAAGCAGCTCAGCCAGCAGCTCGACCGCATGGACGGCATCATCGACTGCCTCGCCGACGCCCTGCCCGAGGCGGTCGCCGACGCCTGCCGCGACGGGGCCAAGGCGGCCGTGCAGCAGGCCGTCACCGACCTGTTCGTTCACCCCGAGTTCCTCGCCCGGTTTGCCGAACTGGCCGCCCGCTCCGCCCCGACCGTCGCCCCCGTGCCCGTCGCGGTGCCCGCCGCCGCCCCGCACACCCCGCCGGCGAACGCCCGGCCGTCGAGCTGGGAGCGGATGAAGGCCAAGCTGCGGGAGTGGACAGCGGCCGTGACGGGCGGCGTGCGGACCGCCACGGACGCGGTGAAGGCCGGCGTGCGGACCGCGGGCGGCACCGTCGCCGCCACCGCCCGCACCCTGTCGAACACGCTGCCGGTGCGACGCATCCTCACCGTGGCCGTCGGCGTCGGCCTGTTCACCGCGGCGGTGTGCTACCTGTGCCCGCACTGGCTGTCGGCCGTCATCGGCGGGGCCGGGGCGGCGTGCACCGCGACCGCCGTGCAGGTCGGCTCGTGGCTCCGCCGCTCGGTCAGCCTGTTCCGCTTCGGCGGCTGAACCGCACCCGTCGGGAACGCGGCGTCGAACTTGTTTGACCCGCTGGCCGGTTTCGCTTCCCCGGAAGCGGCAGCCCGTGCAGCGATCAACCCGTTCGGTCGTCTCGGTCCCGGCACACCACGTCCATGCGATTCCCGACACCGCACCCGGAGCCCACCGTGCCGATCCTCGTGATGATCCTCTGCTTCGTGCTCGCGTTCGGCCTCATCGCCCCGTGACGCGACGACTCCCCGCACCCACTCTCACGTCGAGAACGGGTGCGGGGAGCGTAGTGAAGCAATACGGCCGCCCCCCCGGAGTTGGGCCGCTTTTCGTTAGCTATCAGCGAGTCGGGCCGGGAGAGATCGAGAGGAAGTCGCGTTCAGGCACTCTTCTTCTTGATCCACTCCCAAGCACCGACCGCCGCCGCGATGACGGCGAGTACCGCGACGACGCCGGCCCAGCCGTAGTTGTTCAAGACGCGATCGAACACTCCCGCGATCCCCGTTCGCGGTACGGGCGGCTGGGTGAGCGGCGTCTTGGTCGCGGCACCGGCCTTCGGAGCGGGCGTCGGATTGGACGTGCGGAACGTGCCCCGGTGGAACTCGTCGACCAGTGACACCGGGGCGTCTACCGCAACGCCCTCCGCCCCGGTAAAGACCATGTCGTCGGCCTTCCACCCGCCGGTCCGAACCATCCGAAAGTGGCCCTCCATCTGGAGCCGCCTTCCGGCTTCCGGCACCCACATCGACCCGCGGAACCCGACCAGTTTGACGCCCGGATCGTGGCCGTCCGACTCGCGGGTGAACTCGAACGCGGTATTCGGATCGTCGGGCGTCTGGTCCTTGAACAGCTCGTCGACCAGCTTGTGCATACGGGGCGTGGCGTACTTCTTCGCCTCGACCGCCGTCTTCGCCTCCCCGAGTTTCTCGCACACCTCCAACGGGGTGTACGGCCGGACCCAGTTGTACACCAAATAGCCCAGCCATCCGACCAAGGCGACGGCCCCGATCAGGAGCCCGATTCCGACGAGCACACCGGCCCGTTCGGCCGTGCGGTCGGGAGTGGTGGACTTGGCGGGTGTCGTCCCCACGGTCGCGGGCGGGACGGGCACCGCAGGTTCAGCCGGTGGCGAGGAAGACTCGGGCGGGGCCGGCGGCGGTGCGAGCGGCGGCGAAGCCGGCGTCGGACCGACGCCGGGCGTCTGCACCAGCGGTCGCCACTCGTGCCCGCCGACCGCACACGCCGGGGTCTGCCACGTTGCCCGCCCGGAAGCGAGTTCGGTGTGGATCTGCTCGACGGTAAACGGCCCCGTCGGCACCTCGCCGGTCAGCAGCCAGAACTGGGCGGGCGTGGCGGACATCGCGTCTCCTCTTCGTCACCGTGGGCGTTGCACGTTCGGCCCTTCCGACCCTCGGGCGGCTCACCGGACCCGCGTGTACGTCCGGGCGACCGCGTCCCCTTCGATGCCAGCAAGTTGCACGCGGTCGGTGTCGACGAACTTCACTTGGGCTCTGGCCGTCCGACCGCGGAACAGGGGCACCAACGCCGGCTCGCTCGCCCCGGTGAACTCCACGAACAGGGTGCCGTCCCGCACCGACCACCGGCCCGACGCCTCGCAGCCGGCGACCGGGACGTTGAGTACCGCGTTCGCCCCGGTCACGTAGTAGGTGAACGCCCCCGACGCCTCGAACGCGAACGTGGAGGCGTAGCCCCCGCCGCCGTCCCACCGCCACGACCCGACCAGCAGGGCCTTCGGGTCTTGCAGGTACGCCGGAATGACGGGCGGACCGCCCAAGTTCCATCCGGTATAGGGGCTCGTGGGGCCGGCCGGTGGTGTCGGAGTTTTCGGTTCGGTTTTCGAACTGCCCAGTAGTTTCTGAATCCTGTCGCCTGAGAAATGGTTGACCGGCGGCTTACTGAAGTTGCTGGACTGTATCCACTTCCCACCGAAGTATGCCACCGCTGGGATCAACGCCACCGCGATCGCTCCGACCGCTCCAAGCCACCGCGGGACTGACCCCGAAGGCTGGATGGTTGCCGGCGGTTCCGTTTCACGGGCAGGGGCCGGCGGCAGATTCGGGTCGGCCGGAACGGGCGGCTCGGCCGAACCGCTAGCGATCGCCAACGGCCCGATCCCCGCGGTCTGCACCAGCGGCCGCCACGTCGCGTCGGCCGTCCCGACCGGGCACGCGAGCGTCTGCCACGTCGCCCGCCCCGCCGCCACCTCGGCGTGCACCTGGTCGACGGTGAACGGTCCCGACGGCACCTCGCCGGTCATCAACCAGAACTGAGCGGCGGGCGTTGGGGTCATCACGTCCTCGACTGGCGGGGCCGATTGTCACTCATCGTCGATACACTCAAAGTCTACACCGGCTTACCGTCGGTGCAATGGCGAAGCGACGGTCCACACCCGGCATTCAGGAGCGGTTCGGCACCGCCGTGAAGTTTCGTCGGGAGGAGCTGGAACTGACGCAGGAAGACCTCGCCGACAGGGCCGGCATCCACCGCACCTACCTGTCCGACGTGGAACGCGGCACCCGCAACCTGTCGCTGGTGAACATCGAGAAACTGGCCGCCGCCCTGAGCATGAAGCTGTCCGAGCTGTTCGTCGCCGTCGAACGCGTGTGACCCTGATGCCGAGCGTGGTCGGCACATCGACGATACACCCGGGGTCTCGGGCCTCGGCGAGCCGCCGTTGCAGAGCAGGGTTGACGGGAGTGTCCCAGACCGCTTCGCCCAAGAGCCTGCGAAGGTCGTCCGGCTTGCCCCCCTCGGAGTAGTGGCTTGCGACTTGGCTAACCACCGCCGCCTCCGGTGGCCCGGCCGCCCGAACGGACCGCGGCTTGTGCCCGTTCAGGAGGGACACGCACAAGCGTAAACTCGACGCCGAAAGCCGCTTCGCTAGTGTGCTGCTATAGGTCACGGGCACTCACCCGCCGCACTCGTGCGGGGAGCGTCCCGTTCCTGCGTTCCGCAGCGAATCTCAACTTGGGAGGGGCACCCGTGCGTCGAAGCTTCTTGGCCCTGACCGTTTGTCTCGTCGGGCTGTTTTCGGCCCCCACCGCCTCGCCCTGTTCCCGCGTCCTCTGGGTCGCCGGCGACGGGCAGGTGTTCGTCGGGCGAACCCAAGACTGGACGGAGAAGGCCGGGTCCGCCTTCCGGGTGTACCCGCGAGGGGCGGATCGCACGGGGGCGGTGGCCGAGAACCCCCACAAGTGGACCTCGAAGTACGGCAGCTTGGTCGTCACCGGCTACGACATCGGCACCCACGAGGGCGTCAACGAGAAGGGGCTGTCCACCCACGTCCTGTACCTCGCCGGCGTGTGCGACTACGGCAAACGCGACCCGAAGGTGGAAGGCATCGGCGTGATGCAGTGGGCCCAGTACTACCTCGACAACTACGCGACCGTGGCCGAAGCCGTCGAGGCGACGAAGGCCGTCCCGTTCCAGATCGAGACGCTGGTGCTGCCGAACGGCTTCCCGACGCTGATTCACATGTCGATTGCCGACAAGTCGGGCGACTCGGCGGTGATCGAGTACGTCGCCGGCAAGGCCAAGGTGTACCACGACAAGCGGTTCACGGTGATGACCAACGAGCCGACCTACGACAAGCAGATCGAGAACCTGAAGCAGTACCGCACGTTCGGCGGGGACAAGCCGCTGCCCGGCGAGCGGACCCCGACGGACCGCTTCGTACGGGCGGCGTACTACGCCCAGAACCTGCCCAAGCCCGCCAACCGCGACGAAGGGGCGGCCTTCACGTTCAGCGTGATCCGCAACGTGTCGGTTCCCTTTGGCAAACCCGACCCGAAGAAGCCGAACGTCTCCAGCACCATCTTCCGGACCGTGCAGGACCTGACCGGCGGGCGGTACTACTTCGAGAGCACGTACGCCCCCAACGTGGTCTGGGTCGACACCACCAAGCTCGACTTCAGCAAGGGTAAACCCGAGCTGGAACTAAAGGTCGAGAAGGAGATCTTCAAACTCAGCGGCGACGTGACCGACAAACTGGAGAAGGCGAAGCCGTTCGTCTTCGGCATGAATAAACGCTAACGCCCCAGCCGCACCGATGGCGGCAAATCTGTCGCCGTCTGGTACAGCGAATTCGGCACATCGCACCCGACCGAGTAGCGGTGTGCCTGGGCTTTCTGATCGGGCTCTCGACGGAGTGGCAGAGACGGTACTTCTACCTCGTGGTCACCTACGCGTGTCCGGGACCGAACTCCGTCTCGCGGACGTTCGAGGCGAGCTTCGCCCGGTTGCAACACACCGCGACGGGCCGGTTCAACCCGGCCTGCACGCGGCACAGCGGGAAGTGGCACGAGCCATTCACCGGGCGGAAGGACCAGCACCCGCAGAACAAGCCGGAATCCCGAACGCTGCCGGGGTGAACCGGCAGATCACTTCTTCTGTTCGAGGGCCGCGGCGAAGAACTTGACCACCGGGGCCACGTCCGTGAGGCCGTGCGGGTGGTGGTCCTGACCGGGCTTCACCACCCGCTCGACCGGCCCGCCGAGTTCCTTGTAGCGGTCGAAGACCAGTTCCGAGTTCTCGGCGTGCGGCACCACCGTGTCCTTGTCGCCGTACACGAGCAACAGCGGGATCTTGGCCTTCGCCAGCGGCTTCAGGTTGTCCACCGGGTTCAGTTTGTACGGGGTGGCCTCGGCATCCGACTTGAAGTCGTACGCCGCGAGCAGCTTCTTCCACTCGGCCTCCGATCCTTTGCCGGTGCCGAGCTTCTTCGGCGTCCCGCCCGGCCAGCTCTTGAAGTCGCACACCGCGTTGTCGAGGTACACGGCGAGCGTCTTGTCCGGGTGGGCCGCCGCCCAGTTCATGCAGTACAGCCCGCCGCGAGACAGCCCGATCAGCCCCGGCTTCGCGTGCAGGCCGTAATCCGTGCTCATCGCCGCGTGGAATGCCCCCCACTGCTTCACCGCTTTGGGAGAACCGAACAGGTCCGGCACCCTCACGTACGCGAGGTGCCAGCCGGCCTTCACAAGGGCCACATCGCAGTCGGCGAACGCCCCGAAGAACTCGCCCCGCCACACCCACGGCCGCCCCGGCAGCGGCTTCTCCGGCACCACCACCGTGGCGGCCAACTCACCCACCTTGAAGTCGTGCTTGGCGAACCCGTTCCACTTCGTCGGCGTGCCGGGGAACGGCTTCGGGTCCGCGGCCCGTGCCCCGTGCGGCACCACGAACGTGAGGAACGCGGCGAGAACCAATGAGGTGCGTGCGGTCATGCGGTTCCCCGGTGAAGCCGACGGCGGAGCGGGGTATAGTCTACGCACCGCTCGCCCGACCCTCTGCCCCGGTGCCCCGTGAGCCGACGCCTCGCCGCCCTGACCGTGCTGCTGTCTCTCGCCGCCCCGGCCCCGGCACTGGACCCGATCCCGGACAAGCTGGTGGTGCTCACCTTCGACGACGCCAGCAAGTCGCACCACAGCGTCGCCCGCCCGCTCCTGCTCAAGCACAAGTTCGGGGCCACGTTCTTCGTCACCGAGGGGTGGGACTTCGCCTCGAACAAGAAGGACTACATGACGTGGGCGGAGATCGCCGAGCTGCACAAGGATGGTTTCGAGATCGGCAACCACACGATCGACCACAAGGGCGTGACAGACAAGACGGTCCGCGACCTACCGGCCCAGCTCAAGGCGATCAACGCTCGGTGCAAGGAGCACGGCATCCCGCAGCCGGTCAGCTTCGCCTACCCCGGCAATTCGATCACGAAGGAGGCGTTGCCGGTGCTGACGGACTTGGGAATCAAGTTCGCCCGCCGCGGGGGCAGCCCCGAGCACCCGTACAAGGACGGCCGCGGGTTCGCGTACGAGCCCGGCCTCGACCACCCGCTGCTGGTGCCCACCGCCGGCGACGCCCGGCCGACGTGGACGCTCGACGACCTGAAAGCCGCCGTCTCGCAGGCCCGTGGTGGCAAGATCGCGGTGTTGCAGTTCCACGGCGTGCCCGACACCGCCCACGACTGGGTGACCACCAAGAAGGAGCAATTCGAGGCGTTCGTGAAGTACCTCGCGGACGAGAAGTACACGGTCATCGCCATGCGTGATCTGGCCAAGTACGTCGATCCGGCGGTGGTGCCGTCGGACCCGTTCGGGGTGATCGAGGACCGCAAGAAGTTGGTCGAGGCGAAGCGGGACGGGAACAATAGCCGCCCGGCGAAGGGCGACGACGAGCTGCGGTACTGGCTGGACAACGCCCTCGTGCGGCACCGCTACACGCCGACCGAGGCCGGAGCGGCACTCGGCCTGACCGCCGACGAGGTGACCGCGGCGGCGAAGCGGCTCGGCGTCGACCCGACGAAGCCACCCAAGCGAGAGGCCGGCGATCCGATTCAAGTGCTGCCGTATCCGGGCGGGCGGCACCCGCGGACGGGCTTCCGCGACGGGGCCATCCGCCCGCAGCGGGAGACGAAGGCGAGCGTGTTCGCCCCGTGGGCCGGCGGCGGGTACGCGGTCGCCGACACGCCCGAGGCCGTGTGGTTCGAGCCGGCCCCGAAGAAGCCGGAACTGCTGTACCTGGCCCACACGCACGTGCCGACGACGTGGGACCGGCAGAAGGTGACGCTCGACCCGCTGGAGTGGACGCGGCACAAGAACGGCTCGCTCACACTGGAACGCAAGCTGCCGAACAAGGTGACGCTGGCGTCGAAGGTGGTGCCGGGCAAGGACGGCGTGCGGATGACGTTCGCGGTCACCAACGGTTCGACCGAGAAGTTGACCGGGCTGCGGGTGCAGATGTGCGTGATGCTCGCCGGGCTGACCGGGTTCGACAAGCTCACGAACGAGAACAAGGTGTTCGCGTCGCCGTTCGCCGCGTGCAAGGACGCGACGGGCAAACGGTGGATTATCACCGGCTGGGAGCGGTGCGGGCGGGCGTGGGGCAACCCGCCGTGCCCGTGCCTGCACGCCGACCCGGTGGTCGAGGACTGCCCGTCGGGCGAGACGCGGTCCGCCCGCGGCTGGCTGTCCTTCTACGAGGGCACCGACATCGACGCGGAGCTAAAGCGGCTGAAGGTCGTCGCGTTCGAGTGACGGGTTATACCCTTTCGATCATCTGAACGTGGTGCGAAGGGTGCCGCCCTCGCACCACGTTCCTGTACGCAAACGCTGACCGGCACGGCGGAGCGGTCTCATCGACCCGTTCGACGGACGACACACGCCCCGACACGTCCACGCCATCCGGCGGAACTCCTTCTCCACACGATGGCGTGGACGTGTCGGGGCACGTTGCCGGGTGCTGTTGGGCGGGTTCTCCCCGAGGGGTAGGGGCGTCAGGAGTCGGCCTCACTGGGACGGAGGGCGGCGAATTCGGGGAGCCAAAGGTACCTCTGTGCCTCCTTTTGCCTCATGATCGCCCGGCACCGTTCCGGGTTCGACGCTTTGAGCCGCACGAGCCAGTCGCCCCGGCGGTCTCGCATCAGGCGAGCGACGGCCCTCGCCGCCACCGTCTCGGACTTCGCGTGGAAGGCTCGCCGCCACGCGGCCAGTTCGCATGGGAAGGTGCCGAGCGTTGCGAGCACCATCCACGTGCGTCCGCGGTCCAGAGCGGAACGAAGAGACTCGGGGTTCTGCTTCTCCAGCACGATGCGGTACGCGTAGCGGACCGGAGCCCTCTTCAGGCTCGCCCCGTAGTATCTCATACATCTCGACGTGTACGGATCGGGATAGAGTTCGACTACGCGTTCGAGCGGACTGCCGGGGTACACCCGTGCGACGACTCCGTTGCACCGGCGGACGGCACACCAGTCCCGCCCGGCCACCAGCGGTACCTCCTCGTTTGCGACCGGAACGCGATCCGGGATGACACCGGGAGCGGCCAGGTCCGCGATCAGGTCCGCACGAGCGTCGTCGCGGTCCCGCAGCCAGTCGGCCAGGATCCCCGTGACCGAAGCGTTCCGCATCGCGGCGTACGCCAGAGCCAGCAGGTCCGGGTGATCGTCCGCAACCGTCAACCGCCCGACGCCCGGCACCTCTCGGGCCGCCGCACCGCTCCCGTCGCTCCCGACCAATGTGTTCGTCTCGTTTGCCACGTCTGTTCTCCCCGTCGTAGTTGGTGTCAGCCGGTCGGGCCGGCGTAATTCCTCGCGTCGCCTCGGTGGGCGACGTGCGACATCACTCCGGCCACCCGTGACCGCACCAGTTCTTCACCACGACCTCGTTGATCGGGGCGTGCCCCGGCATCGCCGTCGCCACCCGCCGCCGGAAGGCCGCGAGCGAAGGTACGGCGTCGAACCGGAACAAGTGGGCGTCTGCCGACGGGTTGTCGTTGCCGCCGAACCGGGCCGCCGGGCACGACGCCTCCGGCAGTTCGGCCAGCAGGTCCGCCCAGTCGAACTCGACGTGCCGCCGCTCGTGCGTCCACCACACGGCGGCCGGCGTGCACCGCGGCTTCAGCCAGTCGATGTTCCACCTCTTCGGCGTGTCCGTGGTGAGGTGCCGGTTGGTGCGTGCCCGCACCCCGCCGCCCCCGAACGCACTCCCGAGGTAGGCGTACCAACCGGCCGGGAAGTCGAACGTGCCGAGGGCACCGACGCGGAGCCGGGTCGCGGCCTTCGGCAGGCGGAAGAACGTGACGTAGGTGCCGAACACCCCCGACGGGCCGGTGAGCCCAACGTGCGAACCGGCCCGAATGATGCCGAGGAACCGATTCGCGGACTCGGCCAGCACCCGGTTGCGATCAAGTACCGCCCGCCCTTCGGTAACGGTGGGCGGGGCCTCGCGGAGCACCCGCGGCAACTCGCGGGCGTTCTTCTCGGCCACCCCGCGAACCGAGGCCAGCTGCCAGAGTGCGGCCTTCGCATCGAACGGGGCCGGCTCGCTCCGCTCCTTCCAATGGGTCCGCGGCATCCGGTCGCTCGCCCGACCGCCGGCCGCCCGTACCGCCTTCGAGTCCGTGCGGCAGGCGGTCACGATCCGTTTCAGGTCCGCTTCGAGCCGGGCCAGCACGTCGTCGTCCGGCCACTTGGCCCTCGGCGTGAAGAGCAGACGGTCGGCTATGGCGTCCAGCGTGCCGGCGGTGCGGGCCTGGCGGCCGTGCACCTCGGCGTAGCCGTGCGTGTCGAACGGCGGGTCGATGCCCGATGGCGGTTTCCCGAACGGGTCGCGGTCAATCCGCACCTGGGCGAGGGCGTACCGCTGTCGCTCGGCGTGCGTGTTGGCGATCTGCATCACCACCTTCAACGGTAGCCGCGGGTATCCCTCCAGCAACGCTGTCTTGGCGTCGGGACCGCAGTTCGCGGCGATCAGCTCCACCGCGGCGGCGAACCGGGCGGCGTGTCGGACGTGCTCGGGGGCGGTGCCGAACTCGTCGGCCACGGCCTTCCAGGTGGCGGCCTTCTTCTGGGCGGTTGTCAGCTCGGCCCGGCGGGCCGCGTACCGGCGGCCGACGCGGTACAAGTCGGTCTTCAACTCGGGTAACGGGTTCATTTCGTAGCTCTCTCCGTCAACGCGGTCGCCCGGAGGCGACCGTTCCTCGCGGCGGTTCACCGCGAGAGCTTCTCGTCCGCTCCCACCGATGCGGGGAACGGAACGACGGGACGCGGGGCTTCACGCCACGGGTCCGATTTCGGAACGAACTGTGAGGGTTCGGTAAGAGGTGCCCGGCCCTTCGCACGGTGCCGGGTGCTTCGGAAGGACGGGGCCGGGTTCGTGGCTCACGGTGAGCCGCCCTGCGGGCCGCCGTCTCTTCACTTCCCCGGCCGCACGGGACCGGGCACGTCGTCAGGCGGGACGGTGTGTCCCGCCGTCGAGAAAAGTCGACTGTCATCGGTCGGAGCCGGGTCGCAACCCGACACGGCCCCGCCCTCGCTCACCCCCTCAACACAGGCCCATCACGCCTTCGAGTTGCTTCCGCAACTCGTAGCGTTGCTCTTCCTCCGCCCGCCGGCGTTCGTCGTCCAGCACCCCGACGATGTGTTCCAGCACCTCCTCCGAAGGTGCCTCCCGGCGGAGCCACGCCAGTTCCGCCTCGAACCGCTCGAACTCCAACCGCTCACCGTTCGGTGAGCACGCACGAACCGCCCACATCCAGTGGCCGAGGAGAAGGGGCCGGCCGTTGCCCATTGGGGCGGCCACGGCCGCAGCGAAGTAGGGCCAGAGCTCGTCGTTACAGTAGCTGAACCAAGCCAGCCACTCTGCCCGGCCGACGCTCCCCAGTTCCGGCACCCGCGACGCGAGTTCCGCCACCCCGTTGGGGCCGTACGTGAACCCGCACTCCCTCACCCGTTGAATCTCGCGGCCGGCAGCGAGGTAGGCGGCGAGCCGCTCTTCCGGGGTCATGGTCTCCGAGCCGACGAACAGGTCCGCGATCTTTTTCGCCGCCTTGCCGGTGGCCCGTTGCCACTTTTTCTCGTCCTTTTCGGCTTCCTTCTTCTGCTCCCTGTCGAGCCACTTCATGTGACTCTCCATCCGCTTCGTGAAGCGATCGATCCGCTTCTCGTACCCCTTCTCGTCGCTCCCCGCCCGTTTCCTGTCCCCCTTCCTCTTCAGCTGCTGATCTTGGACGGCTGCCGACGTTGCGGGCTCCTTGATCCGGGTCGTGCCGGGGGCGTCTTCGTTGTCGAGCGTCAGGTCGTTGGTTTTCTTCGCTTTGGCCATTCGGTCCTCACGAGTCGTGTTTACACGAGCCTCCCGCGGGAGTGCTCGTGACTTCGACCGGCGAGCGGTGGGCACCAACTGGAATGGTGCCATCGCCGGGTTCCGATGTTGGCGGAGCCGGTCAGATCTTCAAATCGTCGGTGGTTGACACCCGAGGGCGAATGGCCCTTGGGTGGTGCGGCGATCCTGGGGCCGCTGTCGGGGCAGATGCCCGACGGATGAGATGGGTCTACTCGGGACAACAATCAGGCCGTCGTGGCCTGTTAGGGTGCCCCCATCTTTCTTCTCGACCAGAGCGTCAGTGAGTCGCGGTCGGTATCGAGACAACCCCGGCGAGGGCACAACCCGTCGCCGGTAGAAAAAACTATAACCGGGTGCCGCGACGGATCAAGAACCAAAATGGGAAAATTCTGGCGGAGGTCATCACCACCGCTGGCGGTCGACCCGGATCGAGCTTCAGCTCGGGTACGGTCCGCGGCTGAGCCTCCAGCAAACTGATTGCGGGTCGCCCGCATCGAGGTCGGCGAGTCGGCGTGCGTGTCGAAAGTCGGGACCGCGGGGCGACCGGCCCGCGAGCCGCCCCGACCGCTCCCGGCATACGGCCTATCCCCGGTTGTACTCGGCGTAGAACTCCCGAGCCTTGGCGAGCAGTTGCCCCTCGGTCGTGTGGTGGGCGTCCACGACCACCGAGCCGATGACCTTGGCGGCCACGTCCGGGTGGTGCTCCTTCAGGTCGGCGAGCAGCACCTCCATCGCACTGCTCTTGCCGGTGCCGCTCCCGAAGATGAGGACCTGTTCGGCACCACGCAGGGTGTTGGCGATGGCCTCGTAGAAGCTCTTCCGCTCGGGCCGACTCTTGCCGTCGGTCCACTCGTTCGCGGAGTGCAGGTGCCGGCCGAACCCGTGCGGGTCGTAGGGTTCGATCCGCTCGGGAACGGCCCCGCGGACCTCGGTGCGGTACACCTTCGCCTCGTGGTGGTCGAGGATCACGAGCAGGTGCGGGGCCTGTGCGTCGTTCGGTGTCGTCATGGCTGAATCCTCCAGTCGCGGTTGTCGGTGGGTCGCCGCATGCGATCAAGGGGCACGACGCCCCCACCACTGATCGAACAAGGGTGATCCGGGTGGGATCGATCGGGAGCGGGTAGACGTGCGGTGCGGGCGGTACCCCGCGGCCCCATCGGAGTTATTGTATGTACCATTGTGAACGGCGTACGAGAGACCGTGTACTCCCCCGGGCTCGTTCCAATAAACCCCAAGGCCCCCCCCCGTCAGGGTTCAGTGACTTGATCGAAACGCGATAGGACTCACCGGGGGCAATCGTGGGCTGGACGCAGGTACCCCCAGCCCCGCCTCTGAAGGAAGTTAGGCCTTTGGGAGTCACGACCCCAGAGACGAAACGGGTAGAACTTCGACCGTGCGGCGATCGGGAAGAGTGACCCGGCGGACGCGGGCCTCGTGCGATCACGTCGACCGCCGGCGGGTCAGCGGTGATCTCCCTTTCGGTTGGCCAGCAGGAGCCCCCACGCACCGGGGCCGAGCGGCGACTTCTTCGCCCGGAACCCGTCCGCCGCGTACCGTTCGAGGGCGGCGAGGGCCTCGTCCGTGTGGCACGTCGCCAACTTCTCGGCGACGTGCGGCGGCAGGTGCTTGACCCGCACGAGGGCTTCCACCGTCGAGTCGGCGTTGACGATCCCCTTCTCGAAGTCCGGGTTGCGGGCGAGCAGGGCCAGCCGCAGGCACCCCACGACGGCGGGCAGGTCGGGATCGTCCTTGGGCAGCACCGCCGCCAGTGCCGCCAGCCCGCGGACCATGATGTAGTGGTACGCCGGCCGGGCGTTGTGGGCGTCGGCCCACCGCCCCGAGCGTGGCCCCTCGGTGAGTTGCCCCGGCAGCAGGCCCAGGCGGGCCTTCTTCTTGGCGGCCGCGAGGTACTTGTCGTCGCCGGTGAGGCGGTACACCTCGGCCAGTAGCAGGACGCTGAAGCTGTTGTAGTTCCAGTTCGTCACCACCCGCCGCGTCGACGCCCAGTCGGCGGCCCGTACGGCCGCCTTCTTGTACTTGTCGTCCTTCGTCGCCTCGAACAGCTTCACCAGTGCGGCCCCG
Source organism: Fimbriiglobus sp. (assembly GCA_022841795.1). Taxonomy (GTDB): domain Bacteria; phylum Planctomycetota; class Planctomycetia; order Gemmatales; family Gemmataceae; genus JALHQU01. Next base: position 17,093 of record JALHQU010000033.1, read on the forward strand.
GCCAGCCCGTTGTCGAACTGGAGCCCGCCGTCGTCGAAGTCCTCGACCGCCCAGCCGTTTTTGATGACCTGATCGAGCTTGCCGTCTTTCTCGGCCTGCTGGTAGAACCGCTCGGCCACCTCGAACGGTCGACCCGTGCCCTTCCGCACGGCGGGGAACGGGAACACGCCGGTCCCCGCCCGCTGCTGAGCCCACACGAGAAAGTCCCCGGCGTCCGTGGTGATCGTGAGCAGTTCGTCGGACTTGGCGGCCCCGGCCCGGCGGGCGGCGAGGCACCCTTCGATGACGGTGGCGACCTCCCGCAGGGCGTGGTTGGTTTTCGTCGGGTCGAGGTCCACCTTCCACCACTTCTGTTTCCCGATGTACCCGACGTACGGGTCGAAGGCGGCGGCCAGTTCGTCCGGGGCGAGCGGCTTGGCGTCCTTGGGGACGGGGCAGAACTCGTCGGCCGCCTCTGGCAGCCCGGCCTGGTCGCCGAGCAGTTCGACGGACCGCTTCGCCACCTTCTTGATTTCGGCCTCGTCCTCCGCCTTTATGGCGGCGGAGAGGTCGACCGCGGCCCGACGCAGTTTCTGCCGGGTGGCCGCGTCGAGTTTGGGTGTGTCCTGTGCCGACACGCACATGGGGAGGGCGAGCAGAAGGAAGGCAATCACGGTTCGCATCGAGCAGCCTCGCGTTCACGGCGGCGGGCACGAGCCGGCCGCCGACCTCTCTACCCGCGGAGTTCGCGGTCGGTTTCGCAGGCGGCTTCTCGAAACGCACGACCGACCGGCCTTCATCCCCGATCCGGCTTCGTCGCGGACCGCTGCCGGAGCCTCGCCGCCAGCGTGGGTGTCGCGGCCATCAACAGCGGCCCGAAGCCGAGCAGACCGCCGCGGGTCAGGTCGCCGCCCTCGGCGATCCGGTCCCACGACAGGCCGAGGGCGTACCGACCCAAGCCGATCTCGAACAGGACCGTCAGTACCACCCACAGTAGGCCCACGGTGAGCAGGCGGAGCCGCGTGCCCGCCCCGATCCAGCGGACGAAGACCCACGCCACGCCGAAGTTCAGCAGCGACCCCGTGAACACCGACACGCGGCGGGCCGGGAAGTCGCCTAGGAGCGGAACGAGCAGGAGGGTGCGGAGGACACCGTGCACCGTTTCGACGCCGATGATTATGAGCCAGACGAGGACCGCACGCAGCACGACCCGCGGCATCGCTCACCCTCCCGTGCCCGAATCGATGCCGCCGTCGCCCGCCGGATTGGCACTCAGCCCCGTCGGTCGAGGCCGACGAACTCCGGCGACATCAGGTCGCGGCCCGGCACCGATCGGAGGTGGGCGAGGCTGTGCCGCATGTCGCACAGCACCACCAACTGACGCCACGTCTGATCCGGCACCCGCCGTCCCCGCAGGAAGTGGACCAGCTGCCCGATCTCTAGGTCGATGGCCCGCTCGACCGTGCCGTAGGTCGTCGAGACCGGAAGCGGGACGAGCCGCCCCACCTCCTGCACCAGCCGCACCCGTTGCTCCTCGATGAACGGGTATAGCACTCGCACCTGCCCCTGCCACACCCGCCGCTCGATGCCCTCCCGGTCGCCACCCGCGACCAGAGCGGCTGAGTTGACCCGCTCCTCACCCTCCAACCGCTCGACAATCCCGCCGTGCCACGCCTGGTGTTTCAGAATATCGGCACCCCAGCCCCGCTCCGCAGCATGGGCGGCGAGTACCCCGACGGGGTCGGCCAGCAGGTCCGGGCCGAGGGCCGCCAACCGGGCACCGAGTTGGGGATCGGCACCGCCCAGTTCCGTAGCTACCGCTAAAGCCACCCGGCGGAGCGTGGGCGACGGGAAGGCGGCCGGCAGAAGCCGGTCAAGGTGGAGCATCACGTCGAGCCGACTCAGTGACTCCCCCCAGCGGCACACGGCTAGGGCCGTATCGGCCACCGGCTCGGCCGGCAGGCTGCCGACCAGCGGCACGCAGAACAGCCCCCTTCGGTCCTCCTCGCGGGCGTGGCAGGCGTGCTGATACTGGGCCAGGAACCGGGCCCACACCGGCCACCGAGCGTCGTCGAGCCCGTCCACCCAGACCACGTCCCCGGCGTGGACGGCTCCGGCGAGGGCGGCCGGCCCCGGCAACAGCCCGTCAGCCGGAGTCAGGCCGAGGGCGTCGTGCAGGGCAACGGCTAGGGCGGCTGGGGAATCGGCGGGAAGGTCGCCGGCGTCTACCGCCCGCCAGTACCACAGGTCGTTCGCCCGGACGTGATCTTCGACCGCGTCCCGCACGCCGTCGGCGGCGTGGAGCGGGAACCGGAGGAGGACGTTCCGTCCGCTCCGCAGGTCCCTCACCGCGGCCGCGACGAACCGGCCGGGGCCGGGGAGCTGCCACCAGTTGGCGTCCATGCGGTCACCCCCCGCCGCCGGCGAGGTACGCCCGGACGACTGGGTTCACTTGCCACCGCTCCCCACTCACGTCGTCGGCCCGCTGCACGTACGCGAACCGATCGGCCCAGGCGAGCGTTCGTCGCACGGACACCGGGTCGACCGGGTCGATCAGTTCACCCAGCTCGTCCGGCCGGATGGGCTCGCCGTACGCGGCCATCTCGGCCAGCACGCCGCAGGCCTCTGCCGGGATGTCGCAGCACCCCGCCCACCGCTGATCGGCCGGCCAGCCGGCCCGTATCTCGTCGAGGTTGGACGCCCACCCAGCCGGCTGAGATCGGCAGACTTCGGCGAACGCCGAGAACAGAAGGTGCCAGCCCCCGGTCGCGGCCCGGACTCGGTCAGTCACCGGTTGGGGGTCCCCGATCTCGGCGTGTTCGACCCAGCGGCGGATGGCCGTCTCGTGCCACGGCCGGAGGCTCAACTCTCGCACGTCCGACGAGCGGTCCTGGCTGGACACCCAGTCCCACCCGATGGCCGGGTCGGCCACAAACACCACCCGCAAGAACCGCTTGGCTGAGCGGGTTTTCGGCTTCAGGTAATCGACCGCACGACCAACCCAGTCGGCTGGCCAACCGACCTCTGGGCCGACGACCGCCAAGGTGACCCCGTCGGCGGCTGACGCACGGCCGGTATCCACCTCCTTCAGCCACCGCTCGAACTGTGCGGGTTGGGTCATACGCCCGGCCACCTGCACCCCGGTCGAGTTAGGAATCGCCCGCAACCCGTCGATCAGCCGGTCGAGCCCGGCGAGGCGGGAAGCAAACACCACGACCACCCCATTGGCCGGCTCGGTCACCGTTGCCTCCTGCTCGGCTGTCAGCGGGCTGTGGTCCCAGCGGTTACCGCCGAGGGACCGGCGGAAGGCGGCGGCCACATACACTGGAGCCGGCGGCCGTGCCATCACGTCTTCCAGCTTGCTCTCGATCTGCCCCTTCGACCCGAGCAGGTTGAGTACGTTCGGGCTACGGAGGGCGTATCGGTCGTCGCCGGCCCGGCGGAGGACGCCCAGCCCGACCATTTCGTCGAGGATAGTGCGGAACGACTCGTACCCCCGGTCGTCCGGGCCGAAGCCGGCGGCCCAGTAATCGAGGGCCTGGGTCCGTACCCACCCGACATCGACCCCATCGGCCCGCTCGGCCGGGTGCTCAAGGCTGTCCAAAGCGATCCGCAAGGCGATCAGCCGGTAGCGGGTGTCCAGACCCAAGGTGAGCTCGAAGTTAGTGGAGATCTGGTCCCGCAGGCTCTTGCTCTGGTACACCCGCTCGACCAACTCGGCCGTGACCGGGTAGGGCGGGCAGTCGCGGAAGTTGAACGTGGTCTGGCCCCTGTTGTGGAGCGTCTCTAGGAGGTGCTTACAGAACAGCTGAATAAGCGATGGATAGTAGTTGGTGTAAGACAATATCCGCATCCACAGGTCATCGGCCAGCTCGAACCCCATGTGCCGGAGCGGCACCTCGATCAAACTACGAGCCTGCTTCCATTCGTTGTTGTCCAGAAGCGGGCCGATGCACACCGGGGCGACCAAGTGGCCGAGGGTGGTGTTCGGGTCGTTGGCCGCCCGCTGGACGTTGTGCAGCCCTGCGAACACCACCTTGAACCGCCGGTTGGTGTCGTCCATTAGCTTCTTGAGCTGCGTCACCTCGGGGTAGCTCTGCTGCCCCCGGCCGGTCGGACGGCTGTCCATCTCGAAGAAGCCGTCGGCCTCGTCGAGCAGGAGCAGCACCCGCCGGCCGGCGTCCTTGTCCAGCCACCCCTTGACCCCGCGGGCGACTGCATCTTGGGTAGTGGCGGTGCCAACCAGCACACCCTCTTGGTGCAACTCCCGGCCGACTTCGGCCCACACATCCTTGGGCGGGCGGTCGATCCCGATACGAAGGGTGAGCAGGTCGAGGAACCGAACCACCTGACCGGCGGCCGGCCGGTGCTCCCGCTCCTGGATGTCCCGAAGCAGGGCCGACTTGCCCAGCCGCCGGCCGCCGAACACCAAGTTGGTCCCGTACGGATTGACCACCTGCTTCCGCTCCCGGTCGCGGCCGTAGAACATCTCGATCGGCACTTGGGACGAGGTGACCGTGTACGGCGTAGCGATGGTGAACGGGAGAGTACACTGGAACAAGATCGGGAGCCGGCCGGCCGAGGCTCCACAGAGGAAGTAGACGAGCGACTCGTCGATGGTGAGGAACCCGCGGTCCCGATGCCAAGTGGCCTCGGCCAGTTCCCGCCGTCGCGGCTCATTAATTCGCCCGAAGTACAGGACCAGCAGGGGTGGCCCGCCAGCCTGCTCGCGGACCAAGTCGACCAAGGTGCGGGCGGGCGGGCGGTCATAAACCCCGAGCACCCGGTACTTGCCGCGGGCCAGCGACCCGTACTCAGGGATGACGCAATCCGCAGGATCGTTCACCACAGCCGTCCGGGCAACGGCCAGCCAGTGGGGCGTCTTCACTCGATCGACCGTCTCGACGGTCACGTCCTTGAACCCAAACCCGGTCAGCAGGGGAACCAAGTCCTTTGCCACCCCACCATGAGCGTCCCGCAAGTCCTTCAGACGAACCCACGCCCTGAGCATTTCGGCCGCCGCCTTAGCGTGCGGCAGTGTGACCCCCTTCATGTCGATCGGGCCGACCGACTCGGCCCGCTGCACTCGCTCGATCACTTCCCGTGAGCGGCCGGCAGAGTTCATGTAATCGTCGAATCGCTTGACGAATCCCGGTTGGCCGTCGCACCCGGTGAAGAACTCGGACAGGACCGAGCATTCCGCGTCCGCAACGCGGGACAGCGGTTGGCCATCACGGACCAGCTGCAGGTACTCCTCGGCCGAGAGGAAGTCGTCACGATCGAGGGTCGAGCGGATGACCTCCACATCGGGCTGGCGGTCGGCCGGCACCCCCTCCCGCGTCATCTCGTCCAGCTTGGCCCGCACGCGGGCGACCCGTGCCTCCCGGCGGGTGGCGAGTTCGGCGTCGATCTGTCGGAGGTGGGCGGCCTCCCGTCCGAAGTTCAGGATGTCCTCTAGCCCCGCTTCATAGGCCTCGACGGCGTCCGAGTACCGGCCGCGGTCGTCGCCGCCAATCAGGTCGTAGCAGACCGCCTGTTCGATGTTCGCCCGCGTTCCCGCAAGCCGCCCGAGGAACTCCTTACGGCAGAGGTGGAGTTGCTCCCCCCGTTCGTACCGCAGCCGGTCGACTATGTCCACCGACCCGCCGCGGGCTATAAGAGCCTCGATCACCTGCTCAGTGCGAGTATGATCCCGCCTCTCCGCGTGGGTACGGAAAGCAACTTCAGGGTTGTAGGGACAGGGTCGCAACGCAAGTAGTTGGTTTAGTCGGTTCGTGTCCGCCCCACCGGTCGGTCTCCAGTCTTCGTCTAGGTCGAGGTCAGACACAGCGAGCATTTCCTCGCCGAGCAGCACCCGCACCGGCGGGGTCTCCACGACCTCCTCCTGAGTTGGGTCGAACAGCCGTTGCAGGTCGCGGAGCGACCGCCCGACGAAAGCCGCGGCCGCGGTGAGAACGGCGGTGCCGCCGGCTGACCGCTCGACCTCCGCACGAGCTTCCGCAAGGGCCGCAACCACTTCCTCGCGGACCTCGTCCGCCCGCTTTTGGCGGTAGGCGTCCAGCACCAGAGGCTCGCTGTCGATGTGGTCGAGCCACGCTGCGAGGAGGCGGACGAAATCTTGGACTCGGTCACATACTTCGTTGCGGGCACGGGCTTCGATCGGCTTTCGCCTTGCCCCGTTCCCGCGGATCTGCTGGTCGGTGGCGTGAAGGGCTTTCTCTACCTTCTTGAGGTCCGACCACTCGTGAGCGTCCCTCTGTACCCGATCACGGTCGGTCCGTCGGTCGTCGATGACTGTGCGGAGCGGGCGACCGAGCGGCCCGTCATCCCGGAGCCACTGGTGCCAGACGTTGGTCGTGGCTGCGTAGATGATTTTGGACTGCCGGTTTGATGCCAGCCATTCTCGGGCCCGCTCGCGGATGTGCCGGAGAGCTTGCTCCCAAAGGGCGTGATCTCGGACCCCCTTGAGGACGCTAGGATTCAGTTCGACGTTGGCCGCCCCGAACCCGGCGACCGCTTGCCGCACCCGACCGAGAGCTGGATAGAGGAGGTCAAGTGAGCTAACCGCTTGCAGGACGGACGTGGCCCCCGCGGCTGGGGCGAGCAGGACGGGACGGAGCGACAGTCCAAACAGAACGAGCCGGCGTGCGACGGCCGTTTCGTCCGCTGGACCGGCAGGGCCGGCCAGCGAGCCGAGGTCAGCGACGCACGCCCGGAACTCGTCCACCACCTCTCCATACGACGAGCGGACGAAGGGTGCGAGGGTGGCAGCACGGAACAAGGCCGCCGGCTCAACCGGGTCGGACAGACCAAGATCGGCCCAGCACGCGGCGATGTGAGAGGCCAGCCCGCAGCGGTCGGCCCCGAGGAGTTCCCACACGACCGTGCGGACGGTCGGCCCGTCCACGCCGGGAGGTAGTGCAGCCGGCGTTGGAAGCCGGTCGGTCCGCATCGGCGTCGGGGTGGCCTCCGCGACGCTGGATGACTGCGACGGCACGTTGGGGGCGACCCGGTCGGCGGTTGGCGGGCGGACGACAGGTAACGGATCGGTGACCGCGTCACACGGAGGGATGGTGTGCGATCCCGCAAGTACGGGCTCTTCGGTAATCTCAGCCGCCGGGGCTGCCGGCTCGTCGGCGGCGATGACTGCGGCGTCCGCCGGTGAACTGCCGCCGACGACCGCTTGAGGTGCCGGCAGGGGACTTGAAGCACCCCCGATCCCGTCATGCGAAGCCGGCGGCGGGGGTGCGGCTTCTGCGGAGGGCTCGGTCGCGGTTGGTTCCGTGAGGGCCAGGCTCACGGTCAGTTTGCCTCGGAGGGCGGCAGTTGCGGTTTGGTCGCCGAACGTCTGCCGGACCCGTGCGGCGTCCGCCTCGGCGGCGTCGTCCGAGAGGGTCGCAGCTTGCGTCAATAGCCTGCCTAGGGCACGGAAAGGTTCGACCCGTTCCCCCCAGCCTGTCGGGTCGGTGCCCGGCGGTGCGGCCAGAAGTTCGGCCAGAAGTTCAGCGGCACAGCCCCGTACCGCTATCAGGTACGGTGGGGCCGCCCCGGAGGCGTGGGCCAGCCGGCCGATCTCAGTGAGTTGTCCTGTCGCCCCGGCAAGGAAAAGTTCCCAATGCTCCGCAGTCATTCGCCCACGCACCGTGGCAATCATGTCCGGGATAGCCATCCCGGACGGACTCCCGACTTGTTCGGCGACCGTCGCATATTCGGCCGCCGCTGCTTGGCACTCATCGAGAACCGTGGTGTCCGGCGGGAGACCGTGACGTAGCTGCTCGACGCCCGACTCGGCCAGTCGCCGGGCAAGGTCGTCGAAGCGGGCGGAGAGGGTTTGGAGTGCGGCCAGCATCTGGACCGCTTGGTCGGCACCGGCAGCCGGCACGCTGGAAGACTCACTCATGGCAGGGGCATCCGACATCATGCTGATAAGAATGATGAAAAGATACAGCCCGCCGTGATCCAGATCAAATTGATCCGACCGCCTATCCGGTTGGCCTTCCGAGGCGGCACTCACTCTTTCAGGTAATCAACTTTCGCGGCCGGAAACTGCTAGGGCTGCCGACACCCCGTCGGCAGCAGGCGACCGTAGGTCGTCACACGTTGGTCGCCAGTGACGCGGCGATCGCGTGCACGTCGGCAGGCTTCGGTGCCATCGGGTCAATGCCGTCGGGCAGCTTGAGAAACCGGAAGCGAGCATCGACCTTCAGTCGCTCGGCGAAGAAACGGTTCACGCCGTGGTCGAGCGACGCGGCGAATCGAGCGAGTTGCTCGGCGTCCCAGCCGGCGTAGAAACTGGCCGGGGCGAGCACGCACCAGCGGGTCGCGTCGGTTGCCAGGGCCGGACGCAACGTGCCGTCGGTGACGTACCCCATCTCTGCGGCCCGAATTCGGGCCTGAGCCCACGCCATCGCGTACCCGAGGATCTCGAAGGCGGCGTAGACCGGGTGGTTCGACGCCCACTTCAGCTCGACGAACGCGACACCCGTCCCGAACCTGTGGGCCAGATCGACGTTGGCCTTTCGGCCCCCGCCGTCGAACAGGCCGCTCGCCGTGGGAACGGCGTTGGCCCACGTGTCACCCGCGGTGCGTACCAGCAACTTCTCCAGACTGACTTCTGGGGACGGGTTCCCTTCGCTCAGCGTCGGCATCTGCTGCCACCGCCAGTTCTCGTCCGACGGGTGTCGGCCCTCGGTTCGCGTCCTCGCCCGCCACCGCCGCTCCAGGTTGGCGTACACCAACTCGCACACGAGACGACCGTCGAAGTGGGGGGCGGCGAGCACCGCCTCCCCTCCGGTGACCGTGCCCAAGTCGGACACGCCGAGCCAGCCGTTCAGCCACCAGTCGCCGCCGTCCAACAGGTAGATCATCGCCTCTCTCCGGCTCTCGGATCGGGTTCGTTACGATACTGACCGACGACCAACGTGAAGATATCCTGAAAACTGGCCTGTGGTGCCCAGCTTTACCGCGAACCGGCCATCCCGTGGGGATTGGGTACGCCCGGCCCGCCAACCACCAAAAGACCGCACCCGTGCGTACCGAACTCGAACAGCGTCTCCGACAGGCCCACCCGCAGCTGTTCCGGCACCTTCGCGTCGACCCGCTGGCCGTACCCATCGGCCGCGGGATCGAGACCGATGACGGCTGGTACGAACTGATCGACCGCCTGTGCTCCCGCCTCGACGAGGAACTCGCCCGGACCCCGGACCCGGCGTTCGCGTTCGAGCAGGTGAAGCAGAAGTTCGGCGTGCTGCGGGTGTACACCACGCCGCCCGCGAACGCCCGGCTGACCGGACTCATCGCCGACGCCGTCGGCGAATCGAGGACCACGTGCGAACCCTGCGGGGCGACTGGGGCCACGCTGGTCACCCACGCCGGCACGATGCGAACCCTGTGTGAGGCCTGTCGCCCGAAGGGCGACTGAACCCCGCCGGTCGGGTGGTTCGCTCCGTTCTTGACGAACCCGACGCGGCGGGCCGGGGCACAGAGCCTGTCCTGCGGTGCGGCGTCCTCGGGTCCGGGCCGTGCACGAACTCCTCCAGCGGGCGGCACCAGCATGTGGTACGCGGTCGTCGGTTACCTCGGGCTCGTCGCGGTGACGAGCCTCGTCAGCTTCGCCGCCTACGGGTTCGACAAGCGGCGGGCCGCCACCGGGGGTCGGCGGGTGCCCGAGCGGACGCTCCATTTGCTGGCGTTCTTGGGCGGATGGCCCGGAGCGATCGTCGCACAACGGCGGTTCCGGCACAAGACCCGGAAGGTGCCGTTCCTGGCCGCCTTCTGGGGAGTGGTCGTGCTGCACGGCATACTCGTCGGGGCGGCGGCTTACATGCTCTTCGGGGGCGGTGCGGGCCGGTGACGACGGTCGGCCCCGTCGCACGTCCGGGGCGACGGGTTCTCTCCAGAGTGCGGAAGCTTCGTGCCAAGACGCTCGAACCGAAAGTCGAGCCGCCGCCACAAAAAACAAAAAGTGGTTTTTGAAACTAACCGTCTCGCCGCTCGGAATGGCGACCTGATTGAGCCGCCGCGGGTGGCGTCCGATTCCGGTCCTATTCGGAAAAGAAGACCCCCGCAGAGCGGGGTCTCTCTACCTGTCTGGTTATTAGGACAAAAACTTATCCTATGGCACACCGACATGCACCCGGTCCGACGCGTTCCGAGCGGTTTCACGTTCGACCCGTTTCACCCCTCCGATCCGACGGTTCTCGGCCCGACTCGCCATCCGTTTCCGACCGCGACGCACTCCACACACCGACGCGTTGCCCTGGCGGTCCTCCCCCGTTGGCGGGGATAATCCGGGGGTGGCGTTACCGTGGTGCAACCCCGGAGGCGGCCGTGGGATGGGACCGCAAGCGGAAGGGACCGGCCGGCGGGTACTTCTACCTGAGCGTCCGCACCCCGGCCGGCGTGAAGAAGGTGTACTACGGCCGCCGCACGGCCGGGCACCTGGCCGCCGCCGCGGTGGAGCAGCGGCGGCAGGCCCGGCTCAAGGTCAGGACCGCGATTCAAGCCGAGCACGACGCCACCGCCGACGCCGACCGCCTAGCCGACGAACTGGCCGTGTGGGCGGACCTGCTGTCGTCCGCGTGGCTGACGCTGACCGGGCACGTTTACCACCGCGGCGAATGGAGGAAACCCCATGGATAAGCAGAAGCAAGTTCCAAAGGCCGAGGCCCCGAAAAAGAAGCGGCACGGGTCCGTGGAGTCCGCCCGCGAAATGGTGAAGCTGCTCACCGTCCGGGCCAACCAGGGGCACCCGGAGGCCGTGGGCAGCATCGAGAAGTGGCTGGAGGCATTCCCCGAACTGAAGCCCGAGTGCCGGGCGTTGGACGAACTGGCGGACAAGGCCGTGGCCGCGTGGGCCGTATCCGTCGGGTTCGGCGACAAACTGGCCGAGGAGGCCGCACGGGACGAGGCGGCGAAGCTGAAGCAGGAACTGACCGGCGACTCGTCTTCCCTGCTCGACCGGGTGCTGGCGTCGACTGTTGTTGTTGCCCACCTGGCCCACACGCGGGCGGCGGTGATGGCCGCCCAGAAGGCCGACCACCCCGGCATCCGGGAGGCCCGCGAGCGGGTGCTGTCGGCCGCCCAGAAGCGGCTAGCGGCGGCCGTGACGGCACACCGCCTGCTCGCCCGGAAGAAGGGCAAGGGGGTGCGGCCGAAGGCGAAACTGAAGATCTTCGAGCCGTCCGCGGCGTGAGCTGCACGGCAGGCCGCTCAGCTGAACTTGAAGCCGCCGCCCTTCGGCACCTTGAGACCGTGCTTCAGGTAGTAGTCCTTCAGTTGGGCGATCACTTCCAACGCCACCTTCGTGTCGAGGTGCTTCAGGTGGGCCGTGCACCGCTTGAGTGCGGTCGAGACCGCATCGGCCCCGGCCGCGGGCGGCTTCTTCGCGGCCTTCGCCTTCACCGCCGGGCTCTTCTTCGGCGTCGCCGGCTTCTTGGGTGCGTTCGGCATGTCTCCTCCCGGTCGGGTTCGGTGTGAGTGACCGCCGTCGGGGCGTGCGACCTTGGTGCTGGTCGTTCCGTTGTACACCGGCCGGCTTCGCTCCCGCCCGGCCTTCGTCCCGGCAGTACACGTTTGCCCCTCGACAACAGGCCATACAACCGGCACCGTCTGCCCTCCGGGTTAGCGGTTTCGCCCGGCACCCGTCCGAGCGGGGGCTAAGATCCAAGAAGCGGGTTTTAGGTGGGACGTGCTTGCCAGGTTCGGTTCGCGTGTTCCCCACCCATCGCTTGCTGTCGGTCTTGGAGAAACCATGTCGCAGACGCGTCGGCAACAGGTGGCGGCGGCGGTGAAGGCCGTCCGGGCGTTCCACGAACTGGGCCGTTCCCTCCCGGCCAGGGCGTCGCACAAGGACGGCTACGGCCAGGGCACGGTCACCGTCGAGGCCGAGAAGCACGGCCTGAACCCGGACACCGTCCGCAAGGCCCGGCAGTTCGCCGACCCCGTGAGCGGTTACACGGTGTCGGAAGTAAACGCGTTGTGCCGCTCGATCCGCGACGTACAGGAAGAGCAGGACGGGGCGGTGTTCGGCCGCACGCACCTGATCCGGCTGCTGAGCGTGCCCAAGAAGCAGCGGGCGAAGGTGCAGACTTTGGCCATCGAGAACGGCTGGTCGACGGCCGAACTGGAGGCCCACATCGCCGCCCGGTTCGGCAGCCGCCGCGACGGGGGCCGGAAACGCCGCGTTCCATCAGACCTGTCGGGCGTGCTGGTACAGTTGGAGGGCCTGTGCGAGGGTTGGCGGCGGTGGGCCGAAGCCGTCGTCGGGGACGAGAGCGACGACCATGAATGCCAGGTCCGCAAGCGGATCGAACTGCCGACCGGGCTGCTCGACTCGGTGCTGGCCGCCACTAGGGCGATCGCGGACCTGCACGACGAGGTGCACCGCGAACTCCAGACCCGCCGCCCCAAGCGGGCGGTGCGGAGGCGGTTCCGGGGCGAAGAGGGGTCGGAGTAAGAGCAGACCGTAGCGTTGGCGGGCGGTGCGTTCGGAAGGCGTCTCGCATCGTGCGGCTCCTGTTCCGAGACCTCCACCGCTCCCGTCGAACCGAGTGGGACACTTCGTCGACGTTCTCGTCACTTCCGATCCGCAGCGTTGGAACCGGGTCCGTCAGCGATCACCATCGTTGTCGTCATCCGGCCGATGCACCACGAACAGCGTGTGCCCGTCCCCGCGGTGCGTGTCCACCAGCCCCTCTCGCTTCAACACGGCCAGCCCCCGCTTGATGGCGTCCGGTGACATGCCGCTCTCGGCCGCCAGCTCGTCGTGCGTGAGGGCCAGCCGGCGTTCGCCGCCCCGCCCGCGGCGAACGTAGCCCCGGTGCCGGGCGAGAGGGGACGCCAGCAGCCCGGTCAGGCACAGGTACAGCACGAACGCCGGCCCCGTGCCCAACCGCCGCAGCACACGCGGGTCGATGACGGTCGGCAGCCCGTCGGGTTCGGGCCGTTCAACAGGCAACGGGTGCCCGGTGGCGGCGTGCGGCTCCCAGCCGCCGGCCGCCAAGTGGGTTAGGAACAGGCCGAACGGCTCGGCCGTCAGCCGGTAGGGTGGTTCGTCGTCCGGCAGCGGGAACCGCAGGCGGGGACCGCCGGTGTCGTGCAGCCCGTTGTGCAGAACCAGTCCGCCGCGGAACCCGGCGAACGGGACGACCAGCCCGACCGGGCGGTCATCCGTCTCGTTCTGGTGACGGGCGAACACCTCCGCATACAGGTCGGCGAGGAACAGCTTGTGGGGGCGGCGGAACAGGTCGGCGACCTCCACCCGCTCGCCGACGCCCCCGACGTACCGGGCGGCCAGCACGACCGGGAAGGTCGGGAACCGCCGGAAGAAGCCGTCGAAGGTGAGCCGCCGGGTGCCCGCCCGGCGTTCGTGGGCGTCGAGCAGCTCCCACTTGGCGTCCGTCAGGCCGAACGCCCCCAGCACCATCTTCACCCGGTCCTCCTCGAACCGGACCTGGGCGGGCGGGTCGTCGTGCAGCACGGCTCTACGGTTGGTGCTCACGCCCGCACCCCCTTGCGGGAGGCCGCGAACGCGTCGACCACGCCGGCGTAGAGCGGGGCGGCCCGGCGGGCGAACCCGTGCGGCAGGTGCCCCGAGGCCCCGTACACGACCGCGTTCTCGACCGGGGCCTCGCTGAACTGGAACAGGGCTTCGGGCTCGATCCGCCTGGCGAACCGGGTCAGCTCGACGCCACCGTAACTCCGGGCGAACGTGTAGCGGAACAGGGGGCTGAGCCCCAGGCTCTGCCCCTCGGCCGCCACCGTCAGCCGGGCGATGTCCGGCTCCCGTCCGTACACCTTTTCGTGCAGCGTCATGTGACGGGAGGCGGTCTCCGTTTCGATCTTGAACTGCAACTCGATGGCCGGGTGGACCCGCGGCAGCTCGTCCTGGTACAGCCCCAGACGGCGGCGTTCGAGCAGCCGGTTCGGCTCGGGCACGACCGGCGGGTAGCCGACTTGGTTCACCTCCAGGGACCACCGGACGTAGCGGACCGGGTCGACGCCGCACCCAGCGGTAGCGGCGGCCAGCTTGGTCCAGACGCCGCGGTCGGGCCGCCACACCTTCGGCAGCGAATAGCCGCCGGCGAAGCAGGGGAGGATCTTGGTCAGGCGGTCCCGCTCGAACTGGTACACGCGGGCCAGGAACGCGGGGTCGATGTCGGTCGTCGTCGGCATGAGCAACTCCTAAAAACGGTTTTTGAATATATCCTGTCCGACATTGATCGTCATGCTGCCGGGAAGCACGCACGGTTCGTTCGCGGTGCCGCTGGTGTCGGCGGCGGCGGGTTACTGTTCGTGTTCGGAAGCGTGGGTGCGGCAGATCGGTTCGTTACACCTTCGATCAACGAGAAAGATTTGGATGGGCTCCCGGCGGAGCCGGAGCCCAATCCACTCTTCTCTCTGAAGACGTTGTCTGTGGTCGTCATCTTGTGCGTTTTCTCTCTTAGATGGACTGGCGTGGTACTCCACGCCCCCTGGCGTGGTACTCCACCCCCCTGGCGTATCACTCCACCCCTCCCTGGCGTGTTACGCCACCCCCTCGGGGCGATTCCGCCCGATCGGTCGAGGGGTCGAAACTCATCCGCTATCGGTCCGTCGCTCGGCGGCCTCGCACAGCCGCCCGACCGCCACCGGGTCGATCCTGTACAACTTGGGCGGGTTGCGGGCGGGGTCGTGGTCTGAGATCAACACTCCCTTCTTTTCGAGCGTGCGGACAGCCCACCGCACCTCGTCCGACGTGAGCACACCACGGAGGTCTCGGGCCAGTTGGCGGTAGGTCTTGAACAGCCACCAGCGGTCGTTGTGCTGCCTTCTGACCTTGAGCCGCCCCTTCTTCGAGCGGGCGAACCAGAACGCGATCTGCGAGAGCACCAGCAGCTCGGCCTTGTTCGACCCGGTGACCCGGACCACCCAGTCCGGGCAGAACGTGCCCGGCGTGCCGTCCCCGTCGGTCCGCTGGTACTTGCTGTCGACGAAGTCGAGCGGGGACGCGGACGCGACCGCGGCGGGCGGTTCGTCATCCTCGGTCAGGGTGTTGAACGTCGGAACCTCCCGCGGCAGCCGTTGCCTCGGCGGGTAGGCCGAACAGTTGGTCAGCCCGGAGCTGACGTTTTCAAAAAGCGGTTTTGAAATCTTGGCGGGACGAGACTTGCCGTTGCCCCGCGTCCCGACATCGGGTACGCTCATGGTGTTCACTCCGGGACGCCGGCCGAGTCGCTGTCCGCAAAACAGCTCGGTCGGCGTCTCCTCGTTAATGGGTTCAGTTCAGCCAACAACCGTATCGCCGGGGCACTCCGCCGGTCAACAGAGGAACGTGTTGCGTGTGATCAGTGCGGATCACGCAGCCGAATAGAAGCCGCGGACCAGCAACACGCACACGGCCACCACCTCCTCGGGCGTCACCGCCTGCGGGAGGATCGAGGCCGCCCAGCGACCCTTCGGACGCTCGCCGCTCCCCGCGTCAGACTGCTCAAAAAGCACCGCCCGCTTGGACGCCTCCAGGGTGCCGTCCGGGAACTCGTCGATAACGATCCGTCGCACCGTCTGCGGGTGGTGGGCGAACGTCTCGGCCTGCAAGAACGCGTCGTGCTCGTCGCTCTCCCTGACGTACTCGAACTCCGCCAGCCGCAGCACGCTCTCGCCACGCCCGCGGACGCGAGCCACGCCCCACATGCCGTGCAACCGTTCGGGCGACGGGAACGTGCCCCGGTCCGTCTCCATGAGCATCAGGTCGCCGGCTCTCACCCCGTTGCCCGACGCCTTCACCGCGAGTTCGCCCCGCCCCAGTCGGAGCCAGTACCGGGTCGGCGAGTACAGGTCGGCGAGGTCGGGCACGTTCGCCGCCCCCGTTGCTCCCGTCGCGGCCGGCGGGGGCTCCGACACGCACGCCTCCGTCACCGCCATGGCCGCCCCCTTGAACGGCTGCCCCTCACCGGCGAACAGCCAGGCCGGGCTGATGTCGCTGTTCTGAACGATCGTCTCCAGTAACCTCCGACCAGGGTTTTGCTGCCCCGTCACCACCTTGATGAGGCCGGTGAGCGACACCCCGGTGGCCTTCGCCATGCCGGAGCGGCTGCCCCCGTGCCGGCGTTCGAGCAGCCATTTCACACGGTCGGTCGGTGTAGCCCATTCTGACCTCGCACGCTTCGCCGACATGACGCCCTCCTCGGTCTGCGTAAGTTGTCCCCCTTGCCTTTGCCTAAACGGGTAGATAATGTATGCCTATTCGGAAAGTGCGTCGAGAGATGTTCTCGCACGAGTTGCTGGTTCTGGAGTCGGCGGTTCGTGGGACGCACAAAGCGGAAGGCGGGCGGGCATGTCCCGACCGCGTGAGCGAGAGGGCCAGCCCCCTCGCCATTGACGGAGGGCGATGCACCGCTCCATGAGCCGCACCGCCCGCAGCACGAAGGAGGACAACGTGTCCTCGGATGAATCCTCTCTGACGCCCGCCGCCGACACCGGCGGCGGCGAGTCGCCCGGCCTGACGGCGGACGACCGGAAGAACTTGGCCGCCTTGGAAGCCAAGCTGCAAATGGTCCGCGACATGACGCACAGTGTGGCCTCCCGACTGAGCACCGCGTTCTACCTGTACGGCCCCGGCGGGTGCGGCAAGAGCTACGCGGTGCTGGAGGAACTGCACCGGCTGAAAACGCCGTACCGGCTGTACAACAGTCGCATGACCGGGCGGGGCCTGTTCAACGCCCTCGAAGCGTACCCCGACGGCATCCACCTGCTTGAAGACATGGAGCAACTGGTCCACGACGCCGGGGCAAGGGGGGTACTGCGGAGTGCCCTGTGGGGTCAGACGGGGACGAACGTGCGGCTGCCGCAGGAGCGACTGGTCACGTGGACCACGTACCGGACCGAGCACCAGTTCGTGTTCACCGGCGGCATCATCATGACCGCCAACCGGCCGCTCCCGGCCGTGCCCGAACTGGACGCCGTGAAGACGCGGATCGGCTACATGCACTTGGCCGTCGGCGACGACGAGCTGATCGCCCTCATGCGGAAGGTGTCCCTCGGCGGGTTCCGCGTCAACGGCGTGGCGGCGAGTCCGGCCGAGTGCCGCGAGGTGTGCGACCACCTGGTCGAACAGGCCCGCGGGCTCCACCGCCAGATGGACATGCGGACGCTCATCAACGCCTTCAAGGACTACCTGCAATGGCGGGAGTGCCAGAGCGGGTGCCACTGGCGGGACATGGTGGCCACCCGGCTGAAGGAGCGGCCGATCGGCGTCGAGGAGGTGCGGACGTTCCAGCAGCGGGCGAGTCAGAAGCAGGAGGAGTTGGAAGTCGCCCGCGAGGTCGCCCACATCCCGAACCGGCACGAGCGGTTCCGCGTGTGGAAGGAGAAGACCGGCAAGAGCGAACCGACGCTGTACCGCCGTCTGGAGGAACTCGGGCTGTAGTCGCTCTCAAATTCTCACTGAGAATCTGAGAAAATGAAAACGCCCCGGCGGGCACGGTTGTCGCCGGGGCTGATCGTCGTCTCCGACACACTCGAACTGTTGGAGCTGGTATCGGGGGCTGAACGATGGCCACGAACGAACTGTCGAATTTCGACCGCGACCTGTGCGACTATATCCTGGGGCAGATCCGACCGCACCTACGCACCTATACGGTGAAGCCGCACGGGCTCACCGAACTCGACTACGACACCTTCCACCGGCTCGACTTGACGAAATGGCTCGGGCGTGTGGTGTCCCGTTTGCCCACATCACTGGCCGATCACATTTGGGCGGGCGTACACGGTAAGCCCGTCGTGCGATCCCTCACCGACGCCGAGTTAAACGCCCTCGTATTCGCCCTCTCGGATTCGCCGCTACGGTGCGAGGCCGAGGCCGTTTGGGTGTCGTTCGACGGTCTGCACCGCCGGGCGGTCGAGTGCGTGCCACAGGT
The DNA here is from genome assembly GCA_022841795.1 of Fimbriiglobus sp. Classification (GTDB taxonomy): domain Bacteria; phylum Planctomycetota; class Planctomycetia; order Gemmatales; family Gemmataceae; genus JALHQU01. Next base: position 34,969 of record JALHQU010000033.1, read on the forward strand.
GCGAGCAACGTGGACGCAACAAACCGCCGAAGAGTGGTCGAAGGACTCGGCGGCGTTCGGCGTGCGACTGTGTGAAGCCGACCTGCCGCTCTCCGGCGGAATCGCCATCGTGCACGAGTGGCTCCTTTGCGTTCGCCGCCTGACGCGGGGACCTGCAACGGCACGCGGGGAGAACAAACTGTCCGCACCGGAACCGACGGGTGCAACCGTCTGCGGGTGGCGGGAGGCGATGCGGGTGACCGGGCTGAAGAAGACGAAGTTGTACGAACTGTTCCGCGACGGCCGGCTCAAGGGGTACAAGGACGGCGGGATGATCCGCTTCTACCGGACCGGCCTCGTGAGCTACATGAAGGAGCGGGAGAACGTCGTTGCCCCGTCGACCGCACCCGCCCCGCCCCGAAAGCCGCGAGCCCAGACGCCCGCGGCGGGCACCCGGTTCAAGTTCCTGTCGGCTTCCGGCTCTTGTTGAGCAGGTCACGGAGCCGGTTCACCTTGGCGGCCACGTGCGAGTAGTTCTTGTGGATGACGCCGGGGGTGTTCCCGAGGATGGCCGCAACGTCGGTGTCGGTGTGCCCGGCTTCGAGAAGAGCGGTGGCCCGCGTGTGCCGGCACGAGTACGCGGTGAACCGCCCCTGCAACCCGGCCCGTTTGGCGTAGTGCAGTACCGTGTTGGCCAACCGCACGTCGGTCCACGGAAGGTCGGTGGGGGTTCGGAAGATCGGCCCTACCGGGTTCGCGGCAATCAGCCGCGTGACGATGTCGCGGGCCGCGTCCGTGAGCGGCACGACGAGCGGGCGGCCGGTCGACTTGAACGTCTTGTGCACCGCTGCCCCCGGCTCCGTGTTCCAGTCGGCGAACAGCAGTGCGTTGCCGTCCTCGGTCAAGTTGGCGGCTGTCGCCCGCGTCAGGTTCACCGGACGGGTGCCCGTCTCCCACGCGACGGTCAGGATGTCCCGCACCGCCGCCGACTTCACCAGCCGGAGCAACCCGGCGAACTCGTCCTCGCTCACCACCACCTCGGCCGACCGCTTCCGCATGGTCGGCAGCGGCATGCCGTCGAGCGGGTTCTTGGGGATGATCGCCCCGCCCTTGCCGGGGGCGGCGGCCCAGCGGAACGCCGCTTTGAACGCCCCGCCGGACAGGTTGCGTGTGGAGTTCCCCCACTTCGGGTGGGACAGCCGCCACCAGTCGTGCACGTGTGCCGGCCGCAGATCGCGGACGAGCAACTTGGGGTAGCGGGCGAGGAACGACCGGAAGAAGCCGGTGTAGGTGGCGAGGGTCTTCGGCGACACCTCCCGCCGCTCCATGTCTTGGAGGAACAACTCCAAGATGGTCCGCACCTCGTTGTCGGCCCCGGTGTCCGGCACCGCCGCCAACACCACCATCTCGTGCCACGCCCGCTCGGCGGCCGTGCGGCTACCCGCACCACGGATGGGGTGCCCTTTGGCATCGACCAGCGGCTGCTTCTTGCCGTCGATGGTCACGAACCACTGATCGCGTCCGGCACGGTACCACGGTCGGCCCCGTTCGCCCCGATCACGCTTCTGCTGCTTGGCCACGCGTTGTCTCCGACACGGCTTTGGTGTCGGGGAATTATAGGTGCCATTTAGGTGCCATCACAACGGCATGCTGGCTCGAAATGGCTTAATTTCTAGGCGAAAATCGACTGGTCTTAAACTGGAGGTCGTAGGTTCAAATCCTACCGCCGCAACTTAAAAACCCCCTGGGGAAACCAGGGGGTTTTTTCTTTTCACTGGTTCCGCATTTTCCGCCTGTTCCGGGGTTTTAACTGCCACGCGACGTTCCACCCCTGACGGAAAAACTGTTCGCGACCGCCTCCGAGCCTGACCCACGAGCGCGGCCCACCTCCCGTATATTGATGCTGCCACAGCGAGCGGGCGTCCGGGGTGTGCCGCCGCGCGGTTTCCTCAGAGGCCCGATCGTGGCAAAGCAGCCCAAGCACCCCGCCGGGTCGCCTGCCCGCGTCTACCCGCGGGATCTGCACTCGATCCTCAACCGCGAGTGGGACAGCACGCCGTTCTTCTCGGGCTGGCCCGCCGTCGAGCTGCCGTCCAAGCCGGTGCTGGACCAGTTCCTCGACGTCTGCTACCACGCCAGCATGTTGACCGAGGAGGGGCGGCCGACCGTCTTCCGCATCACCCTCCTCGGCAGCGGTGCGCCGGTGTCCCCGCGCCATGGTGAAGAGCTACCTCCGGTCACGCGGTACACCTTCCCCCGACCGATCCCCTTCACCGAGATGGAACTCCGCCGGATCGCCCCGGTCGCCGACCCGCGACGGGTGCTGATCGCGGTCGAGTACGCCGGCGAGGGGGCAACCGCACGCCTACAGATCTACGGCCTGGTCGATATCGGCATGGCTCTGTGGGAGATGGCGCGCCACGAGCGGGTGATGGGGCACTCCTCACCGGAGGCGCTCGTGGTCTCGTCCACCCGGCCCGGCGAGCTGCACATCTCTCGCGGCGATCGGCCGGTACTCCGCCTGCGCGACGGGAAGATCGTAAGCCCGACCGACAGCGTCCTGCACGGCGGGCCTGTCGCGGAGTTCTTCGCCCCGGCCGCGGACGTGTTCATCCGGAACGCCTGTCAGATCGCGGAGATCGACCAGGATCCCGACGAGGACGACGGGCTGCGGATGGCGCACCAGACCTTCGTCGAGTCGTTGCTACTGTACACCGCGGACCTGAAGCACGGCGGCACGCTCTTGTTCGTGCCGGAGGAGATGACGCACGACGACCCGCGGCTCCTGAGCCGGGTGTCGATCAAGTATGTGTTGCCCAGCGGCCGCCCGCGCGACGCCCTGGTCTCGGCCATGGCGGCGCGACTCCAGCATAACGCCGCTTACGATCGGCTACAGGCGCGCCGGACGCTGAAGGGCGAAAACCTTCAGGAGATGGAGGCGCTGGGCAACCGCCAGCAGGAGTGCGAGGACGCGGTGAGGGATGCTGCGCGCTTCATCGCGTCACTGAGTGCCGTGGACGGGGCTGTGGTGCTGACCGACACGCTGCGGATCATCGGGTTCGGCGCCGAGGTCATTGCGGCCTCCCCCGCGACGGACACGGTCCATGTGGCGCAGACGGTGGAGGGCGACGAGTCGCGGCCGGTACCGTTCACGGAGTTCGGCACGCGGCACCGTTCGGCCTACAGGTTCGCTGCAGGCATGGACAACTCGGTCGCGTTCGTGCTGTCGCAAGACGGCGGAATTAAGGCGGTCCGGCAGGTCGGTCCGAGGTTGCTCATGTGGCCGTTCTTTAAGATTGGCTTCGTCACCGCGTTGTCGTGACCGTGCCCGCCCTGTCCGCGGCTGCCCGTCGCCGTCGCTTCGCCCCGGAGTATGGGGGCTCAAGTGCCGCCACCCGGCATGGATACCGGTAAACCGCCGCAGCATAAAAGACCCCAAAACGTTCCAGGGGTCTTTGCTTTGGTATCAGCCATCACGCGGTCGGTGTGGTGGCGTCGGCTGTCGGGCGGGGGGCGGGTTTGGCCGCCTCGCCGTTCACGCTTCCACTCCCCGCCGGTTGGTTCATCACCGACAACTTCACCACGTCCTCGCTGTTCGCCGGCTCCGACCCCATCAGGTGGCCGAACGCCTCCCACCCCGGCACCTGCAGGCAGATGGCCTTGATGGCGGCCATCAGCGGCATGGCCAGGAACAGACCGGCGGTGCCCCACACAAGGTACCAGAACAGGCACGAGATGAGCACGGTGGTGGCGTTCAGGTCCATCCCCCGGCCCATCACCCACGGCACGATGATGTACCCCTCCACCGTCACCACGATCACGTAGAAGACCAGCAGGCCGAACGCCACCAGCGGGTCCACGTTCAAGAGCGCGTCCAGCGTCGGCATCACCCCGGCGGCGATGGTGCCCAGGTACGGGATGTAGCACAAGATGACGGTGAGCAGCGCCCACAGCACCGGCTGCTTCAGCCCGCACACCCGGTACACCGCCCCGAGCAGCACCCCCAGCCCGATGTTCACGATGGTCCGCCACACCAGGTAGTTCCGCACGCTCTCGGCCATCTCCCGGAACGCCGCCGACACCTGCCGCTGCACGTCCGCCGCCGGGCCGAAGATGGCGCGGATCTTGTCCGCCAGCATCTGCCCCTCGACCAGCAGGAACAGCAGGATGAACAGCACCAGCACCGCCTCGGTGAGCAGCCCCAGCCCCTGCCCGGACAGAGACAGCAGCAGGTTGGTGATCTGCTCCCCCTGGAAGAACTTCTTCAGCTCCAGGTACACCCCGGACTGGTTCGGGTCCTTCGGCAGCACCTGCTCGGCGCCGAACGGCAGGGCGCGGTCGAACTGGCCGCGGAGCCGCTGGTAGAACGCGGTCATGCTCCCTTCGTCGTTCGGGTTCGGCAGGTCGTTCAGGATTTGGGGGACGGACAGGGCGACGACGGCCACCATCAGCAGCACCACCAGCACCAGCAGCCCGATGACCAGCGAGCAGGCGACGAACCACGGCATCTGGATGCGGCGGTGCAGCCCGCTGGCCGCCGGCCACAGGATGGCCGCCAGCAGCCCGGCGATGGTGAGCGGGATGAAGATCGACCGCCCCAGGTACAGGGCGACGCTCAGCCCGAGGGCGGCGAGCACGTTCAGCCCGTACCGGGTGGCGGTCGTCAGGTTCAGGTTCATGGACGGGAAGTTCCAGGTTCCAGGTTCCAGGTTCCAAGTTCCGAACGGCGAACCGAACCTGCAAGCTCCTGCGAACACAGTATGGCGTGAAACGGCGCGTGGCTCAACTTGGAACCCGGAAGTTACCCGTCAGCCGTCGAGCTGCTCGCACGCGATCACGGTGTTCTCCAGCAGCATGGCGATGGTCATCGGCCCGACCCCGCCGGGCACCGGGGTCATGGCCCCGGCCACCGCCCACACCCCGGCGTCCACGTCCCCGCACAGCTTGCCGTCCACCGTGTTCATGCCCACGTCGATCACCACCGCCCCCGGTTTCACCATGTCCGCGGTGACCAGCTTCGGCACCCCGACCGCCGCCACCAGGATGTCCGCCCGCCGGCACACCGCCGCCAGATCCGCGGTGCGGGTGTGGGCCACCGTCACGGTGGCGTCGCCCCCGGCCGGGTTCGCCACCGTCTTCTTCTGCATCAGCATGAGCGCGAGCGGCTTGCCCACGATGTTGCTCCGCCCGACGATTACTACCTCCTTGCCGGCCGTGTCGATGCCGTTGTGCCGGAGCAGTTGCACGCACCCGTGCGGGGTACACGGGTAGAACCGCGGGTGCCCGGCCGCCAGCAGGCCGACGTTCTCCGGGTGGAACGTGTCCACGTCCACCGTTGGGTCGATGGCGTCGATCACCGCCTTCTCGTCGATGTGCGGCGGGAGCGGGAGTTGCACAAGGATGCCGTGGACCTGCGGGTCGGCGTTCAGCCCGGCGATCAGGTCGAGCAGCGCCCGCTGGGGCACGTCCGCCGGCCGTTCGTGCAGCCAACTGCGGATGCCGGCCAGTTCGCACGCCTTCTGCTTGTTCCGCACATACACCCGGCTGGCCGGGTTGTCGCCGACCAGCACGACGGCCAGGCCGGGCGGCGTGCGGCCGGCGGCGGTGCGGGCCGCCACGCGGGCGGCCAGGGCGGTGCGGAGGGTGTCGGCCAGGGCTTTGCCGTCGAGGCGCTTGGCGGTCATCACAGGTCCCGAAGATGGAACCACAGAGGCACAGAGACACAGAGAAGACATGAGGGCAGATCTGAAAACACCTCCTCCGTCTTCTCTGTGTCTCTGTGCCTCTGTGGTTAATTGATCCCCATTCTTTCTAGCAGCTTCGGCAGCGTCACCCCGGACGGGCCGTACAGCCCGACATCCGCCTGCTCGCTCGCGCTCGTGCGGGTCAGGTTGCACTCGATCACCGTCGCGCCGAGGCTTTTCGTCCGCTTGGCGATCGGGATCAGGCTGGCCGCCGGGTACACCACCGCCGACGTGCCGACCACCAGCAGCACGTCGCACTCGCCCGCCGCTTCCATCGCGCTCATCCACACGTCCTCCGGCAACGCCTCGTGGAACCACACGATGGCCGGCCGCAGGAACCCGCCGCAGTGCGGGCAGAGGGGCCGGTCGCCGAGCGGCTCCAGCCCGCGGTCCTCCACCACCTCGCAGTTCAGGCACCGCGTCCGCCGCAGGCTGCCGTGGACCTCCAGCACGTTCTTGTTCCCGGCAGTCTGGTGCAGCCCGTCCACGTTCTGCGTGGCCAGGGTGAACCCGTCGGCGTACCGCTCCTCCAGCTTGGCCAGCGCGACGTGCCCGGGGTTCGGCCGCACCTTCGCCACGTTCTCCCGCCGGCCGTTGTAGAACCGCCACACCAGCGCCGGGTCGCGGTCGAACCCCATCGGCGTCGCCACGTCCTCGATGCGGTGGCCTTCCCACAGCCCGTCGGACGCGCGGAACGTCGGCACCCCGCTCTCAGCGGACACGCCGGCCCCGGTGAGCACCGCCACCTTCGTCGCCCACTTCAGGCTCTCGGCGGCGCGGGCCAGTTCGGCGTCCAGGTCGTAGTCGTTGGGCATGGGGGAGGACTCCAGAGATACAGAGTACCATAGCGGACCCAGGGCTTCCGCCCTGGGCTACGGCCGGCGGTCCCTCCGGGACGCAAGAACCTCAATTGCTTTCGCCGCGGAGCGGCCGTCGGATGTAGCCCAGGGCGGAAGCCCTGGGTGGTCGATCCCGATTTTACGCGACGCGCCACCCAACTTCCCGGCAATACTGAAGACCCTGACCTGCTCCCCCGGAGCGACCGGCGATGGCGTCCGCACTCGGAACGGCGGTCGAACACCTGCGGGCGGCGGTCGCCCCGGCGGACGCCGGCAGCGACGGCCAGTTGCTCGGCCGGTTCGTCCGCGACCGGGACGAGGCGGCGTTCGCCGCCCTCGTGCGGCGGCTCGGCCCCGGCGTGCTGGGCGTGTGCCGGCGGGCGTGCCCGGACGCGCACCTGGCCGAGGATGCGTTCCAGGCGGCGTTCCTGGTGCTGGCCCGCAAGGCCGAGGCCGTCCACCCGCGGGAGCAGGTGGCCGCATGGCTGTTCGGGGTGGCGTTCCGCACCGCGTCCAAGGCCCGTGTCATGCTGCTGAACCGCCGCCGCCGCGAAGTGAACGGCACGCCCCCCGACCCGCCGGCCCCGCCGGTGGAACTTCCGGACGACGACGCGGTGCGGATGCTGGACGCCGCCGTCGCCCGGTTGCCCGAACACCTGCGGGCGGCGGTGGTGCTGTGCGAACTGGAGGGGCGGTCGCGGAAGGACGTGGCGACACACCTCGGCATCCCCGAGGGCACGCTGAGCAGCCGGTTGGCGAAGGCCCGCAAGGTGCTCGGCGATCGCCTGCGGCCGATCGCTACGGTGGTGCCGGCGGCGCTGGCGACGGCCACGGCGAACGCGGCGATGGGATCGCCCGTGTCTGGAACGGTCCTCACACTGGCCCGAGGAGCCATGTCCATGTTGCTCATCCGCAAGCTGCGAGCGCCGCTGACGGCCGCGCTGATTGCCGTCGCCGCGGCGTCCGGGGCGTCGCTCCTTCTCCCGCACCCGTCCGCCCGCCTGTCCGCCGCCCCGGTGCCGAAGGACAAGGAGGGAACCACCCCGTTCGTCGAGTGGAAGTACGTCGAGCCGTGCCGCGAACTGACCAGCCCGGTGGTGTGCGGGGCGGCGGTGGTGGTCGGCACCGGGGACGGGGTGCTGCGGGCGTTCCGGGCGAAGGACGGCGAGGAACTGTGGCAGTACAAGCACGGTCAGCGGATCTACCACCGCCCGGCGGCCGACGGCGAGCGGGTGTACTTCTCGGCCGGAACGGACGTGACCGCGGTGTCCGCGAGCACCGGCGAGCAGGTGTGGCGGTTCGGCATCAAGCCGAGCAGCGGCCCGCTGCTGGCGGACGCCAAACTCGGGCTGGTGTACATGGGCGGGGACGACGGCCGCCTGTACGCCCTGGACGCGAAAACCGGCGAGGAGAGGTGGTCGGCCGACTTCGTCACCGACGCCCCGGCCGATCGCCCCCGGTTCCCCGGCAAGGACGCCCGCATCGACGGCACGCTGGCCCGCCCGAACGCGCTATCGTCCGACGGCGAGTTGCTGGTGCTGAGCGTGTTCGACCAGTCGCGGGTGGTCGCGTTCGACGCCCAGACCGGGAAGCAGAAGTGGTCCTTCCAAGCCGACGGGTGGGTGTTCGGCGGGGCGGCCCTGACCAAGTCGCACGTGTACTTCGGCAGCTCCGACAAGACGCTGTATGCCCTGGACCGGGCGTCGGGCGAACTCGCCTGGAAGTACACGGTCGGCAAGTGGATCTCGTCCACCCCGGTGGCGGACGGGGACGCGGTATACGTCCCGTCGGACGACGGCGTGCTGCACGCGGTGGCCCAGAAGGACGGGAAGAAGCTGTGGGCGTTCGAGGTGGAGCGGGACGCCGCCGGCAAGCCGACGCCGATCTACTCGACCCCGATCCTCCGCCGCGGCGGCCTGCACTTCGCCACCGGCGAGGGGCAGTTCTATGCGGTGAACGCGGCGGACGGGAAGCTGCGGTGGAAGGTGCGGCCGGCCGAACCGTCCGAACTGTACTGCAGCCCGGCGTTCGACGGCACCCGGTACTTCGTCACCTGCCGGCCGAAACAGGACCACTCGGGGGAGGCCGCGCTCCTCGCCGTCGGGCTGAAGTAACTCCGCGGTAACAGGGGTGCGACGCCGCCCGGCCGGGCGGTATAGTGGCGTCGTCCACCGCCCGGAGCCGCCGCATGACCCCGCTCGTCCTGCTGCTCGCCGCCGCCGTCGCCGCCCCGGTGCCGTAAGACGCGAACGTGGACTTCACCTGGAAGCTGGCGAAGGGGGACGTGTTCTACGTCACCCACGAGGTGGTGACGGACGCCGCCATCCGGTGCCCGCCGCGGATCGCCGTGGCCGTGGACAGCCAGAGCCAGCGGACGGAAGGGGTGTGGAAGGTGACGGTGGCGGCGGCCGACGCCGACCGGGTGGTGTTCGACCTGGAGGCGGTGTCGTACTCGTCCGCGAGCACCTGGAACGCCAAGGTGAAGGGGACGAAGGCGGTGGCGGACGCGGCCGGGGAGAAGTTCACCCTCACCTTCGACCCCGCCTTCCGGCTGTCGAAGGTGGCGGGCGGCGACGGGTGGGACAAGTTGCTCGCCAAGCAGACGCAGTCGAGCGGGATGCACACCGCGAAGGGGGTGGGGCGGGCGTTCGAGCACGTGTTTCAGGTGGTGCCGGGCGGCAAGCCGGGGAAGGAGTGGAAGCGGAAAGAGGACGTGCTGGACCGGGACGCGAAGACGTCCGACACCTGGACGCGGCGGGCGACGGTGAAGGAGATCAAGGACGGGGTGGCGACGGTGGCGACCGAAACCGACCTGGAAGGCACGCAGGAGGACAACCGGAAGAGCGTGTTCGTGCCGCACGAGCGGAAGGCGGAGAAATGCCCCGGCTCGTTCACCTTCAACACCGCCACCGGCCACATCGAGCGGTTCGAGGAGGTGCTGTCGATCACCGGCACGACCGGCGGGAAGGGGCAGGGCATCGGGTTCAGCAGCACGGTGAAGACGACGGTGACGCTATCGGCCAAGCCGCCGAAGTAGCGTCCTTGTAGCCGCGACCCGGCGGGGAGCGCGTGGAAAGCGC
>JALHQU010000034.1 GCA_022841795.1 Fimbriiglobus sp.
CCTACAGGTTGGTTCGTAGGGGCCGCCCTCTGTGGCGGCCCGCCGACCGCCATCCGGCGGTCGGTGCTTCATGCGGGCGGCTCTTCCGCACGTTGCCACCACCTCCACACCAGCCCCCGCTTCGACCCGACGAGCAGCGACGCCACCAGCACCGCCGTCGCCGCCAGCACCACCGTCGGGCCGGTCGGCACCGCTTTGGCCGGCTCGCTCAGCCGGTCACTGACGACCACCCCGACCACCCCCGCCACCGCGCCGATTCCGGCCGCGACCAAAGCCATCGACCCGAGCCGGTTCGTCCATTGTCGCGCTGCGACCGCCGGGGCAATGAGTAGCGCGCTCATCAGCACCACCCCGGCCGACTTCAGCCCGAGGACGACGGCCAGCACGATCAGGGTGGTGAGCAGCAGGTCGAGCAGCCGGGTGGGGTGGCCGAGGCTGGCGGCGAAGTCGCGGTCGAAGCTGACCAGCTTGAACTCCTTCCAGAACAGCACCGCGACCAGCACCACCCCGCCGCCGAGCAGTGCGATGGTCCACACGTCCTCCGTCCGCAGGAACGCCGCCTGGCCGAACAGGTAGCGGTCCAGCCCGTGCCCGACCGACTCCGCCGCGTGCGGCTTCACCCACCGCTCGAAGGCGTTCGTCGCCGGCCGGCCGGCCAGCTTCTTCAGATACGTCATCAGCACCAGCCCGAACCCGAAGAACACGGCCAGGGCGCCGGCCAGGGCGGTGTCGAACGGCACCCGACTCTGGCGGGTGATGCCGGTCACCAGCCCCATCGCCACCCACCCGGCCACCGCCGCCCCTACGATCAGAAAGATCGGCTCGCGGGCGCCGAACAGGAACGCCAGCGCCACCCCCGGCAGGGCGGCGTGCGACACCGCGTCCCCTTGCAGGCTCTGCCGCCGGACGACGGCGAACGTACCGATCGCCCCGGCCACCGCCCCGAGCGCGGCCAGCCCGAGCGACACGGTGCGGACGGTCGGGTGGTCGAATGGGGCGGGCCAGGTCATGGTTCGTCCCCGGTCTCACGACCGGGGCTGCGCTATGTCGCCCCCTTCGGGGGCTTGGGTTCTTAGCCCGCGGAGCGGGCGGTATGCCGAAGCCCCGGTCGTGAGACCGGGGACATCTCGTGCCATCCCACTAACTTACCGATAGCGTACCCGCTTTCACCGAGGCCGCGATGACCACCGTTTCCGAACTGAAAGGCCAGACCGTGGCGTTCGCCGCGTCCGGCGGGCTGGACTCGTGCACCGTCACCAAGTGGCTGACCGAGCACGGGGTGAAGGTGGTGTGCTTCACCGCCGACATCGCCCAGCCGGACGAGACGGACTTCGGCGAGATCGAGACGCGGATGCGGGCGTGCGGGGCGGCCGACTACATCGCCATCCCGCTGCACGCCATGATCGCCGACGCCGGGGTGGAGGTGATCCAGTTCCAGGCGTGCTACGAGGGGCGGTACTGGAACACCACCGGCATCGGCCGGCACGTGATCGTCGCCGGCATGGTGCCGGAGATGAAGAAGCGGGGGATCACGGTGCTCGGGCACGGGGCGACCGGCCGCGGGAACGACCAGGTGCGGTTCCAGCTCTGCACCAACATGCTCGACCCGGCGATCAGCATCTACGCCCCGTGGCGGGACCAGGCGTTCCTGAACCGGTTCCGGGGGCGGACGGAGATGATCGACTACTGCACCCGGCACAAGCTGCCGATCAAGGCGAGCAAGGACGCCCCGTACAGCACCGACGCCAACCTGCTCGGGCTGACGCACGAGGCCGGCAAGCTCGAACACCTGACCACCTCGCCGTGGTTCGTCACCCCCGGCATGGGGGTGAAGCCGCCGGACGCTCCGGACACCCCGGAGGTGGTGACGGTGCGGTTCGAGAACGGCCGGCCGGTGGCGGTGAACGGCGCGAAGACGACGGCGTTCCAGGCCATCCAGCAGGCGAACGCCATCGGCGGGAAGCACGCCATCGGCATCTGCACGCACCTCGTCGAGAACCGCTTCGTCGGCATTAAGAGCCGCGGGGTGTACGAGGCGCCGGGGATGGAACTGCTCGGCACCGCGTACTCGTACCTGCTGCAACTGGTGCTCGACCGGCGGGCGAAGGAGCTGTTCGACCACCTGAGCCTGTTCGTGGCCAAGCAGATCTACCAGGGGTACGGGTTCGACCTGGCCACTCACATGGCCCGCGAGGCGATGCGGCCGGTACTCGACCTGATGACCGGCACGGTGGCGGTGAGGCTGTACAAGGGGAACGTGGCGTTCGAGAGCGCGGCCGACGTGCCCGCCCAGATGTACTCGGAGGCGAACGCCAGCATGGAGGCGATCGGCGCGTTCGACCACGCCGACAGCGAGGGGTTCCTGCGGGTGCTGCAGGTGAGCGCGCGGGCGCTGGCGGTGAACGGGCAGGTGACGCCGCCGGCGTGGGCGGTGGTCAAGTGACAAGGATCAATTAGCAAGGAACAAAATGAAGGAACCCCGGCGCCACATCAGCGGTTGGCGTCGGGGTTCCTGGTTTCTTACTTGTTCCTTGTCCCTTCTTCCTTGCTACTTGCTCGCAATTACTTGCGAGCCAGCACCGCGATCGCCCCGGTCTCGCACACGTACACCAGATACCCGGTGTGGTTGTCCTTGAACACCTCGACGCCGTACTTGCGGGCCTTGGCGAAGTCCTGCTCCCCGCCCGGCCGGGCCTTCAGCGACATGGCGTGCAGCCAGCTCAGCTTCTGGTCCTTCTTGATCTCGCCCGGCGGGGGGACAGCGGCGATCGACCCGCCCTCGCTGATGTACAGCAGGGTGCCGGTGTTCTGATCCTGGAACACCTCGATGCCGATCTTCTGCGTCTTCTCGGTGAAGTTGGCCTCGTCCGCCTTCCGCGCGCTCGCCTCCAGCCCGTACAGCGGCTTCGGCTTCTTCACGTCCTTCGTGTCCGGCGCCTTGTCCGGCACCTTGGCGGCGGTGGCCAGCTGCCCGCCCTCGGTGATGTACACCAGCCCGCCGGTGTTGTTGTCCTTGTACGCCTCGAGGCCGACCGCCTTCGCCTCCGGGCCGAACGCCGCCTGGCCCGGCTTCCGCACCCGCAGGGTGAGGCCGTACTGGAACTGCGGGTCCTTGTCGGTGGTGGCCGCCCCGGTCGGGGCGACGGCCATCCCGCCCCGCTCGCTGACGTACAGCAGGCGGTTCGGCAGGGCGTTGCGGAACACCTCCACCCCGAACAGGGCGGTGCCGGTGGTGAACTTCTCCTCGGCTGCCCCGCGGACGCTGAACGACAGCCCGGTCACCCAGACCGCCTTCGCCCCCTTGCTCGGCATCACGTCCTCGGCCTCGACCGCCAGGTTGCCGAGCGAGTTGATGCCCAGCACGGTGCCGGCCACTGGGTCGTGGAAGAACTCCACCCCCACCTTGGACGCCTTGTCCCAGTCGGTGTCCTTGCCCTTGCGGTACTTGATGTCCTGGGCGGCCACCCACTTGGTCTGTTTGGCCGGCGCCGGCGGCTGGGCGGCGGCAACACCGGCGACCGCGATCACGGCCGGGGCGAGCAGTGCGGCGATCCGGACTCGCATGGAAAACCTCACGTTTCAGAGCAGGCGACGGACGGAAACCGCCCGTTCTGTCGAGACGGTCCCGTTTCCACAAATTAACACGGGGTTTGCCCGCAGGCTGAGAAAATCCATCAAGTTCGGCCGTTTCAGCCGGGAAAACGCTTGACCCCGTCCGGGGGCGGGGCTATTCCCCCGCGGCGTTCACACACTCTCATTCGACCGGGGACGTGCGCCCCGGTTGAACGACCCGCCACCCCGCCGACCGTTACGGCAGGGCTGGGCGCGGCCGCGGCGGCACACGGGGGTCGGGGGACCCTCGCCGCCCGGTCGCGGGTGTGTCGGCACCGTACCGCGGTTGGTCTTCGACACGGAGGGGAAGGAGGCCATGGTGTTCCAGGCTCACAAATGGGGGTGGAAGGCGCTGGCGGCGAAACTGCTGCTCGCGCCCGTGTTGGCCGGATCGCTGGCGACACCGGCCTTCGCTCAGTCCGGCGCGAAGGGGCAACCGCCCGCCGCGACCGCGAGCGACCCGAAAGAAACACTCAAGGCCGGCCGCAAGGCACTGGCCGAAGGGCGGTACGACGACGCGCTGGCGGCGGCCAACGCCGCGCACGCCGCCAACCCGAACGGGCGGTGGGGGCTGCTCGGGGACACCCCCGACGCCCTGGTGAAGGACGCCACCACCGCCCGCGCGAAGGCCGACAAGGCGGCCGCGGCGGTGATGGTGAAGGAGGCGAAGGAGCTGTACGCCAAGGCCGGGGCGGCCAAGGCGGACGCCGACAAGATCGGCTACCTGGACGCGGCCGCGGCCAAGATCGACCGGGCCGTCACCCTGAACGGGTCGTCCGACTGGGTGGACGACCTGAACCCGTTCGCCGACAAGCCGGAGGGCCTGAAGCGGGAGATCGACGCCGCCCGCGGCAAGTACCGCAAGGCCAACCCGGTGCAGACGGCCGACGCCCGCGCCGCCTACCCGGCGTCGGCCGACGTGCGGCAGGCCGGCGCCGCCGCCACCAAGAGCGGGGTGCGGCAGGCCAAGTTCGAACTGGAACCGTCGGCCAAGCCGGCGGCCCCGACCGCGTCCGCCGAGAAGGCCGAAGCGGCGGTGATGATGAAAGCCGGCCGCGGGCTGATGGCCGAGGGCAAGCTGGCCGAGGCGCGGGCCAAGTTCGTGGCCGCGGCCAAGTGCGGCGGGGCGTTCACCCTGGCCGAAGACAACCCGGACAAGTGCCTGCAAGAGGTCGGCGAGAAGGGCAAGCTGAAGGTGGACGGGCTGGTGAAGGAGGCGGAGAAGTTCGCTGCCGCGAAGGAGTACGGCAAGGCCGAGGCGGCGCTCGTGTCCGCCAAGGACCTGGCCGGCTCGCTCGACCTGTGGACCCGCGGCATCGAGATCGAACTGGACGCGGTGAAGAAGGCCGGCAAGACGGTGCAGGTGTCGGCCGACATCCCGTCGCTGACCGTCGGGGCGGACGCGCCGAAGCCGGCTGAACCGGCCAAGACCGCGCCGCTGCCGGACATCCCTGCCCTCGACCTGCCGCCCATCGGGGTGGACACGCCGAAGCCGGCGGACAAGGCCAAGCCGGTGGTGGCGGACGTGCCCAGCCTGCCGGCCCCGATCGACAGCAAGCCGATCAAGCCGGTCGAGCCGCCGAAGCCGGCGGTGGAGACGAAGGCCGATGCGGGCAAGAAACTGCTCGACCAAGCGACGACCGAGCTGAAGCGGGGCGACCTGGACATGGCCCGCAAGCTGGCCGTCGAGGTGCACAACGGCGAGTACGGGTTGAAGGACGACGCCCAGAAGCTGATGGTGGCCATCGACGCCGAGATGAAGGTGGCGAAGGCGAAGGAGGCGGCCGCGTCGCTCGACGCCGCCACCCAGGCCTACGGCACCAAGCAGTACGAGTTCGCCGACAAGCTGCTGTCGCTCATCGACGCCTCCGTGCTGTCGGCGGACAAGCAGAAGCTGCACGCCGAGCTGTCGAAGAAGGTGTCGGAAGAAGTCGCCAAGGTGAAGGCCCCGGCGGCGCCGGTGGTGGCGGCCGAGCCGACGAAGCCGGCTCAGCCGTCGCAAGGCGGACTGATCCCGTCCACCCCGAGCGGCACCCAGGCCGGTTCGGGCATCCTGGAGAACGCCAAGAACCTGTCCGAGGCCGAACTGCAGCAACTGCGGATGGAAGGTCTGCAGGTGCAGTCGCAGGCGCTCAAGGCGTTCGAGAAGGGCGAGACCGACCTGGCCGTGCAGTTGCTCACCGACTTCGCCACCAAGGTGAAGGCGTCCAAGCTGTCCACCGCCAAGCAGCAACTGCTGCTCACCCCGGTGGAGTCGAAGCTGGAGAACTTCCGCCTCATCAAGCGGCAGGTGGACCTGTACACGAAAGAGGCGAAGGACAAGCGGGACCGGATGGAGTCGCGGCTGGCCAAGACGACGGCCGAGCAGCAGAAGCAGGAGGAGATCGCCAAGCGGGTGCGGGCCATCAAGGAGCTGATGGAGAAGAAGCAGTACGCCGAGGCCGAGAAGTGGGCCTTGCAGGCCAAGCAGCTCGACCCGGAGAACGAGACGCTGGCGCTCATCCACACCCTGGCCAAGAACAACCGGCGGGTGGAGGAGGCCAAGCGGTACAAGGACGGGCGGGAAGTGTTCGGGTACGAGGCGTTGAACCGGGCGGAGGACTTCGGCCAACTGGTGACGGAAACGGATCCGATCGCGGTCAACCTGCACCGCCACCGCCTGAACTCCGGGCGGGTGGACGGGAGTGAGCTGTTCGCCAAGCCGAAGTCGGGCAACGAGCGGATGATCGAGATGAAGCTGGAGAAGCCGCTCACCCTGGAGTTCAAGCAGGCCAGCCTGCGGGAGGTGATCGACAAGTTCGCCGACCTGGCCCAGATCAACGTGGTGGTGGACGAGCCGGCCATCGCGGCCGACGGGCTGGAACTGGAAAAGACGCTGGTGAACGAGAAGATCAGCCAGCCCATCTCCCTGCGGAACGTCATGCAGGTGGTGCTGGACAAGTACCGGCTGCAGTACGTGGTGGAGAACGACGTGGTGCAGATCACCACGCAGAAGAAGGCGAAGGGGCGGATGTACACCAAGGTGTTCTCCGTCATGGACCTGGTCACGCCGATCCCGGACTTCGCCCTGCCGGAACACGCCAGCCTGGACAAGACGCTGTCCCGCATCACCAACCCGAACCAGCCGTGGATGGCGGCCAGCGGGGTGAGCAGCGCGGCCGGCGGGCTGAACAACGGCCAGCTGGTGAGCAACAACAGCCAGCCGTGGAGCCAGACGGCGAACGGCAAGGGCGGCATCCTGGACAACCAGACGCCGCCGGCCGGGGCCAACCCGCTCGCCCCGAGCGCGTTCCTCGCCCCGACCAAGGCGGACCACAGCCGCCAGCTGATGTCGCTGATCAAGGGCATGGTGCGGCCGCACACCTGGGACGACGGCGGCGGGGCGGGCAAGGTGGCGTACTACGACATCGGCGGGGCGCTGGTGGTGAACCAGACGGCGGACGTGATCCGCGAGGTGAACGACCTGCTCGAGTCGCTGCGGCGGCTGCAAGACCTGTCGGTGTCGGTGGAGGTCCGCATCATCTCCCTGTCGGAGTCGTTCTTCGAGCGGATCGGGGTGGACTTCCAGATGAACATCAAGACGAACGGGCGGACCAACAGCTTCGAGCCGAACCTGACCGCCCAGGCGTTCCGCCCGGTGCCGTTCGTGAACGACATCAGCAACACCGGCGTGCTCACCGGCTGGAACCCGGCGAACGGCGGGTTCACCCCGGACCTGGACATCCCCATCCGCCCGAACACCTACGGGTTCTCGGTGCCGCCGTTCGGCGGGTACCCGGGGAACGGCCAGGGCGGGCTGAACCTGGGGCTGGCGTTCCTGAACGACATCCAGGTGTTCATGTTCCTGGAGGCGGCCGCCGGGGACCGCCGGGCGAACGTCATGCAGGCGCCGAAGCTCACCCTGTTCAACGGCCAGACGGCGACGGTGACGGTGACCGAGTTCACCTTCTTCACCACCGGCCTGTCGGTGTTCAACGTGGGCGGGCAGTTCGTGTACGTGCCGAGCAACATCCCGTTCAGCACGGGGGCGACGGTGACGGTGCAGGCGGTGGTGTCGTCCGACCGGCGGTTCGTCCGCCTGCAGGTGGCCCCCACCCTGTCCGAGATCACCAGTGCGACGGTGCCGCTGTTCCCGGTGACGGCGTTCATCACCCCGGTGTTCGAGGGCGGCAGCCAGGGCACCCCGATCCCGTTCACCCAGTTCTTCCAGCAGCCGTCGTTCAACAACGTCACCATCTCGTCCACGGTGGTGTGCCCGGACGGCGGGACGGTGCTGCTCGGCGGGATCAAGACGATGAGCGAGGGGCGGAACGAGTTCGGCCCGCCGGTGCTGAGCAACATCCCGTACCTGAACCGGCTGTTCCGCAACACCGGCATCGGGCGGGAGACCCGGCACGTCATGCTGATGGTCACCCCGCGGATCATCATCACCTCCGAGGAGGAGGCGGTGCAGACCGGGGCCGCGGTCGGGCTGGGGACGGGCAACTGACGACCGGAGCGTGATGACCACAGCCGCCCGCGGGGGACCCCCGCGGGCGGCTGGCGTTTGCGGCTACAGTTGCCCTTGACCGCCCCCCGCCTGGTCTGTCACAACTCCGGGTCGGACGACCGCGCCCCGCTCAGGATCACCTCATGGCCACGGACCCGGCCCCCGCCTCCCGCCCCGCCCGCCGGCAAGTCTGGCAGTTGCCCGCCTTCGTGTGCGGGGTGGTGGCCGCGGTGATGGCCGGGAGCGCGTACCCGCCGACGTTTGCGATCGCCCACCCGGCAGCACGGGCGGTGGCCGCCCTGCGGGCGGCGGTCGAGCGGAAGTCGGCCGACCCGCGGGAGGTGGAGGCGGCGCTCGGAAAGCTGCCGGCGGAGGTTCGGGATTCGGCCGACTCGGAAACCCACTTCCTGGTCGGGTCGGGGCATGTGATCCTGGCCGAAAAGGGGCCGGTCGAAGCGGTCGCCGATCACTGGGCGAAGGCGCACGCCCACCTTTCGAAGTGCGACCCGGCTGCGTTCCCGGACCGCACCCAGTTTGCGCGGCTGGCGTTCCGGGTGGCGAAGGCGTCGGCCGCGGTCGGGCAGGGCGACCCGGCCCTGCTGCTGGCCGCGCTCGAAACCCCGCCGCCGAACGAGGAGCCGGGCGAGCGGTCCCGGCTGATCGCCGAGACGTGCCTGCGGCTGACCCAGCCGGACGTGCGGCGGGCGAAGACGGAACTGGCGGCGTACCTGAGCGGGCAGTCGAACGCCTCGCCGACCGCCCTGGCCGAGTACAAGCTGAAGCTGGCCGAACTGTACGTCGGCAGCGGCGAGCCGGAGAAGGCGCGGGCGCGGCTGAAGGAGGTCGGCGAAGGGGCGACCGGCACCACCCTGGCGACGGCGAAGGTGCTGGCCGCCAAGCTGGCGGTGGCCGACCGCGACACCGCCACCGCGACCAAACTTTTCCAGGAAGCCGACTTGGTGGCGGACGTGCCGGCGGACCGGCGGGCCGGCATCCGGTACGAGATCGGCCGCGGGCTGACGGCGCTCGGCAACCCGGCGGCGCGGGACTACTTCGCCAAATCGACATCCGACGGCGGCCCGGCCGGAACCGCGGCGCGGGTGCGGCTGGCCGAGCAGATCGCCCGCGACCCGGCCCCCGGCCCGGCCGTGGCCCACCTCGAAGCCGTCACGCACGGGCTGACCTCGGCGACCGACTTCAAGAACCCGCTCGTGACCGTGGCGGACGTGCGGGCGGCGTTCGAGGCGGTGATCGCCGCGAGCCGCACCGCCGGCGACTACCCGGCCGCTGCCCGCGCCGCCGTCGCCTACCGGCCGGTGGCCGAGGGCGGGCGGGACCGCCACCTGTGGGCGGACGCCATGTCCGCCTGGGGTGAGACGCTGTTGCCCGGCGGGCAGGCGGTGGACGGGCGGGACAAACTCACCCAGGCGGCGGCCGAGTATGTGAAACTGGCTGAATCCCGCGCCTCGGCCGGGGAGCGGAGCGCCATGCTGACCGCGGCCCTCGCCTGCTACCGCACCGCCGGCGATGCCGCCGGCACCACGACCGTACTGAACGCCCTCGCCACCATTCCGGGCGCCGGGCCGGAGGTGGCGGCGAACGCCAACCTGACCCGCGGTGAGCAGGCGCTGGCCGAGGGCCGGTTCGACGAGGCGGTCGGGCTGTTCGACAAGGCGGCGAAGGTCGGCGGGCCGACGGGTACGCGGGCCACGGTGAAGCTGGCGCTCGCCCACACGACGGAGGGGAAGCGGCGGCTGGCCGAGAAGGCCGGCGAGGCGGACGCGCGGAAGATGATCGAGTTCGGCCTGGACCTGCTCACCCAGGTGGCGAACAAGACCTACGACACGGCCGACGAGCGGCTGACGCAGCAGGAGGCGGTGTACGAACTCGGCCGGCTCCAGATCAACGAGGCGCTGCCGTGGCTGGTGAACTACGCCGACGCCGAGACCCGGTTCCGCCGCCTGATCCGGGTAGCCCCGTCCGGCCCGTTCGCCGACAAGGCCGGCCTGTACCTGGGCATGTGCCTGACCACGCTCGCCACCCCGGACCCGGCGTCCAACCGCAAGCCGCCGGCCGACGCCGACAAGAAGCTGACCGAGGCCCGCGAACTATTCACCGGGCTGGTGCAGTCCAAGGACCAGTGGGTCCGCACGCACGCCGAAATGCGGCTGGTGTACACCCTGTTCTGGATGAAGCGGTACGACGACCTGGCGACCGAGTGCGAGCGGCTGGCCGCCGCCCGCCGCGGGCAGGTGCAGGAGTTGGTACTGCTCAGCATGTTGTACGGCGGGTACGTCGCCACCGATCGGCCGGAGCAGGCGGCGGCGGTGTACGGACGGATGCAGAAGGCGTTCGCCGCCCTGCCGGACTCGGCGTTCGGCACGGAGATGAAGCAGTACCGGAAGGACTTCTGGACGGACTGGTTCGCCCGGCAGAAGCGGTGACTGCATCGGGGGTGAACCGCGGGCGTCAGCCCGTCGGGTGGGAAGCACACCCAGGCGGCTCACGCCGCCGGTTCACCCGTCGTCACAAGGCACTTGTGTACGGACGATCACGTCGCTACACTGGCGGCGACACCCGGAGCGCCGCCATGCCCCCGCCGGGCGGGACGAAACCGTTCACCGTGTCGGCCGTCACCACCGCGGTGAAGGCCCGGCTGGAGGAGTTCTTCGCCGCCGTGTGGGTGACGGGCGAGGTGTCCAACTTCGTGCGGGCGTCGTCCGGGCACCTGTACTTCACGCTGAAAGACGCGCAGGCACAGCTGAAGTGCATGATGCCCCGCGGGTTCGCTCTGCGGCTCAAGGTCGGGCACGACCCGCGGGACGGGCTGGCGGTGGTGGCCCGCGGCGGGCTGACCGTGTACCCGCCCCGCGGCGACTACCAACTGATCGTCGAAGAACTTCAGCCCACCGGGGTGGGAGCGGCCGAACTCGCCCTCCGCGAGTTGAAGCAGAAGCTGCTGGCGAAGGGGTACTTCGACCCGAAGCGGAAGCGGCCGCTGCCGCGGTACCCGAAGCGGGTGGCGCTCGTCGCCAGCCCCACCGGCGCCGCCCTCCGCGACATGCTCGAACTGCTCGCCCAGCAGTGGCCGCTCACCCAGGTGGTCGTGCGGCCGAGCCGGGTGCAGGGCGACGGGGCGGCGGCGGACGTGGCCGCCAACCTGCGGCTGCTCTCGGAGTTGCACGTCCGGCGGACGCTGCCGCTGAATGCGGTGGTCATCGGCCGCGGCGGGGGCAGCGCCGAAGACCTGTGGGCGTTCAACGAGGAGGTGGTCGCCGACGCCATCTTCGAGTGCGCCGTGCCGGTGGTGTCGGCCGTCGGCCACGAGATCGACGTGACGGTCGCGGACCTGGTGGCCGACCGGCGGGCCGAAACTCCGTCGGCGGCGATCATGCTGTTGGTACCGAACCGCCGCGAGGTGGCTGAGGGGTTAAATGAATCGACCGCCCGGCTCCGCGAAGCCGTCCAGAACCGGCTGACGCTCGCCCGGCAGCGGGTGGACCAACTTGCGGCGCGGCCGGCGTTCCGCCGCCCGGCCGACCGGCTCCGCGAACTGCAACAACGGCTGGACGACACGGCGGCGCGGCTGCGGCGGGCGATTCAATTGCAGACAACCCGCTCCCGCGACCGGCTGACGGCGGCGGCCGAGCAACTCGACGCCCTCAGTCCGCTGAACGTGCTCAAGCGGGGGTACACGCTCACCCGCCGCGGCGACGGGGCGGTGGTGCGAACCCCGGCAGACGTGACCACCGGCGAGGTGCTCACCACCACACTGGCCGGCGGGAGTATCCTGTCCCGCGTGCTTGCGACCCAGGTGGAGGACAGCCTGTGACCGCACCCGACACCCCGCCGCCGCGGTTCGAGCAGGCGTTGGCCGAACTGGAACGCCTCCTCCGCGAACTGGAGGACGGCACCACCTCCCTCGACGACGCGCTGGCGAAGTACGAGCGGGGCGTGGCCCTGGTGCGGACGTGCTACGGGCAACTCGACTCGGCCGAGCAGCGGATCCGCCTGCTCGCCGGCGTGACCGACGGCAAGCCGGACCTGCGGCCGTTCGAGCACACCGCTGCGGTGGAGAAGGCGAAGCCGAAGCGGGGCAACGGCCCGCCCGCCGGACCCGACCCGTACTGACGCTACTTCCCGCCCCGCCGCTTCAGCACTGCTTTCGCCGCTTTCGTCGGTCCGGCGTCCGGGTGCCCTGTGGCCATGTCCTTGATGACCGCCACAACGTCGTCCGTGCCGATGGCGTCGAGGATGTACACAGCCGACTCCTCACGGTGCCAGCGGGCGAAGGTCAGTTCCGCGAGCGTGTTGTCCAGGCGGGTCTTTCCCCCGACATCCAAATTCGCCGGGAACTCCGCCTCCGGAATACCGTCCCGCTTGAACGTGCTGTAATACGAACCGTTGAAGTCCGGGATCGACAGGTGGTAAGAAAAGTCCTTGAACCTGTGTTCGGCGTCCGGGTCGTAATCGTCGCCGATGACAGTTTGCGGGAACGCTACCCGGTAGCCGCAAGCGGTGATCAACCGCCCCCGCTGTGTGGCCGTCTTCGCCAACGCCCACGCGTCCTCCACGCTCATCGCCAACCGCAGGTCGTAGAACTGGATTTCGCGGATGGCAGCCCGGCACTCCTTCAGGTCGTCGCCGAACAACCGGGCGAGCAGCTTCTCCCCGTCCGCCTTACTCAGCTTCGTCGGCTTCAGCTTGTCCTTGAAGAAGGCTACCGCTTCCTTCGGCCGGTCGAGGAACGGGTTCACGAACGACGACACCTCGAACAGTTCCGGGTCAGTCTTCTTCCACACCTCGGCGAAGTTGAGAACTGCGGGTGCGGCCTTCACCTGACGCTCGCCGGCCGCTTTCGCCTCAATGGTCGCGATGGCGTTGGCGTGGCCGCCGGCCAGTGCCCGCAGGTGTTTGTGCGCCGCGGGCGTGCCGATCCGCTCAAGCACGGCGACGCCTGCTTTCACCCGCTCATGCATAGGGCACGCGACATACTGCTCCTTCACCCAGTCAGCGTATTCGATGTCAACAAGCACTCCTGTGTCGCCGCCAGGGCTGTTCCACCTCTCCACGATCGTCGGCCGAGGGTGGCCGCGTGTCACCAGAAACTTGTAGATGCCGTCACGGGCAGGCAGATCGTCCGGGCTATTGCGACCGAACAACAGCCCGCCCAGCCTCGTTTGCTGCTTGTCGGAAGTCGCCAGCGCCCAGGCGTCGATCGGCGACATCGCCAGCCGGATGTCTCGCACCCGCTAATCCCGGAACGCCTTCTTCCACACCTTCTCGTCGTCGCTGCCCAGCGCCTCGATCAACTCCTTCGCCTCGGCCTCGCTCAGCTTCATCGGCGGCAAGTGGCCCGTCAGGTACTCGACCGCGACGGTTGGTTGCTTCACCAACCTGCAGTACAGGTGAACCCGATCCGCAGCCCGCCACTTCGCCGCGTCCCACAGGCGGTCGAACTCGTCCGCCTGTTCCTTCGTCAGCTTGGCTTCCAGCACCGGGGCGGCGGTCGCGGTGCCGGCGAGCAGTGCGATTGCTATCACGAGTCGGACGGACATGGCTCATCTCCTGGGGCGAGCATCCCGATAGTACCAGAACCTGCCGGCAGGTTCGTCGTTTGTGGAGCAGCCATCTCCCCTTGCATTCTCTGTGCGGCAAAGTAAACTCCATCTCCGAAGACGGTGCCGGCCCGCAGTCGTAAAACAGGGTGGCTGAATCCCCTGTCCGTGGCCCCGGTCGCCGTGTCCTTCCAACTGTCGGAACACCTGGACCCCCGCCGGCGGGCCGTGGACGCGGCCTTGGCGGAGGCCGTCGAGCGGCTGACGGCCGGGGCGCCGCCGACGGTCGTAGAAGCGATGCGGTACAGCCTGCTCGCCCCCGGCAAGCGGCTGCGACCGCTGCTGTGCATCCTGACGTGCGAGGCGACCGGCGGGACGATCGAACAGGCACTGCCGGCGGCGTGTGCGGTGGAAATGGTTCACACCTACTCGCTGGTCCACGACGACCTGCCGGCGATGGACGACGACGACCTGCGGCGGGGGATGCCGACGTGCCACGTGAAGTTCGGCGAGGCGATGGCGATTCTGGCGGGCGACGCCCTGCTGACGCTGGCGTTCGAGGTGCTGGGCGGCGGTTACGCCCCGCCGGTGGCGGCGGTTGCCTGTGTAGAGTTGGCCCGCGGGGCCGGCGCCGCCGGGATGGTCGGCGGGCAGGTGCTGGACTTGCAGGCGGACGGGAAGATTTTGGTGAACCCCGACCGCCAGGGAGGGGGTGCGAACCACGAACACCCCCGCCCTGGCGGTCGGGGTTCACCAGAAGAGTTGGAAACCATCCACCGTCTGAAGACCGGCGCTCTGTTCCGGTCGGCCTTGCGGCTGGGCGTGTACGCGGCTCACCCGGCGGGAATCGGCGGCATTCCGCCGGCTACACTATCCAATGTGGATGCGTTCGCCGCCGCGTTCGGCCTCGCCTTCCAGGTGACGGACGATCTGCTGGACGTGGAGAGCAGCGCCGAAACGGCCGGCAAGCGGGTGGGCAAAGACGCCGCCCGCGGTAAGCTCACATACCCCGGTTTGCTGGGGGTGGAGGCGAGCCGGGCGAAGGCGGACGCCCTCGGCCGGCAGGCGGTGGCCGCGGCCGAGGCACTCGGGCCGGGTGGCGAACCGCTGGCCGCCCTCGCCCGGTATGTGGTTAGTCGAGACAGGTAGCGAAGACCCGAGTCACCCATGCGGGATTTTCATATGCCCCAGCTCCTGCCCCAGATTCACTCGCCCGCGGACCTGCACCACCTGAGCGACGACCAGCTCGCGGTGCTGACGGCCGAAATCCGCGACGAACTGGTGCGGGTGCTCACCACCCGGTCGGCGCACTTCGCCAGCAACCTCGGGGTGGTCGAGCTGTGCCTCGCCCTGCACCTGACGTTCGACTTCAGCAAGGACCGCCTCATCTGGGACACCGGCCACCAGATCTACCCGCACAAGCTGATCACCGGGCGGTACGAGCGGTTCCAGTCGATCCGCACCAAGGGCGGGCTGATGGGGTTCCCGAACCCGAACGAGTCGCCCTACGACCTGTTCTGCACCGGGCACGCGGGGGCGAGCGTGTCCACCATCTCCGGGCTGAAGGCGGGCGACGACCTGCTCGGGCACGCCGACCATAAGGCCGTGGCGGTGATCGGCGACGGGGCGCTGCCGTGCGGCATGGTGTTCGAGGCGTTCAACAACATCCACGGGCTGAACCAGAACGTGCTGGTGGTGCTGAACGACAATCAGATGGGCATCTGCCCCCGCACCGGCGGGCTGGCGAAGCAGCTCGACCGATACCGGATGACCGAGTTCTACCAGGACGGCAAGCGGGCGATCAACGACCTGCTGAAGGCCATCCCGCTGATCGGCGAGCCGGCCCGCGCCAGCCTCGAAGCACTCCGCGACGCGGCGAAAAAATACTTCAAGGACGGCGGGCTGTTCGAGGAGTTCGGGTTCCGCTACTTCGGTCCGGTGGACGGGCACGACCTGAAGGGGCTGCGGAAGATCCTGAAGGACCTGAAGGGGCAGAAGGGGCCGCTGCTGCTGCACATCTTCACCAACAAAGGGCACGGGGTGCAGCAGGCGGCGGACGACCCGGTGACGTTCCACAGCCCCGGCATCTTCGAGGACGTGGGCGAGGGGAACACGAACATCGTGGTGAAGAAGGGGGCCGGGCGGGCGTACACCGACGCCGCGTCCGCGGCGATCTACAACGCGCTGAAAGCCGACCCGAAGGCGTGCGTGCTCACCGCCGCCATGTGCCAGGGGAACAAGCTGGAGAAGGTGCGGGCCGACCTGCCGAAGCAGTTCTTCGACACCGGCATCTGCGAGAGCCACGCCGTCGCCTTCGCCGCCGGCATGGCGAAGGCCGGCGCCCGCCCGATCGTGGACATCTACAGCACCTTCCTGCAGCGGAGTTTCGACAACATCTTCCAGGAGGTGTGCCTACAGAACCTGCCGGTTGTGTTCATGCTCGACCGGGCCGGGGTGGTCGGGCCGGACGGGCCGACGCACCACGGGTGCTTCGACATTCCGTACATGCGGCTGTTCCCGAACATGACCTGCCTGGCCCCGGCGGACGAGGCCGACCTGGAGCCGATGCTTCAGTGGGCGCTGCGGCAGTCCGGCCCGGTGTCCATCCGCTACCCGCGGGCGAACGCCGAGACCCTGCCGCGGAGTAGCCAGCACCAGCCGATCGAACGGGGGAGGGCGGAAATCCTGCTCGACGGGGACGACGGCTGCTTCCTGGCGTTCGGCACCACCGCCACTGCGTGCGTGGCGGCGGCCAAGAACCTGCGGGAGGACGGGCTGAACTTCGGCGTCATTTCCGCCCGGTTCGTCAAGCCGCTGGACACGACGACGGTGCTGGGGGCGATTGAGAATCTGCCGCTGGTGGTGACGGTGGAGGAGGGGACGCTGGAAGGCGGGTTCGGGTCGGCGGTGCTGGAGGCGGCGAACGCCGCCGGGCTGGACACCCGGCACGTGGTGCGGAAGGGCTACCCGGACAGGTTCATCGAACACGCCGACCGGAACGAACTGCTGGCCGACATGGGGCTGGACGTGAAGGGGCTGACCGCGTTCGTGCGGGGCCTCCGCGGTCAGGGGGCCGATCGGTCGCTTCAGTCCGCCGGCGTGCGGTGAAAACGGTTGCAAGCCGGATTGGCTTGCGTCAGACTGTTCGCCTCCACTTTTCAGGGTAGGTCGTGGTCGAAGCGGTTCGTAAGAACCGCGAGGCCCGACGCTGTAGCTGGAATCGCCGTCGGGCCTCGCGGTTCTTACGAACCGTTTCGACCGCGACCTACCAGATCAGCCTGAACTCATCATCACAGCATCCCACCAGTTCCGCGTTCTCGGTACAATTCCCCACATCCCTCGAACCTCCGGAGACGCTGCCGTGAAGTTCCTGCTCGTACTCGCCGTGCTGACGGCGGTGGCCTACATGTCCGCCCACACGCAGACCGCGGATGTGGCCGTGAAAAAACGGCCGATGCAGATCGACGACCTGTTCAAGCTCAAGCGGGTGGCCGACCCGCAGATCTCCCCGGACGGCAAGCACGTCGTCTACCAGGTGACCACCGTGGATTTGGAGGGGAACAAGAGCAGCACGGTGCTGTACCTGGCCGCCACCGACGGCAAGACCCCGCCGAAGCAACTCACCAACCCGAATGGCAAGAAGGACACCCACCCGCGGTGGAGCCCGGACGGGCAGACCGTCCTGTTCGAGTCCACCCGCGGCGGGACGGGCCAGCTCTACACCATCCAGCCGTTCGCCGGTGGGGAGGCGACTAAGATCACGAGCGTCAGCACCGGAGCGGGTACCGCGATCTGGTCGCCCGACGGCAAGGCGATCGCGTTCGTGTCAAACATCCGTCCGGAGTTCAGCGAGCTGCCGTTCGCCGAGGCGGATAAGAAGAACGCCGAGGCGGATAAGGCGGCGGAAGACAACCCGGTGAAGGCGAAGACGTTCACCAAGCTCTTCTACCGCCACTGGGACAGCTACGTCGAGGACAAGCGGGGCCACCTGTTCGCCATCACCGCTACCGGGTCCGGGTGGAGCGAGCCGCACAACTGCACCCCCGGCGACCGCGACGCCTACCCGAACAGCACCACGTTCAGCGTCGGCGACGACTTCACCTTCACCCCGGACTCCAAGCACCTCGTCTTCGCCGCCGCCCCCGGCGACGGGTCCGAGGCGTGGAGTACCAACTACGACCTGTGCCGGGTGAGCCTCGACAACAAGGGCACGAAGTGGGAGACGCTGACCGCCGACAACAAGGCCGCGGACAACGGGCCGAAGTTCAGCCCGGACGGGAAGAAGCTGGCGTACCGCGCCCAGAAGAAGGCCGGGTACGAGGCGGACAAGTGGGAAGTGTACGTGGTGGACGCGAAGCCTGACGGCACGTTCGCGGGCACGCCGGTGAGCATCACCGGGAAGTTGACCGACGGCGCGGGGACCGGGGCGATGAGCCTGGACCTCGCTGTGAACGAGTTCGTCTGGCTCGGGGATAACGCCTCGTTTCTATTCACGGCAGACGTTGCCGGTTCCACTCAGGTGTTCGAGACGAAGGACGGGCTGGCGCATCAACACACACACGGTGGGGCGCGGGCGTCACTTTCCGCGACCACCGGCGGCAACAAGTGGCTGGCCATGACCGTTGCCGGCATGGATCACCCGCCGAAAGTGATGGTGTGTGAACCTGCCCGAGGCATTGAAAAGGGAGTGTTGTTCGACCCGAACGAATCGCTGCTCGCTGAACTCGATCGCTCCAGGCCGGAATCCGTGTCGGTGAAAGTCGAAGGTGGCGACATGCAGATGTGGATTCTCAAGCCGCCCGGGTTCGACCCGGCGAAGAAGTGGCCGGTGGCGTTCCTCGTCCACGGCGGGCCACAGGGGGCGTGGGAGGACGGGTGGAGCTTCCGCTGGAACCCGCAGGTGTGGGCCGCCCAGGGGTATGTGGTGGCGCTGCCCAACCCGCGGGGGTCCACCGGGTTCGGCCAGAAGTTCGTGGACGAGATCGCCGGCGACTGGGGCGGCAAGTGCTACCGCGACCTGGAGGCCGGGCTGAGCTACGTCGAGAAGCTGCCGTATGTAGACAAGGACCGCATCGGCGCGGCCGGGGCCAGCTTCGGCGGGTACATGATGGACTGGTTCGCGGTGAACGACATCGCCAAGCGGTTCAAATGCCTGATCTCGCACTGCTCGGTGTACAACTTCGAGAGCATGTGGGGCACCACCGACGAGTTGTGGTTCGACGAGTGGGAACACCAGGGGCTGCCGTGGGAGAAACCGGGCAAGTACGCCGAGTTCAGCCCGCACAAGCGGGCGGGCGAGCTGGCCAAGCACAAGACGCCGATGCTGGTCGTCCACAACGACCTGGACTTCCGCTGCCCGATCGGCCAGGGGCACGAGCTGTTCACCGCGCTGCAGCGGCAGAAGGTGCCCAGCCGGTTCGTCAACTTCCCGGACGAGGGGCACTGGGTGCTGAAGCCGAAGAACAGCCTGCACTGGCACAAGGAGGTGTTCGCCTGGCTGACCAAGTACGCCCCGCCGGGCGGGAAATGATAACTCTTGGTGAGCCGGGAGTGTGAGCGACCGGAGGATTTCAGACCTCCGGTCACTCACGCTCCCGGCTCGCTGAATCGCTCCACCCACACCAGCACTTCGGCCAGTGATTCCATCGGCAGCCCGATGACGTTGCTCACGCTCCCCTCGACCACCGTCAGGTACGGGTCGTCCGGCATTTGAATGGCATACGCCCCGCTGCACCCCTCCCACTTCCGCGTCTTCAGGTACGCCTCGATCTCCTCATCACTCAGTGCCTTCATCCGCACGCGGCTGAGTTCCTGCCACGTCACCTGCTTGTCGCCGGGGCGAACCCACACGCACACGCCGGTCCACAGTTCGTGGACCGTGCCGGACAAGCTCTTGATGATCTGCCGGGCGTGGGCCTCGTCGTCCGGCTTGCCGATCACCTTGCCGTCCAGCCAGCCGACCGTGTCTGCGGCGATGACCAGCCCGTCGGCCACCGCCGGGGCGACCGCCGCCGCCTTCAGCCACGCCAGTTCGCCGACATAGTGCCGGCAGTCGCCCAGCCGCGCCTCGGTCGGCTCGTCGATGTTCGCCGGCCGCACCTCGAACTCGTACCCGTGCCGCTTCATCAGCTCGCGGCGGCCGAGCGACCCGCTCGCCAGGATCAGCTTCTTGTGCATCTTTGCAGCACCTCGTGGAGGGCGGGCCACAGCTTGTCCGGGGTCAGGTCGGCCAGGCACACCATGCCGTGCGGGCACTGTCGGAGGTAGCTGCCGGAACACGGGACGGTGGTGCGAACGCCGCCGGCCGGCGAATTGTACGGGCCATGAAGGACGGGCTTGGTACACAGGTACGGGGCGACACACGGCACCCCGAGCGCCGCCGCCACGTGCAGCGGGCCTGTGTCGTTCGACAGCACCGCGTCCGCCCGGCTGAGGACCGCCACCATCTTGGCGATGCCGGTCTTGCCAGTGTAGTCATGGCTCGGGCCGGTCAGTCGCGACCGCAGATCGGCTGACAGCGCGATGTCATCGGCTGCGCCGACGAGTAACATTGTCCCGCCGAACTCGGCGTACACCCGGTTCGCCACCTCCGCGAACGCCCCGACCGGCCACCGTTTGGTCAGCCAGCGGGCGCCGGGGGCGAGGGCGAGCCATGGCCGCGGGAACGACGCCAGCTCCGCGTCCACCGCCGCCAACTCGTTCGGCTGCACCGGCAGTACAAACCGTTTCGCCAAATGCCCTCCGCCGAGCGCCTCAATCACCCGCCAGTACCGATCGACGGCGTGGATGCGGTCGGCGTCCGGCACCTCGACACGGTGGGTGTAGAAGTGCCGGCTGCCCTCGCGGCTGCTGGCGAACCCGACCCGTATCGACGCCCCGGTCGCCGCCGTCATCAGCCCGGTGCGGAGCAGCCCTTGCAGGTCGATGACTAGATCGAACCGCTTCCGACGCAGGTGGTCCGCGAACCGGAGCGAATATGTCGCCGCTTTCAGCGGGTTGCCCTTGAACACCCCGCGGTCGAACGGGATCGTCGCGTTCAGGTGTGGGTGCCCGGCCAGCAGCGGCTCGTACGCCTTGTTCACCACCCAACTGATGTGCGACGCGGGGAACAACTCCCGCAGGGCGGACAGCACCGGCACGGCGTGGGCGATGTCGCCGAGCGCGCTCGGTTTGACGACGGCGACGCGGCGGGGCGGACGGGGCAGGGGGATCATCCGGGATGTTGTACGGTACGGCCGGCCCTACAAAAACCACCCCGCCGCGAGGTACACCGTGACCGCCGACACCCTGCTCGCCGAGATCGCCCGGAAGTCCGACTTCATCTTCGCCGGGTGGAACGTGCTGATGCTGGCCGGCATCGGCGTGCTGGTCGCGTCAGCGTTCCTACGGCATCACCCGCGGGTCGGTGTGGCGGTGCGGGCGGCGTTCGGATTCTTCGCCGTCACGCACCTGCTCGGGATGCTGCACGTGCTGAAGCAGTGGGCGTCGCTGGAGGAGACTCTCCGGATGATGGAGCGCCCGGTGGTAATGGATAAGCTGGCGTTCGCGGCGATGGCACCGCACGCCACCTGGGTGGTGCCGTTCCACCTGGCGTTCGACGGGTTCGTGATCGCCGCCGCGTGGTGGGCACGTTCTTCCCCTCTCCCCGTCGGGGAGAGGGCAAGCTCGGCGTCAGCCGAGCGCGGGTGAGGGGCGGTAGAAGAACCCCTCACCCGCCACGACCTGCGGTCGTGACGACCTCTCCCCGGCGGGGAGAGGTGGGCGCGGCCGGCTCACACCGCCTTCAGGAACTTCGACACCACCTGCGTACCGACCAAGTTGCCGCTGCTCAGCCCCTCCTGGTTGTCGAACTGGTAGTGGATGCCGCCGTAGACGCGGCTCATCCCGGCTTCCAGCGCCGCCGCGGTGAAACTGGCGAACGACCTCGTCACCCCCGGCAGGTCCGGCGACCAGGTGGTGAACGGCAGGTCGCCGAACAGGAGGGTGAGCACCGCCGCCCCGGCCCCGCTGAACGTGCTGTGCCCGGAGGTGTACGCCGGGAACGGCGGGGTGGCGATGAGTGGCAGCCACGCCGGGTCGGCGGCGGTGTCCGGGTTGCCGTCGGTGGCGGCTTCGCGGACGGCCGTGATCGGCCGCCACAGGTCGTACTCCCGCTTGGCGTCCCACGACACGATGGCCGCGTCCGCCTCGGCCAGGTTGAGCAGGGCGAACACGCGGGCCGTATCCACCAGCGACAGGTTCTTCCGCGCGACCACCTCTTGGGCGATGCGGTTGTTCATGCCCGGCGGGGTGTCGGAACCGCCGCCGGCCGCCCAGAACAGGGCGATCTGCGTCTGGTCGGCGGTGCGCGTGGTGCTGGTGCGGCTGCCCAGCTCCTTCACCTCGTTGAACGCGGCGGTGTACGCGGCGTCGGTCAGGGCGGGCGGGGCGCCGGGGCGGAACTGGTCCCCGCTGGTCAGGGTGAACGGCTTCAGCTGCCCCCAGCCGGGCAGAACGAACGGGGCGTTCGCAGGCAGCGTCGGCCGCCAGTCGCCGGGGTCGGAGCCGGGTGTGTACGGCGGGGTGGCCGGCAGGTCGTTCGTGCGGTTCGCCAGCATGAGCGCCGCCGCCGTCTCGCCAACGGTGACTCCGTCCGCCTTGCCCGCCTCCGGCAGCACCGCCAGTTGGGCGGCGCGGATGGCGTCGTACTTCGACGTCAGGGTGGGGAACTGGGCGACCAGCGTCTTGTGCGCGGCGGCGATGGCGGCGGCCTCGGCCGACGCCCCGGCCGGGGCGGCCGGCTGCGCCAGGTACGCCGTGTACTTCTTGTCGATGGCGTTCACCGCGTCGAACACGGCGGTGCTGACGATGGCCAGGGCGCGGGCGGCCCGCGGCGGCGGCGGTCGCTCGGAGCGGATGGCCCGCAGGGTCACGTCGATCCAGGCCGTGACCGGGCTGATGTTGATCGGGTCGGCTGCGGACAGGTTTGCCCCGCCGGGCAGGAGCGCGTTCGCCGCCACCGCCTTGCCGCCCACCCCGTCGTACACCGTCACGGTCGAGGAACCCGGCACGACGGCGAGCAGTTGGTCGCCGGCCGTTCCGCCCGGAATGCAGCCGACCCGCACGCCGAGGGCCGAGGCCGCGTCGCCGATCATCGCCTCGCCCACCACCGTGCCGTCGACGCGGAAGCAGCGGACGTGCGGTCCGCCGCCGATGCCGGCCCCGGTGAGCACGTCCGCCCGCCCGTCCGCGTCGAAGTCGCCGGCCGACACGTTCACCCCGCCGGTGAAGGCGGGGGAGTACGCGAACGTGCTGAGCACTTCCTTCACGGTCATCCCGTCGAACACCTTGACGTGCGGCGCCCCGCCCGCCCCGGCGCCGGTGATGATGTCCGCCCGGTTGTCCCCGGTCACGTCGGCGGCGGCGAGGCTCACCCCGCCGGCGAACGCCGTGTCGAACGCGAAGAACGAGAGCAACTCCTTCCCGCTCGCCCCGTCGAACACTTTTACGTGCGGCGCCCCGCCGGCCAGGGCCGCTGCGACGATGTCGGCGATGCCGTCGTCGTTCACGTCCCCGCTGGCGAGGCTCACCCCGCCCTGGAACCCTGCCTCGAACGCGAAGAAGCTGCGGACCTCGGCCCCGGTGGCCCCGTCGAACACCTTGACGTGCGGCCCACCGCCCGGCCCGGCCGCGGCGATCAGGTCAGGCACCCGGTCGCCGGTCACGTCCCCGCACGCCACGCTCGCCCCGCCGGCGAACCCGCCGAACGGGCTGACCGTCAACCGGCTGACGCCGGTGAGCGGATCGACCAGCGCGGCGGTGGTCGGGCTGCCGCTCTCGGACCCGACGGCGATCATCGCGGGCACTTCGCGGGGTTCCAGTTGCAGCACGGACAGGCGGTTCGCGCGGGTCATGGGAAGTACCTGAATGACGAATGAACGGTGTTCACCACCCGACCGGGTTGCTGAGGGTGCCGATGCCGCTGATGCTGATCTCGACGTGGTCGCCGGGGGCGAGGCTGAACTCGTCCGGCGGGACGATGCCGGTGCCGGTGAGCAGCAGCACGCCGGCCGGGAAGCGGTTCTCTTTGCCGAGCCAGCTCACCAAATCCTCCGGCGTGCGGGCCATCTGCGAGACACTTGTGGCGCCGTCGAAAGCCACGCTCCCGCCGCGGCGGATGACCAGCCGGATTTCCGCCTCGGTCAGCTTCGGCACCGCCGTCGCCAGCACCACCACCGGGCCGACCGCACACGACCCGTCGTACACCTTCGCCTGCGGCAGGTACAGCGGGTTCTCGCCCTCGATGTCCCGGCTGCTCACGTCGTTGCCGATGGTGTACCCGACGATCCGCAGGTCCGGAGACACCACCAGCGTCAGTTCCGGCTCGGGCACGTTCCACTTGCTATCTTTCCGCACGCGGATCGGCCCGCCGGGGTGGACGACCCGTTCCGAAGTTGCCTTCAGGAACAATTCCGGCCGCGGGGCGGAGTACACCTTGTCGTAGAACTGGGCGGCGCCGGCCGACTCCTCCTCGCGGGCCACCTTGCTCCGCTTGTACGTCACCCCGGCGGCCCACACCTCCTGACGATCGACCGGGGCCAGCAGTTTGAGCGAGGCGAGCGGGCGGGCGGCGGCCGGAATTGCCAACTCCTCCACCAGCGCGGCCGGGTCGGTCGCGGCCAGCACGTCGGCCAGGGTGTCGATACCGTCGATCAGCCCGAGTTCGAGCGGCACGGCGTTGGAGCCGTCCACCCGCACCACCCCCACCTCACCGGACCCGTACCGCACCTTCGCCAGACGCATCGGTAATCCCCGTGAAACCGCGGAGTGACGGGGGCAGTGTACGGGCCGGTGCGAATGCCGTCAGTCGGTATCGGAATGAGAACCGCCGCTGGGTGAACCGACTGTCAGCGGGATGTCAGGCTCGATTCGAGGAGTTGGCGGGCGGTGTCGGTGTTGCCGGCGGTGAGGGCTGAATGGGCCTGCTCGATCCGGTCGGCGAGGGTCGGGGTGAACGGCACGGCCTCGCCGTCGAGCGGGGCGACGGGCACGCACCGGCGGACGATCTCGCCCAACAGCGACGGCACGCCCTCGCCGGTGGTGGCGGACACCCGCAACATCCCCCAGGCTTCCCCGAGGTCGGTGGGCGGCCACGCGGTCGGTCGGTCGCATTTGTTGAGGACGACAATCCAGTTCGGCCCGCGGAGGTGGTCCGGTGGCCACGCCGGGTGCGGGTCGGTGGTGTCCATCACCCAAACGACCACATCCGCCGCCGCTACCTCCCGCTTCGCCAACTCGATGCCCGCCGCTTCGAGCGACCCGGCAGATTCTCGCAGCCCGGCGGTGTCGGACAGCTCGATCGGCCAGCCGTCGGCCGCGATTCGCACCGTCACCACGTCCCGCGTCGTGCCGGCCACCGGGGCGACCACACTCCGTTGATACCCGGCCAGGGCGTTGATGAGCGAACTCTTACCGACGTTCGGCGGGCCGGCCACCACCACCCGCCACGGCTCGACCAGGTGCCGCCCGATGTGTGTGCGGGCGGCGAGCCGGGCGAGGTCGTCAGCGGCATTCGGCAGGTTCGCCAGAATCGAGTAAACGGCAAGGGTGAACGCGCCGTGGTACTGGTCGAGGAGGATGGCCGCACTGCGGGTGGTGCTGGCTCGTGTGAGCGGGTCGAGTGCGCGACTGTCGGTGGTTTGCCGGGAGCCAACGGCGAGCGTGTCGTCTCGGGGCAAGCCGAACATCTCCACCACCCAGTTCACCACCCGCCGCCCGCCGTGGCAGTGGATTTCGACCACCACCTCCGGCGTCACCTGCCGCACGGCCACGATCACCTCGTCGCCCGGCCCGTCGCCCAGGTTGCCGTACCAGAAGCGGTGCACGGCAGGGGCGTCCGGCAACTCGCCCTTCGCCGGGCGGAACCGCTCTCGAACCAACCCCCACGCCCGCTTGCCGATCACGGCGACGGTGGCGATCGCACCCGTACCCGGCGGGGTGAGGACGCTCACACGGGTCATGCCAGCGCCTCCGCCGCGATACGGATGCCGTCCAGAGTGAGGAACGGATCGATCGTGAACCCGGCAATATCGGCGGCGAACTTGAACCCGTCGAAGTAACCGACAGCGCCGCCAGTGGCGTACACCCACGGCCGCTGCCCGGTGTGGCACGCCCAATCCCACGCAAGCTGATAGGCCACGGACAGAACGGCGTTCGCTATGCCGACGGTTATCGCCGACGCGGTGTTCTGGCCGCAGAACGTGGCGGGCGGCTTCGGCTCGATGTCGATGTGCGGCAGCTTCGCCGTGTAGTCGTGGAGCGATCGGGCCATCAACTGTGGGCCGGGCAGGATCACCCCACCGACATGGGTTCCGCTCGCTTTCACGAAGTCGATGGTCATGGCAGTACCCACATTAATGACCACGACGGGAGTGGGCGCGGATTGGCGGCGGTATGCGGCGAGTGAAGTGAGCAATCGGTCCACGCCGACGCGGTGCAGTTCTTCGACTTTGGTCCCAAGCCCGGTCGCCTCTGCCGTGTCGAACAGGTCGTTGGTGATGACTACGGAGTCAGAGCCGCGGGCGGCCAACCAGCCAAGAAACCGTTCAACCTCTCGCGGGACCACTCCTGCCACCGCCCACCGGGTCTGTTCCGACACTCCCCATATTTTCGCCTGATCTTTCCAGTCCACCGCCGAATCGTGTGCGAGTGACACCATTCCTCGCACCTGTCCACCACCGCACCGCCCCCACTTCATCCGGCTGTTGCCGATGTCCACCACGATGTCGGGGGTCACGGCGGGGTGCCCTCCGTCTCGCGGATGGCCTTCTCGGTGGCGAACTCGACCGGCTTCGCCCGCTCCTTCGCCTCCCGCTCTAACCGCCGCTGTTCGGCGATCAGCTCCGCCGCCTTGCCGACCACCTTCGACAGCCCCTCGCCGGTCACGCTCGACATCAGGAACACCTCACGGCCGGTGGCGTTGGCGAGTGCATCCCGGACGAGGCCAGCGTCGGTCAGCTCGGCCTTGCTCACGCACACGATCTCTGGCTTCTCGGCCAGCGCTTCGCTGTACGTTTTCAGCTCGTTGCGGATGGTGTGGTAGTTCTTCACCGCGTCCGACCCGTCGGTCGGGAACGGCTCGACCAGGTGGACCAGCACCCGCGTCCGCTCGACGTGCCGCAGGAACTCGTGCCCCAGCCCGACCCCCTGGCTGGCCCCCTCGATCAACCCCGGCAGGTCGGCCAGCACGAACCCGGCGTCCCCGCCGAGGGACACGATGCCCAGGTTCGGGTGCTTGGTGGTGAACGGGTAGTCGGCGATCTCCGGGGTGGCCCGGCTGAGCCGCGACAGCAGCGTGGACTTGCCGGCGTTCGGAAAGCCGATCAGCCCGGCGTCGGCGATCATCTTCAACTCCAGCGTCAGCCAGCGTTCCTCCCCCTCCTCGCCCGGCTCGAACTCCCGCGGGGTGCGGTTGGTGGCGGTGGCGAAGTGCTTGTTCCCCCGCCCGCCGCGGCCGCCCTTCACCACCAGCTCGTCCCCCTCCTCGACCAGATCCTTGAGCAGGTTGCCGCGGTCACGGTCCTTGATGAGCGTGCCCGGCGGGACGAGGATGACCAGGTCGGCGGCGTCCTTGCCGGCGCACCCGGAGGTGCCGCCCGGCTCGCCGTTCTTCGCCTTCCAGTGCTTCTTGTGGACGAGCGGGGACAGGTTGTCGGCGTTCGGGTCGGCGCGGATGATGACGCTGCCGCCGTCCCCGCCGTCGCCGCCGTCCGGCCCGCCGCGGGGGATGTACTTCTCCCGCCGGAACGAGGCCATGCCCCGCCCGCCGTTCCCGCCGGACACGAATAGCTCCACCCGGTCCACGAACATGACTGGCCTGCGTGTGTGAACGAACCGTCCGAGTCGATCATCGTACCATATCAGCGAACTCCGAACGGGGAACGGCATGTCGCGCGTGAAAGTGGCGGTGCTCGGCGGGTCCGGGTACACGGCGGTCGAACTCATCAAGCTCTTACTCCGGCACACCGGCGCGGAGATCGCCGCGGTCACGTCGCGGCAGGAGCCGGGCAAGCCGGTGTCGGCCGAGCACCCCAGCCTGCTCGCCCGCTGCGATCTTCCGATGGAGCAGTTCGACCCGGACGCGCTAAAGGCGAAGGGCGTCGGCTGCGCGTTCGGCTGCCTGCCGCACGGCCTGAGCGCGGAGGTGATCGCCCCGCTGCTCGACCGCGGCATCCGGGTGGTGGACCTGAGCGCCGACTACCGGCTGAAGGACCTGGCGGTGTACGCCGAGTGGTACGGCAGCCCACACCATGACACGAAGAACCTGACCCACGCCGTGTACGGGCTGCCGGAACTGTACGCCGACCGCATCCGCTCCGCGAAGCTGGTGGCGAACCCCGGCTGCTACCCGCAGACCGGCATCCTCGGCCTGGCCCCGCTGGTGGCCGAAAAAATGATCGACGTGACCACGGTGGTGATCGACAGCAAGAGCGGGGTGAGCGGGGCCGGCCGCACGCCGAAGCTGACCACGCACTTCCCCGAGTGCAACGAGAGCCTGAGCGCGTACAGCGTGGGCAAGCACCGGCACACACCGGAGATCGAGCAGGCTCTGTCCGACGTGGCTGGCACGCCGGTGAGCGTCCTCTTCACCCCGCACCTGATCCCGATGGACCGCGGCATCTTCAGCACCATCTACGCCACGCCGACGAAGCCGGTGGCCGAGAACGACCTGACCGCCCTGTACCGCCGGTACTACGCGGGCAAGCCGTTCGTGCGGGTGCGGGACACCCTGCCGGCGACGAAGGACACCGCCCACACCAACTTCCTGGACGTGTGCGTGCGGGTGGTGAAGGGGCGGGTGGTGGTGCTGGCGTGCGAGGACAACCTCGTCCGCGGGGCGAGCGGGGTGGCGGTGCAGAACTTCAACCTGATGTTCGGGTTCGACGAGACGACGGCGCTGATGTGACCCGTGTTCTGCTCGCTCCGCGAGCGGTCGGTATGCCGCTCGCGGAGCGAGCAGAACACGGTACAATTCCCGCATGGACGACCTGGACCAGCGGGAAGCGTTCCTGAAGGCGATCTTCGCCACACCGGACGACGACCTGCCGCGGCTGGTGTTCGCCGACTTCCTCGACGAGCATGGCGAGGCGGAGCGGGCCGAGTTCATCCGCGTGCAGGTCGAACTGGCCCGGCTATCGGACGGTGACCCGATGCGAGTCGATCTGGCCGTCCGCGAACAAGAACTGCTCGACACGCACAAAGCAGCCTGGGGCATCCCCGGTCTTCAAGGGGTGCAGGAGTTTCGCCGCGGGTTCGTCGAGTACGTCCACACCTCCGCCGAGTGGCTGATCGCCCACCCGAACCGGCTGGACGATGCCCGCACCGTCCGCGAGTTGCGGGTCGTCAACGCCGGCAAACACGGGGCGGCCCTCGCCCGGCTGCCCGGCCTGGAGCGAGTTGAGCACCTCGACCTGACGAACACGTTCCTCGGCGGGGCGTTCTCGATCCAGCGGTATTTCACCGACGCCCGTCTCGACAGGCTGACCGCCTTGACGCTCGGCAACTGCCGGCTGTGGGACGAGCACCTGGTCGAGTTGGCCCGCTCGCCGGTTGCCCCGCGGTTGCGGCGGCTGGCGGTGTGGGGCTGCCCGTTCGGCGACGAGGGGGCGGCGGTGCTGGCCGGCAGCCCGGCGTTCGCCGGGTTGGAGGTACTCGACATCTCGGCCCACGACATGCAGTTTGACCAGTGCATCCACGGGACCGGGGCGGTGGCGCTGGCCGAATCCGCCTCGCTCACCCATCTCCGCGATCTGGATTTAAGCGGGCACTACATCGGCGATTCGGGGCTGAACGCGCTGACCCGCTCCCTGAACGCTAGCAGCCTGGAACGGCTCGCCGTTCCGTACAACGAGATCGGCGAAGCGATCGACGGTGGCATCTTGGCGATGGTCGAATCGCCACACCTGGGAAACCTCCGCGAACTGGCATTCGGCGGTGACCGACCCACGCACCACCCCAACCACCTCGGGCTGACCGGGGCACAGGCGCTTGCCCGGTGGCCACACCTGGAAAAGATGCGGTTCGTAGACTTGCGGGGGTGCGAGATGAGCGACGC
Organism: Fimbriiglobus sp.; assembly: GCA_022841795.1. Lineage (GTDB taxonomy): Bacteria > Planctomycetota > Planctomycetia > Gemmatales > Gemmataceae > JALHQU01. The sequence goes on from JALHQU010000034.1 coordinate 29,753, forward strand.
CGCCCGGCGATCGCTGCGTGAATCGCGGTGGGCGGATAAATTCATCTTGTAGGGTGGGCACCGCCCACCGTGTTTCAACGGTGGGCGATGCCCACCCTACGGAAGACACCGATGCGGACCCTCATCGCACTTCTCGTGGTTTCCCCGCTGCTCGCCGAGCCGCCGAAGCTCAAGCTCACCGCGTCTAAACTCGACCCGCCGAAAGAACTGGCCGACACCGTGAAGCCGTTGCTCGGAACGGATGCCGTCATCGTGGCGGACGGCAGCGGCGATTTACTGACCCTCTGGTTCCGCTCCGAACTCACGTCCACCGCGAACGCCGACCAGATCAAGAACGGGCTGACGTACCGCGAGGTCGCCGAGGGCACGCTGCTCGGGGCGGTGCGGTTGGACAAGCCGTTCATGGATTTCCGCAAGCAGGAGATCCCGGCGGGGGTGTACACTCTGCGGCTGGCGGTGCAGCCGGACACCGGCGACCATCGCGATACCGCCCCGCACCAGGACTTCGCCCTGCTCGTGCCGGCCGCGGCGGACCAATCGGCCGAGCCGGTGGAACCGAAGGAGTTGGTGAAGCTCAGTCTGAAATCCACCGGCGGGGATCACCCCGGGGTGATGCTCCTGTTCCCGCACCACGGGAAGGAGGAGAAGCCGGAGCTGTCGGACCAGAAGGACGGCGTCAAGGTGGTCCGCCTGCGGCGGCCGGTGACGGCCGGCGACCACAAGGGGTCGCTCGGCATCGCGGTCGTGGTTCAGGGCGTGAGCAAAACACGGTGAAAAACCCCACCCCCTCCCTTGCGGTCGGGGTTCACCAGATCGGAGTCGGCCTGTGTTCATCTTCGACAAGCCCATCACCCCCGGGTGCCACGCCTCCACCGTCGTGGAGATCGCCGACGGCAAACTGCTCGCCGCGTGGTTTGGCGGGAAGGACGAGGGCGCGAAGGACGTGCAGATCTACCTGGCCCGGTTCGACGGCAAGGCGTGGTTCGCCCCGGAGATCGTCGGCACCGAGCCGGGCCAGCCGACGTGGAACCCGGTGCTGTTCAAGTCGGCGAAGGGCACGCTGCACCTGTGGTACAAGGCCGGCCCCAGCCCGGAGCGGTGGACCGGGTTCCACCGCACCTCGGCCGACGACGGCAAGACGTGGACCAAGCCGGCGATGATGCCGGCCGGGTTCTTCGGTCCGGTGCGGGCGAAGCCGATCCAATTGACGGACGGCACCATCCTGGCCGGCACGTCGCTGGAGAGCCACCGCAACTGGACGCCGTTCGTGGATCGCAGCACCGACGACGGGGCGACGTGGACACGGTCGTCGGCATTCCATGTGCCGGAAAAGTTCGGCCAGATTCAGCCGACGCTGTTCACCGTCGGGGCGAAGGACGAGACCGTGGTGGCGCTGATGCGATCGAGAGACCCGCGGAAGGTCTGCAAGGCGACCAGCGCCGACGGCGGGAAAACCTTCACCCACGCCGAGCCGACGGAGTTGCTCAACCCGAGTGCCGGTATCGACGTGGCTCGCACCGCGGCCGGCGAGTTGTTCCTCATCTACAACCCGACGGCGATGCTCCGCACCCCGCTCAGTCTGGCTCGCAGCACCGACGACGGCAAGACGTGGGCGAAGGTGGACGACCTGGAGAAGGAGCCGGGCGAGTTCTCGTACCCGGCGATCGTCGTGAGCAAGGCCGGGATGTTGGAGATGACGTACACCTGGAACCGCACGCACATCAAGCACGAGACCCGCGACCCGGCGAAGTACGCAAGGTAGGTGCCGCGAGCCGAGCGGCACCCGAGCCAGTCGTGAGTGCCGCTCGGCTCGCGGCACCTACCTCTGTTTCAACACCGCCGGGATGCCGTCCTCAGGCAACAGGGTGATCTGCGGGCTGAGGCCGGGCGGGCCGCTCCCACTGTACGTGAACCGGAACTTCTGCCCGACGGCGGCCAGGATGATGGCCGCCTCCATCAGCGCGAACGTGTTGCCGATGCACACCCGCGGGCCGCCGCCGAACGGGTAGTAGGCGTACTTCGGGATCCTCTTGGCCAGCCCGTCCAGCCACCGCTCCGGGCGGAACGCCTCCGGGTCGGGGAAGTACCGCGGGTCGCGGTGGCTCACCCACTGGCTCATGAAGATGGTGTACCCCTTTCGCACCCGGTAGCCGCCGAGTTCCAGGTCGGTCGTCGCCTCCCGGCCGATCAGGTACACCGGCGGGGACACCCGCATCGCCTCGGTGATGACCGCCTCCGTGTACGGCAGGTGCGCGATGTCGTCGGCCGTCGGCGTCCGCCCGGCGAGAACGGTTTGCCACTCGTCCGCCAGCTTCGCCTCCGCCTCCGGGTGCTGCGACAGCAGGTACCAGCTCCAGCTCAGCGTCAGCGCCGTCGTCTCGTGCCCGGCCAGGTACAGGGTCATCGCCTCGTCTCGCAACTGGCGGTCGGTCATCCGCGTGCCGTCGTCGTCCTGGGCCGTCAGCAACCGGCTGAGCAGGTCGGTCCCGCCGGTCCGCTTCTTGCCTGCGGCGATGAACCCGTCCAGCACCGCGTTCAGGTCGGCCACCGCCCGCCGCAGCTTTCGGTTGGCGGGGGAGGGGAACCACAGCGGCAGCGGGACGAGCGTGCGGAACCTGTCGCTCATCAGGGCGAACGCCTCGCGGAGGGTGTCGGTGAACCGCCCGCGGTCGCCGGCGTCGTCCAGGTCGAACAGCGTCTTCAGGGCGATGGCGCTGGTGAGCGAGCTGAACTCGAAGTGGGCGTCGATCGGCGTGCCGGCGGTCCACGCCTTCAACATGCGGTCGGTCAGGTCGGCCATCACCGGGGCGTAGGCCTGCACCCGGCTTTTCAGGAACGCCGGCTGGGACAACCGCCGCTGCCGCAGCCAGAAGTCGCCCTCGCTCGTCACCAGCCCGTTCCCCAGCACCGGCTTGTACATCCGCGCGCCGAAGTGCTTGACGTAGTGTCGGGCGTCCGTCACCAACACTTTCTCGATCAGTTCCGGGTGGGACACCAGGAAGATCCGCCGCGGGCCGAACCGGAAGGTGGCAATGTCGCCGTACTCTCGGGCCACGTCGAGGAAGAAGTCGAGCCGACGATCGGTGAACTGACCCAGGTTGCCGCGGACGAGCGTGCCGCGTGGCCCCGGCGGGAGGGTGGAGGTCGGCATCGGGCGACAGATCCTCGGGGTGGGCGAGTATTGTACGCCAGGGATACGACCGCGGATGGCGGGCGGTTCTTGAGTTCAACCGGACCGTCGCATCAGAATTCTCGGCTCGGCCCCGCCGCATTCCGGATTCCTTCTCAAGTTTGCCCCGCTTCCCAACCGATCCACTCCTCACACCGTATTTCGCACCGCCGACTCGGGTCTGGGGGGAACCGGGATGAGCGACACGAAATCGCTTCTCAGCCGCATCACCGCTTTCCGGGAACGCCTGGAGCGGACGCCGTCGCTCGTGCTGGATTCGGACACGGCCGACCCGGCACTGGTGGTGCAGAACGCCGCCCGCCGGGCGCTGACGCCGGGGTGGGTGTCCGGGGCGTTGCGGCAGATCGCCGGCGGGACGACGAGTCCGGCTGCGGCGGTGGTGCCGTCGCAGCTGGTCGGCCGCGCCCGCCGGCTGTTCGAGACGGCCCGCGAACTGGTGACAGAGCAGCGGGCGATCACCGACGACGTGTTCTTCGTCCGCCTGACGAACGCGGCCGGTGCGGATCCCGACCCGCTCGTCGTGTACCACCGGCAGACGGTCGCGGCCACCGAGTCCACGCTCCGGCTGGCCCAATCGATGCCCGAGTCGGCCGAGCAGCAGCTGCGGGTGTGCGACGGGCTGGAGACTATGCTCACCGCCGTCGGCGACCGGCTGTCGATCACCGCCCGCTCGCTGGACACCCGCCGCAAGGAGTGGGGCCGCGTCGAGCGGATCGCCCGGCTGCTGTGCGACGTGCAGGCCCGCCGGCTGGTGTCGGTGGCGTCGTTCACCGAACTGGCCGAGGAGCTGCTGGACGAGGCCCGGCGGGGGGTGCCGCTGCGGTTCGTGGCGGCCGACGCGGAGCCGGTGGCCCGGTTCGTGGCGGCGCACTCGCTCACCGTCGCGCAGGTGGTGGCACGAATCGCCCCGCACGACTTCGAGTGGGCCGGGCAGGCGACGACCGCCGTGGCGGCGGCGCTGCTGATGGACGTGGGCATGTTGACCGTGCCGGCGGCGGTGGTGGGCAAGGCCGCCCCGCTGGACGCGGTCGAACTGGGGGCGGTGGAGGGGCACCCGGCGGCGGGGGCGGCGGTGCTGCTGGAGGTGATGCCCGAACTCGGTCCGCTGGCCGACGCGGTGGCGATGCACCACGAGCGGCTAGACGGCACCGGCTACCCGAAGGCGATGACCGGGGACGACGTGCCGTCGCTCGCCCGGCTGCTGGCGGTGTGCGACGTGTACGCGGCGATGGTGACGGACCGTCCGCACCGGCCGGCGCTCGACCCGCGGGCGGCCCTGACCGACACGCTGCTGCTGGCCGAGCAGGGGCAACTGGACGGCGACCTGGCCGAGCACCTGCTGCGGCTGTCGTTCCACCCGGTCGGCACGGTGGTGGAGCTGACCGACGGGCGGACGGCGGTGGTGGTGAGCACGCACACCGGGCGGGTGAACGTGCGGGCGACCACCCGGCCGGTGGTGGCGGTGCTGGCGGACGCGGCCGGGAAGGTGCTGCCGAAGGCCGAGTTCATCGACCTGGCCGGGGCGGATTACGGCGGCGTGGTGCGGGCGCTAGGCACGGCCGAGCGGCGGAAGTTGCTGGCCGCGACCCACCCGGACCTGTGCTGCTGATTGAATCGAATGTAGCAGGCACACTCCGTGTGCCGTCCGCGGACGGCACACGGAGTGTGCCTGCTACATTCAAGATCACCCCCTCCCGAGCGAATGACTGGAATCGTCCCGCGTTTTGCCATCCGACATGAGCGACTACTTCTGGTCCACCCGGCACCCGTTCGCCTGTGCCCTGTTCGTGTTCCCGCTGCTCGCCCTGTACGAGATCGGGGTCGTCGCGCTCACCGGGTCGAACGGCGACGGGTTGCGGAACGGGGCGGACGCGTGGGTGCGGTCGCAACTCGCCGCTTATGGCGTCAGTTTCACCTGGACCGCCCCGGCCCTGCTTTCAGTGTACCTGGTCGCCCGGTGCGTGTGGGAGTGGGCGGACCGGCCGAAGGCGCCGTTCGCCACGTTCTTCGGCATGTTCATCGAGAGCGCGGTGTTCGCCGCCGCCATCTGGGCACTCAGCCGCAACTTCTACCCGCTGCTGGAAAAGGCCGGCCTGCCGCTCAACCAGATCCAGTTCCAGCCGGTTGCGTCCGGGCAGGTGATCCAGTTCGTCGGGGCGGGCATTTACGAAGAGGTGCTGTTCCGCGTCGGGCTGTTCGGCGTGCTGTACCTGTTGGCGCGGGTGGCGCTGGTGCCGAAACTGCTGGCCGTACTGTTCGCCGGGGTGGTGGCCGCGCTGGTGTTCTCCGCCGCCCACCACTGGGGGGTGAACGGCGAGCCGATGCACTCCGCCAAGTTCCTGTTCCGCACCGTCGCCGGGCTGGTGTTCACCGCCCTGTACGTCACCCGCGGGCTGGGCGTCGCGGTCGGCGCCCACGCCGGGTACAACATCCTGGTCGGGGTGTCGGTGGCGTAAATCTCACCAGTCGTCGTCCGGCGGCAGCGGGGGCGGGGCGGCGGGAGCCGAGCCGACCATCCGTGTCATCACGTCCTGGTACACCGCCTCGCTCGGGGTGAGCGGCAGGCCGTTCGGGTTGGCCACAGTCTGGGTGTTCGTGCGGTTGGCGGACAGGTACGGCTTGTCGTCGTCCGGGGTCAGCCGCATGTCGATCGTCCACGTCAGCCCCTTCGGGTCGGCCGTCGAGTATTTGATCTCGATGTGAGCCGGCTTCTCGTCCGGCGGTTTGCCGAACACGATGTAATCCTTACCGACGGCGGTGCCGATCCCGTCGGCGATCCGCACGCGGAGGGCGTCCGACCAGCTCGACAGCATGCCGCCGGTGTCTGTCACCCGCAGCGACACGGCCGGCGTGTCTGGCCCGCGAAGGGAGTCCAGCAGTTTCGCCAACCCTTCTCGCAGTTCCGGGTCGGTGCCCTTGGCCCGCACGTCGGCGATCGGCTTGTCGTACAGGGCGGCGATCTGCTTCGTCACCTCGTCCCGGTGGGCGGTGTTGTTCTCGTTGAGCAAATAGTGGCGGAGTTCGGCCGGGCTGTCTTTCTTCACCGCGGCGAAGTTCGCCGCGTCCCGGACCGGCGGGTTGCTCGTCTTGAACGCGAAGAACACCCCCGCCCCCACGGCCAGTAGGATCAGGTAGCGGAGGAACCCGGCCCCGCCGCCCCGCTTCGGCCGCACGTCCTCCGGCACGTGGTCGATGTCCAGATCCACCTCTTGCAAGCTCGCCGGCGGCTGTTCGTTCCGCACCATGTACTTGGCCGCCGCCCCTAACTGGGCCGCGGACAGGTTCCCCCACCGCTCCGGGTCGGCGTTCAGGTGGTCGATGGCGTCGTAGTAGTTGGCCGCGTACAGGGCGGACCCGCGGTCCGGCAACGACAGGTCGAACCGCCCGTCCTCGCTCTCGAACCGCAGCCCGTTGCTGCCGACCGGCTCGACCGAGGTTTCCTCGTCCAGCCGGGCGTACTGCAACTGTTCCCCCGCGCCCACGTACACGTGCTGCGGGTCGAAGTAGAAGAACTTGCCGACGTACTTGTCCGGGCTGGCGGTCCAGCGGCGGACGGCATACACGATCAGCCACCCGCCGAGCATCACCCCGGCGGTTTGCAGCATGGCGTTCGCCCACGCCGCCTTGTTCGACGAGTACCCGGCCCACACGAACAACGGCAGGATGACCAGGCCGAGCAGGAACGCCACCGCCGGCAGCCCGGCGGACCCGGCCAGGAACACGCCGGGGGAGCCGTTCCCGCGGGCGTTCCGCACCGCCCGCAGGTAGGTTTTGGTGTCGTCGTCGAGCTGGGCGTAGTCGATGGTTCGGAGCATGGTTTGTCCCCCTCTCCCCTTTGTGGGAGAGGGGCTGGGGGTGAGGGGGATCGGGAGCAAAGACCCCCTAACCCCTCTCCCACGAAGGGGAGAGGGGGACTGTGACGTCAATCGCTCATCTTGTGCGGGATGAACCGGCTGGTGTTCTGCGTCACCATCTGGTCGTCCTCGCGGATGCCCAGGCCGCACGCCCAGCCGTTCACCACCCAGCTGCCGATCACCGGGTACTTGCCGTCGTGCGGCTTGAGCGGGGCGAGCGCCTGGTACACGCTGACGGCCGAGTCGTACGGGCCGTCCGTGTCCTCCGCCACCTTGCCGTCGATCACCACCCGGATGTTCGCCCCCTCGCGGGCGTGGACCGGCTTGCGGACGTAGCTGCCGGACTCCGGCTCCTCGAACCACGCCGGCAGCAGGAACGGCGACTCCGGGTGCAGTTGGTACAGCAACGGTAGAATGGCTTTGCAGCTCAGGATCATCTTCCACGGCGGTTCGATCCACCGGGTGCGGGAGTGCGGCACGTGCTTGCCGAACTCCTCCCGCGTCAGCCACTCCCACGGGTACAGCTTGAAGATGTTGTGGATGGGCACGTTCCCCGGCCCGACGAACCGCTTGGCCGCGCTGTCCCAGCCGACCGCCTCCACGTCCAGGTAGGCGGTGTCCAGCCCGGCCTGGATGGCCGTGTCGCGCAGGTACTCGGTGGTGATGTAGTCCTCGACGTTGCTCTGCAAAGCCGCGAAGTGGACCGGGTGGTGGTCGAACTCCTTCACCCGCGCCCACGCCTCCAGCAGCCGGTCGTGGATGCCGTTGAACTGGTCGCCGTCCGGGTCCGTCTCCTTCAGCCAGTGCCACTGGGCGACGCTCGCCTCCACCAGTGCGGTCGGGGTGTCGGCGTTGAACTCCAAGAGCTTCGGCGGGCCGACCCCGTCGTACGCCAGGTCGAACCGGCCGTACACGCTCGGCCAGTCGTCGTCCCAACTGCGGACGACCAGGTCCTGGAACTCGGGCGGGACGAGGAACAGGTCGAACAGCCGTTCGTCGATGACGTGCTGCACCAGCTCCAGGCACATCTCCCAGAGGGCGTAGGTGGCTCGCTCGATGGTGTCGATCTGGTACTTGGAGAAGACGTAACAGGCGGACTCGTCCCAGTACGGCCGCCCGTCGGCCGTGTGGAAGTGCAAACCGAGTTCCTCCACCCGCTTCTGCCAGTCCGGGCGGGGGTCGAGGGTCATCCGCCGCATGGCGGTCAGCTCCCGGCGGAGAACGACCGGCCGATCGAGCCGAACCCGCCCGCCCGGCTGGTGGACGAGTACGCGGCCGGCCGGCCGGTGCTGGTGCCGGCATAGCCGGGGCTGTGCAGCCAGATGAACATGCCGCCGCCGTGGTAGTGGCGGTAGTTCGAGTGCCCGGTGCGGTGGGCGGCCTGCTCCTCCGCCTTCACCTCCATCTCCTCCTCGGCCGTCGGCGCGATGAAGTAGCCGGCGGTGAGGATGCCCGCCCCGAGCAGCACCAGCGAGAACTCTTTACTCATCCGGGTCATGGCGACCGACCTCGGTATGGGGGTCCGAACAGGGGAAATTATAGCACGTTCCGCCGCCGATGCGAGCGCGAACCCGCCAGAAGTGATTCGGCGGGTGGCGGGTCAACTTTATCGAATCGAGTAGGCGTTTGGCGAGCCGAGCCCGTCAGGGGCCGGTCGTTTGAAGAAACCGGCCCCTGACGGGCTTGGCTCGCCAGCCAATTTGTCAGATTATCGGCTTTCTCGGCTCGTCCCCACGCCCCGAACCAACGATGTGCGGCGTGTCCGGTTCGTCCAGCACGTCCATTTCAAGCGTCAGATCACATCCGGAACCAAGGCGATGTAGCTTCAAATAGCCGTACTTCCAGGCGATTTGACGCAACGCTTGTGAGGCTTGCTCCGGTGTCGCCGGAATCACGTCGAACGAGATTGCAGGGGATTCGGTCATCGCGTCTCCTCCACCCTTCTACCCCGATCATACCCTCTTCTTCCACTCGCTCAACTGCCGCTCCACCTCGGCCGGGGCGGTGCTACCGTAGCTCTGGAACGCGGCTACCGCGTTCGCAACCCCGAGCCGTTCCCGCACCTTCGCCCCGGCCCCCGGTGCCGCCTTCTCGAACACCTCGGCCGGCAAATCCGCCAGTCGGCACCGCCGGCTCTCACATTCCTTCACCAGGCTACCGACCGCCTCGTGTGCCGACCGCATGGGCACCCCGGACTCGATGAGCGACTCCATGAGTGTGGTCGCGTCCAGGAACCCGTCCTCCAGCCGGGCGGCGATCACCTCCCGCCGGAACTTCGTCTGCTCGACCATCGGCGCGGCCACCGCCAGGCAGCCGACCACCGTGTCGAAGGCGTCGAACAGCGCCGCCTTGTCCTCCTGGAGGTCGCGGTTGTACGCCAGCGGCAGCGCCTTCACCAGGATGAGCAGTTGGTTCAGCGTGCCGATCACCCGCCCGGACTTGCCGCGGACGAGTTCCAGCACGTCCGGGTTCTTCTTGTGCGGCATGATGCTCGACCCGGTGCAGAAGGCGTCGGGCAGTTCCAGGAAGTTGAACTCGGTGGTGGACCAGATCACCCACTCCTCGGCCCACCCGCTCAGGTGGACGGCGACGAGCGACAGGCAGAACACGAACTCCAGCAGGAAGTCGCGGTCGGACGACACGTCCAGGCTGTTGCGGGCGATGTCGTCGAACCCGAGCTTCCGCCGCACGCTCTCGCGGTCGATGGGCAGCGAGCTGCCGGCCAGCGCCGCCGCCCCGAGGGACAGCACGTTCACCCGCTTGCGGCAGTCGGCCAGCCGCTCCCGGTCCCGCTGGAACTTCTCCACATACGCCAGCAGGTAGTGTGCGGCGAGCACCGGCTGCGCCCGCTGCAGGTGCGTGTACCCCGGCAGGATGATGCCGTCCTCCCGCCCGGCGAACGACACGAACGCCCGCTGCAACTCCTTCAGCCGGTCATCCAACTCGTCGATCGCGTCCCGCACCCACAGCCGCACGTCCGTCACCACCTGGTCGTTCCGGCTGCGGCCGGTGTGCAGCTTCCGCCCCACGTCGCCGAGCTTGGCGATGAGCGCCCGCTCGATGTGCGTGTGGATGTCTTCGAGCGAGACCGAATACTCCATCCGCCCGGCATCGATGTCGGCGGCGATGGCGTCCAGGGTGGTGCAGATGGCGTCGGCTTCGGCCGGGGTGACCAGCCCGACCTCGGCGAGCATCCGGGCGTGCGCCTGGCTGGCGACGATGTCTTGCCGGTACAGCCGGCGGTCCACCGAGATGGACTCGGTGAACTGCTCCACCCGCTGGTCGGTCGCCCCGCTGAACCGCCCGCCCCACGTCTTCTGGCTCATCGAATCGCTCTCCGTCTTCGCCGCGGCTGAAAAGAGCGGCCGAGATTCGCGTGTTGTACGGACGCGGCGGAATTCCGTCTGACCTGACACCCGTTCCCGGTCCGTGAGGTACAACTTCAGTCCGGGCATTTCCGTGTTGCGACGTAGTGCTTGGGTTAGCCCGACGCGCGAGCGAGGGGCGTGGGTGGTCTGCCCCTCGCTCGCGCGTCGGGCTAACTAACGAAACCCGATTACTCGAGGGGATCCGATGAAGCGTTTCTGGCTGGTGCTTCTGGCGGTGGTGGGGCTGGTCGGCGGGGCGTCGGCCGAGCCGATCAAGCCGGTGGTGGAGGTGCGGGTGAAGGCGGTGGCCGACCTGATCCCGACGGTCGAGTACGTCGGCGGGCTGGCCGGGCAGGCGGACTCGGCCCAGCAGTTCGCCGGGGTGATGAAGCAGTTCGCGGGGAACGAGAAGGGGTTCGACGGGCTGGACCTGAACCGGCCGATCGGGTTCTACGCCGGGTTCGCCGAGAAGGTGGAGGACAGCCCCCTGGTGCTGATGCTGCCGATCGCCGACGAGGAAGCGGCCATCGACGCGGCGAAGACCAAGCTGAACGTGGACCTGAAGAAGGGCGACGGCGGGGTGTACACCGCGGAGCTGCCGGGGGTGCCCGGCCCGGTGTATCTGCGGTTCGCCGACAAGTACGCGTACATCACCCTGCGGTCGGAGAAGTGGGTGGACGCGGGCAAGCTGATCGCCCCGAAGGTGTTCTTCGCCGAGAAGCCGACCGACGTGCTCGGGCTGTCGGTCCGTCTCGCCAACATCCCGGAGGACGTGAAGAAGATGGCCTACGGGCAGATGGAACTGAAGGTGAAGGAGGACAACAGCAACCGGGACGCCACCCCGATGCAGAAGCTGTTCAACGACTTCTTCGCCGACGTGTCGGTGGACGCGGTGAAGACGGTGCTGACGGACGGCGACACGTTCACCCTGACGCTCAACGTAGACCCGAAGGCGGACGACTGGAAGCTGGCGGTCGGGCTGACGCCGAAGGCCGGCACCACGCTGGCGAAGACGCTGGCCGGGTTCGCCGACCGGGAGAGCGGGGCGGCCGGGGCGGCGTGGGTGAAGAACCCGCTCACCAACTTCGGGCTGAACTTCCAGCTGCCGCCGGAGACGACCAAGAAGTTCGCCGCCCTGATGGACGCCGCGGCCAAGCAGGCCGTGCAGGACGCCAAGGAGAGCGACCGGACGGTGGTGGAGAAGGCGTTCGACGCCGCCCTGCCCACCCTGAAAGCCGGCGACTTCCAGATCGGCGTCCTGGGCACGCCGGCGACCGGCGACAAGATGAACGGGCTGGTCACGCTGAAGACGGTGAAGGGCACCGGCATCGTCGATCTGGTGAAGGGGTTCGCCCTGCTGCTGCCGAAGGAGCAGGGCAGCTTCCAGGCGGACGTCGGGTCGGTGGGCGAGCGGAAGCTGCACAAGGCGACGTTCGTGAACACCGGCGACAACCCGTTCGGGTCGTCCACTATGTGGGCGATGACGTCGGACGACCTGATCGCCCTCGCCATCGCCGGCGAGTCGGACTCGCTGAAGGCGGTGGCGGCGGCCAAGCCGACCAAGACGCCGATGTTCTTCACCGAGACGTCGTTCACCCGGGCGGCGATGTTCTCGTCGAAGGACCACACGCCGGAGATGATCAAGAAGGCGCTGGCGGACGTGTTCCCGGACGGTAAGCCGGACGGCAAGGACACGCTGAAGCTGGTACTCAGCGGCGGCAAGAAGCTCGAACTGTCGCTGACGATGAAGGGGAAGGGGGCTGCCTTCTTGGCCGCGCTCGACCGGGCGAAGAAGGGGGAATAGCAATTGGTGAACCCCGACCGCCAGGGAGGGGGTGCCAACCACGCACCCCCTCCCTGGCGGTCGGCGTTCACCTAGATCTTCACCACCTCCAGCCGCCCGTGGTTGGCCCCGCTGCGGTTCGCCGCCGCGATGAACGCCACGATCTCCAGCGTCTCGCCGATGTCCAGCAGGGCCTTCCCGGTCTGGAACGTGTCCACCACCTTCTTCAGCAGCTCGCGGTAGATGAACTTGGTCGGCACGGTCGTCGTCTGGATCGACTTCTCGGCGAACGCGGTGAACCCGAACTCGGCCTTGCCGTCGCGGATGCCGCGGACGGTCGCCACCCGCCCGTCCTTCCAGGTGCCGGTCGCCACATCCACGCCATTCTGGTGGGTACACGTCACGCTCTCGCACCCCGGCCCCATCAGGGCGTACAGCATTTCCACCGCGTGGATGCCGTAGTGGAACAGCCCCGGATTCCGCTCGTGCGTACTGGCCGGGCCGTAGGTGAGGCAGCCGAGCCGCTTGCCGGACTTGCCCGCGGCGGCGGTGTACGCCGTCACCTCCGGGGCGTACCGCAGGGCGGACGAGCTGAACAGTGGCAGCTTCTTCTTCGCGGCCAGGTCGGCCATCTTCCGAGCGTCGTCGAGGGTGCAAGCGAACGGCTTGTCCACGAAGCACGGCACCCCGGCCTCCAGGAACGGCTTCGCCCGCTCCCAGTGGACCGACCCGTCCACCGCCTCGACCAGCACCGCGTCCACCTGGCCGATCAGGTCTTTCGGCGAATCGACCAGCTTCACGCCCAGCTTCGTCATCGCCTCCGTGTAACCAGCGATCTTCTCCGGCGCCAGCTTCGACTCGCCGGGGCAGCCGAGCACCACCGTTGCCCCGTCCACCCACTGCTCCTCGTCGATGCCGGTGTGGTTCAGCCGCTTGGTGAACTCGAC
>JALHQU010000035.1:0-26098 GCA_022841795.1 Fimbriiglobus sp.
GCCGGGTTTACCCCGGCCGTCCGGACGGCCGGGGTAAACCCGGCCGCTCACGAACACCGCCGGAACCTCCCCATGCCCGACGCCACCCCCGACACCGTCCTGGAAGCCACCGGCGCCCGCGCCCGGCTGGCCCGCGTGTACGCCGAGGCCCTGCTCGCGCTGGCCGAGCAGGGGAACGCGGCGGACGCGGTCGGGGCGGAACTGCACACCACCGCCACCGACGTGGTGGGCCGGAACCCGGACGTGGCCGCCTTCCTGGACAACCCGGCCATCACCCCGAAGGCCAAACTGCCGGTCCTCGGGGCGGCGTTCGGCGGGTCGTCCGACCTGTTCAAGAAGTTCCTGCACGTGCTGGCCGAGGGCAACCGGCTGGGCCTGCTGCGGGACGTGGACGCCGCCTACCAGGGCATCCGCGACCGGCAGGCCGGGCGGGTGCGGGTGCGGGTGCGGTCGGCGGTGCCGCTGACCGACGCCCAGCAGACGGCCCTGACGGGCACGCTGAAACAGACGCTGAACAAAGAGCCGATCCTGAACGTCCGCGTCGAGCCGGAACTGCTCGGCGGGCTGATCGTCCAGGTCGGCGACCGGGTGTACGACACGTCCGTCCGCACCCGCCTGGAATCCCTCCGCAACCACCTGATGGCGAGCAGCAGCCATGGCGCTTAAGCAATCGGCCAGCGAGATCACCAGCGTCCTGATGGAGCGGATCCGCGACGTCGGTCAGAAGACCGACGTGCGGTCGTCCGGCCGGGTGCTGGAGGTGGGCGACGGCATCGCCCGCGTGTACGGCCTGTCCGAAGTCATGGCCGGCGAACTGGTGGACTTCCCCCAGGCGGACGTGAAGGGGCTGGCGTTCAACCTGGAAGAAAGCTCGGTGTCCATCATCATCCTCGGGGACTACCTGAAGGTCCGCGAGGGGATGGAGTGCCGCACCACCGGCCAACTGCTGAGCATCCCGGTCGGGCCGGAGATGGTCGGGCGGGTGGTGGACCCGCTCGGCAACCCGGTGGACGGCAAGGGGCCGATCCTGGCCAAGCACCGCCGGCTGGTGGAGAGCAACGCCCCCGGGGTGGCCGACCGCCAGCCGGTGAAGGTGCCGCTCCAGACGGGCATCAAGGCGATCGACGCCATGACCCCGATCGGCCGCGGGCAGCGGGAGCTGATCATCGGCGACCGCAAGACGGGCAAGACGCAGATCGCCATCGACACCATCATCAACCAGAAGTCCGAGGACGTCATCTGCGTGTACGTGGCGTGCGGGCAGATGGAGTCGAAGGTGGCGCAGGTGGTGGAGAAGCTGCGGGCGGTGGGGGCGATGGACTACACGGTGGTGGTGATCGCGTCGTCGTCCGACTCGGCCCCGCTCCAGTACATCGCCCCGTACTCCGGCACCGCCATCGCCGAGTACTTCATGTACGAGGAGGGGAAGGACACCCTGTGCGTGTACGACGACCTGAGCAAACAGGCCGCCGCGTACCGCCAACTGTCCCTGCTGGTCCGCCGCCCGCCGGGCCGCGAGGCGTACCCCGGCGACGTGTTCTACTGCCACAGCCGTCTGCTCGAACGCAGCGCGAAGCTGGCCGACCGCTGGGTGATCGTGCCGGGCGACGCCGACGCCGCCAAGGCGACGGCCGACTGGGGTGTGAACTCGGCTGACAAGCCGACCGAGAAGCGGGCGGGCGGGGCGAAGGGCATGGTGTACGTCGGGCCGGGCGGGTTCGGCGGCAAGGAGCAGGCCGAACACGACCTGAAGAGCTTCCCCGGGCACAAGATCGCCAAGGTGGTCGGGTCCGGCGGGTCGCTCACCGCCCTGCCGATCATCGAGACCCTTGAGGGCGAGGTGTCGGCGTACATCCCGACCAACGTGATCTCCATCACCGACGGGCAGATCTACCTGCAACCCGACCTGAAGAACGCCGGGGTGCTGCCGGCCGTGGACGTGGGCATCTCGGTGAGCCGGGTGGGCGGGAACGCCCAGATCGGGGCGATGAAGGACAAGCGGGTGGCCGGCGGGTTGAAGCTGACCCTGGCCCAGTTCCGCGAACTGGAGGCGTTCGCCCAACTCGGCACCGACCTGGACAAAGCCACGCAGGGCCAGCTCGACCGCGGCTACCGGATGGTGGAGATCCTGAAGCAGGGGCAGTACGAGCCGCTGAACGTGCTCGACCAGATCATGATCATCTACGCCGGCAACACCGGCGGGCTGGACGACGTGGACCGCAAGAAGGTGCGGGCGTGGGAGAGCCAGTTCCTGAAGTTCATGAAGGAGCAGATGCCCGAGGTGCGGGAGCTGATCGGCAAGGAGAAGAAGATCACCGACGACGTGGCGACCAAGCTGACCGCGGCGATCACGGCGTTCAAGCCGCAGTTCCGCGGGTAAAAGTTGTCAGCAGTCAGCGGTCAGCAGTCAGCCAGAAAAGACCTGACCGCGGGTGAGTGCTTCGGGTGAATCATCGCGGTTTGGGCCGTCATCCGGCTGACCGCTGAAAGCTGACCGCTGAGAGCTAACCCACATGCCCAACCTGCGATCCCTGGTGAAGCGCCGCAAGGCCATCCGGAACATCCGGAAGATCACCAAGACGATGGAACTGATCGCCACCGCCCGGTTCAAGAAGGCGCTCGACCGCGCCACCGAGGCGGACGCGTACACCCGCAAGATCGCCGAGCTGGCGTCCGACCTGACCAAGAGTGCGGGCGACGTGTCCCACCCGCTGCTGGCCGTCCGCCCGGAGGTGAAGAAGACGCTGGTGCTGGTGCTGACCGCCAACCGCGGGCTGTGCGGCGGGTACAACGGCGGGGTGCTGCGGGCGGCGATGGGGCAGATCCGCGAGATGCGGGCGGCGAACGCCGCGTTCGACCTGGAGGTGTCCGGCAAGCGGGGGGCGGCGTTCTTCAAGTTCCAGCAGATCCCGGCCGCCGCCGTGTACACCCACTTCGAGGACAAGCCGCAGTTCGACGAGGTGGACGCGGTCGCCCAGAAGCTGATCGACCTGTACACCACCGGGGCGGTGGACCGGGTGATCGTGGCGTACCAGAAGTTCCACAGCATCGCCCGCCAGGCGCCGGTGGTGGAGACCCTGCTGCCGCTGTCGTCGGTGGCCGTGGAGACCACCCGCAAAGGCCCGGCCCCGGACCCCGCCGCCGGCCCGAAGGGCAGCTACGACTTCTTCCCGGACGCGGCCGGCATCCTGAACGAGCTGGTGCCGGTGGCGTTCAAGGTGCGGCTGTTCAAGTGCTTCCTGGACTCGGCGGTGGGCGAGCAGATCGCCCGCCGGGTGGCCATGAAGGCGGCCACCGAGAACGCCGGCGACCTGATCAAAGAGGTGAGCCGGCTGTACAACCGCACCCGCCAGGCGAACATCACGAAGGAGATCAGCGAGCTGATCGCCGGCTCCGAGGCGCTGAAGTAACGGGTGGGATTTGTTAGCCCGACGCGCGAGCGAGGGCCGCATGTGGCTTGCCCCTCGCTCGCGCGTCGGGCTATCAAGACAGGGCGGACAGCATGACCCGCCGCCAACTGCGGTTCGACACCCTGGCCGACGCGGTGCGGGACGCCGAGACCCTGCTGGCGAACGGGTACGACAAGGCGGGGAAGTGGTCGCTCGGGCAGTGCTGCGGGCACCTGGCGAACTGGCTGACCTACCCGCTCGACGGGTTCCCGAAGATCCCGCTCGTCCTCCGGCCGGTGATGTGGGTGATGCGGAAGACGATCGGCCGACCGAAGTACGAGCGGTATGTGCGGGAGCAGACGTTCCCGACCGGCGCCCCGACGGTGCCGCAGAGCGTGCCGGCCCCGGACGCGAACGACGCCGAGGCGGTGGCGAAATTGAAGGCGGCGGTCGAACGGTACGAGGCGCACGCCGGGCCGATCCGCCCGTCGCCCCTGTTCGGCCCGCTGACGAAAGACGAGGCCCGGAAGATGCAGCTGGTGCATTGCGCGCACCACCTGAGCTTCCTGGTGCCGAAGGGCTAACGAATCATCGACACTCTTCGCCGCGACCACCGGGAGCGGCAGGACCGGGAGAACCGAATGGTCGCCACCGCGAAGAAGGCCGGCAAGATCGTCCAGATCATCGGCTCGACGTTCGACGTCGAGTTCGAGGAGGGCCACCTGCCGGAGATCTACAACGCCCTGAAGGTGACCGCCACCGGCGGGGTGCCCATCAACCTGACCGGCGAGGTGCAGCAGCACCTGGGCGGCAGCCGGGTGCGGTGCGTCGCCCTCGGCACCACCGACGGCCTGGTGCGGGGTATGGACGCGGTGGACACCGGCGGGCCGGTGAGCGTGCCGGTCGGCCTGGGCACCCTCGGCCGGGTGTTCAACCTGCTCGGCAACCCGATCGACGGCCGCGGCCCGGTCGAGTTCACCGAGACCCGCAGCATCCACCGCGAGCCGCCCAAGTTCGACGAACTGTCGCCCAAGTCCGAAGTGCTGGTGACGGGCATCAAGGTGGTGGACCTGCTCATGCCCCTGCCGCGGGGCGGCAAGGCCGGGCTGTTCGGCGGGGCCGGTCTCGGCAAGACGGTGATCCTGCAAGAGTTGATCACCCGCATCGCGAAGGAGTACAAGGGGTACTCGGTGTTCGCCGGGGTGGGCGAGCGGACCCGCGAGGGGAACGACCTGTGGCTGGAAATGCAGGAGACCAAGACCGGGGCGAGCGCCGACGCGAAGAGCGTGATCGAATCCACGGCGATGGTGTTCGGGCAGATGAACGAGCCGCCGGGCGCGCGGATGCGGGTGGCCCTCTCGGCCCTCACCATGGCCGAGTGGTTCCGCGACAGCACCGGGACGGAAACGCTGTTCTTCGTGGATAACGTGTTCCGGTTCAGCCAGGCCGGCTCGGAGGTGTCCGCGCTGCTCGGGCGGATGCCGAGCGCGGTGGGCTACCAGCCGACGCTCGCCACCGAGATGGGCGAACTGCAGGAGCGGATCACCAGCACGAACAAGGGGGCCATCACCTCCGTGCAGGCGGTGTACGTGCCGGCCGACGACCCCACCGACCCGGCCCCGGCGAACACGTTCCAGCACCTGGACGCGTTCATCTACCTGGAGCGGTCGATCTCCGAGAAGGGCATCTACCCGGCCATCGACCCGCTGGCGTCGAACAGCCGTCTGCTCGACCCGCAGTTCGTCGGCGAGCGGCACTTCGCCGTCGCGGACCGGGTGAAGCGGATCCTCCAGCGGTACCGCGAACTGCAAGACATCATCGCCATCCTCGGGGTGGACGAGCTGAGCGAGGAAGACAAGCAGGTGGTGGCCCGCGCCCGCCGCATCGAGCGGTTCCTGAGCCAGCCGTTCTTCGTGGCCGAGCCGTTCACCGGCAAGCCGGGCGAGTTCACCAAGCTGGAGGACACCATCCGCAGCTTCGAGGAGCTGTGCGACGGCAAGCACGACGCCCTGCCGGAAGGGGCGTTCATGTACGTCGGGCCGATCGACCAGGTGGTGGAAGCGGCCAAGAGAATGCAAAAGTAGCAAGTGGGAAGTAGCAAGGAGCAAGTGAAGACAAAGCCGCGGTGCCTTTGGTCTTCGCTCCTTGTCTTTCCTTGCTCCTTGCTACTTCCCACTTGCTACTTGGGGTTCCAACATGGCCGACGCGACCAACAAGGGCCTGAAGATCGTGGTGGTCACCCCCGAGCGGGCCGTCCTGGACGAGCCGGCGGACATGGTGGTGCTGCCCATGTTCGACGGCGAGCGGGGCATCCTGCCGGGGCACGCCCCGTTCGTCGGCCAGCTCGGGCCGGGCGAACTGCGGATCAAGCTGGGCGCCGCCACCAAGCGGTACTACGTGGACAGCGGGTTCGCCCAGGTGACGGGCGGGGTGGTGAACGTGCTCACCGCCCGCGCCCTGACCGCCGACAAGGTGACGGCCGACATGGTGACGAAGGCCCGCACCGCCGCCGACGCCCTGCCGAGCACCAACCCGGTGGAGCGGGAGAACCGGACGAAGGCGCTGGCCCGCGCCCGCGGCCTCGCCGCGGTGTCGAAGAAGGGTTGAGGCGGAATCATCGAACGCCTACGCGGGTCGGGGAATTCCCCGGCCCGCGTCCGTGTGTAGCCCCGAAAGCTCACTCGTCCGGCGAGTTGGTGAACGTGTTCCCGCCGTTGTTGAAGTACGTCCCGCGGATGCCGTTGCTGATGAACGTGCTGCCCTGCACGGACACGCTCGCCCCGGACTTCACGTCGATCGCCCGCCCCCGGTCCGGGCCGCCCGCCAGCGACGCCGAGTTGTACTCGAACGTGGCCGACTTGATCTCCACCGTCGAGTTCGCCCCGGCCGACACCCCGCCCCCGCTCCCGGCCGCGTTCGACAGGAACGTGGTGCCGGACACCTTCACGAACCCGCCCGCCACGCACACCCCGCCGCCATCCCCGGTCAGCGCGCCGCCGGCAGCGGCGGTCTCGGTCACCCGGTTGAACTGGAACTGCCCGCCGGTGAACGTGGAGGCGTTCTCCACCGCCTTCGACGGGTGGGCGATGTACACCCCACCGCCGCCGCGGGAGGCGTAGTTGTGGCTGAACGTCGCCCCGTCCGAGGTCACGATTCCGGTGGTGTAGATGGCCCCGCCATACCCGCCCACCGTCCCGATGATGGGCACGCCCACGATGGCCTTGGCCTGGTTGTCGGCGAACACCGTCGAGGTCAGCACCACCCGCCCGGCGCTGCCGATCGCCCCGCCCTGGGTGGCGGTGTTCAGCTCGAACACGCAGCCGGCGGACACCGTCAGCTGGCTGTTCGCCCCGACGTTGACCGCCCCGCCCTGCGCCGTGGCGGAGTTGGACTCGAACCGGCACAAGCTGAGCACCAGGTCCCCGCCCGTCACCTCCACCGCCCCGCCGCTCCCGCCGGCGGCGGTGCAGTTCTTGAACTTGACCCCGATGATCGTCGAGGAGGGCGTCGGCGGGGGCGTACCGGGTTCGGGGACCGGGGCGGTGTCGAAGAACGTCTGGTGGGAGAACACGAACGGCTTGGTGCCGCCGATGGTCACGCTCTGGCCGGAGCCCATGGCCGCCCCCTGGATGGTCACCTCGTCCAGCACGTCCAGCGTCTTGTCGGACGCGAACGTGATGTTGTTCCCAAGCGCGGCGAACGAGAACTGGATGAGATCTCTGCCCGCTTTGCTGTTCGCGATCTTGACAGCGTAGGGGAGGGTGCCTTCCAGGTTCTCGTTCCATTCCACGCTGGTGACGTTGAACACGGCGGGCGTTTCCCTCGACTCCAGTTCGACCAGGTTCGGTCGGACACGGTACTTGGACGTGGACATGGGACTCTCCTTGTGCATGAGGTGAGGGCGAGTCGTCATTCTGATTTTTTTTTATTGCCTGTCAAGCATCGACTCGTGTATTTTCGGGAGGAGACGGACTCGCCCGTGTGTGAAGCCCGGAGGGTGTGCGATGCGTGCGATGACCACTCTGCTGGCGGCGATACTGATCTCGCTGCCCGCACTGGCGCAACCAGGCGATCCGAATCCGCTGGCCGTGTCGGCCGACCAGCAGGCGCGGGCGAAGGAGTTGGTCCGCAAGTTGGACGACGACGATGTGGATGTGCGGGACAAGGCGTCGGCCGACCTGAAGGCGATGGGCCGGCTGGCCCTGACGGCGCTGGCCGAAACGATGAAGGGGAAGCCATCGAACGAGGTGAGCGTGCGGGTGGAGAAGTTGCTGCCGCTCGCCCGCAAGGATGACTTCGACGCCCGTGCCAAGGTGTTCCTGGCGGATGCGGACCGCAAGTACGGCCACGCCTTGCCGGGGTGGACCGAACTGAAAAAGGCCGCCGGGGACACGCCTGACGCTCGCAAGCTGTTTACCGCCATCCTGAAAGATGATGACGCGCGAGGGATGCTGACGGCTGCGTTCGCCGCCAACCACGACGAGCGGAAGGCGTTCGAGAAGCGGTGGACGACCCGGTGGATGGGGGGGAAGAACCGGAGTGCGGGCGACCCGGACTGGCCGGTGGAGTGGAACATGGCCGCCCTGCTCGCCGACTTGGTGTACGACCGAGACTACTCGGACGGCCTGCGGGCCAAGGCCGTTCGCGGCTGCCTCCAGCGGACGGACGAGGGGAAACTGGCCGTGCAGGAAAAGGGCAAGTACGGCCAAGCGGTGCGAGCGCTCCTCCGGCACTGGATGGTCGAGCAAGGCGGGCCTTACGGGAATTACGACGCCGCTCAACTGGTGCCGGTCGCCAAGTTCGAGGACGAGTTGAGGCTCGGGTGCCTGGAGAAGTTGCTGTTCTCCGACTTTACAGGGCTACGCGGGTATGCGATGGACGAACTGGCCCGCACGAAGGACGTGAAACATGTGGCGACGCTGAAGAAGTTGTTCGACTCCACGGAAGATCGGTACAAGGGCAGGATCACTGAGAACGACGGCAGCCCGTGGCTAGTCGAGTGGCGGGACTCGGCCTTGGCTCTGGCCGTCGTCCTGACCGGGCAGAAGACCACCACCTACGGGTTTTCCTCGTTACTTCGAACGAAAGACCCGTGCTGGAGCGACCAGTACCAATTCCAATCCGACAAGGGCGGTATGTCCGCCGACGAGAAGCGGGAGGCGGCGTTCAAGAAGTGGGCCGAGTGGGAGAAAGCCAACCCGCTCCCCGCCGCGAAGGACAAGAAGTAGAACTCCACCGCAACCCTTTCGCGGGCAACGGGTTGTCCATTCCAACACTATTTCTTCCACACGAGCCGGATGGTTCCACAACAGGGGTGGCGCACCTGCGCTGGAATCATCCCGCCGCCCACCGTCACTCGCCGCGGTGCTGGCTCTCCCAGTTCAGAATGTGTTCCATCAGGTCCGGCGGGTCGATCCGCTTCTTCGTCGGCAGCGGCCACGAGAACCGCTCGGCGGCGGCCAGTTGGGTGGCGGCCGCCCGCTCCTTCGGGTCGCACCACAGCTGCACGAACCGGCCGATGGCCCGCCCGCGGCGGCACAGGCGGTTCACCAGCGTCTCGGCGTCCTGCTCGGACCGGGCAGCCTCGGTCAGCAGTTCGGCCCAGTCCACCACCCAGTCCACCAGCATCCGCGCCTCGATGTCGCCCAGCCCGCGGGTGAGCGCGTCGTTCCGCGCGATGCCGCGGATGAGCGAGTCCTTCGCCCCCGTCATGCGGTTTCCCCCAGCGGCCGACCGGGAACCGGCGGCGGGCGAGTTCCCCCCACGCCCGCCGCCCCCCGAGTGGCCGACCCAATCCCGTCGCTGGTCCGTTGCGATGGGGGGCGTATATCGAGCGGAATCGTGGAACGCAAGCCGGCGCCCGCCGCCAACCGGGCGAATTTCGGCAGTAAGCTTCCCACCCGCCCGCGGTATCTTCCCCCGGTTCCGCCGTATCATCTCCCGCGGAGCTTCTCCCTCGCTGGAGTCTCGCCGATGACCCGTCCGCTGTTCGCACTCGCCGCCCTCGCCGCCGCTTCCCTCGCTTCCCCCGCCGCCGACTGGCCGCAGTGGATGGGGCCGACCCGCGACGGGGTGTGGGCGGAGACCGGCATCCTGGACCAGTTCCCCGCGGGCGGGCCGAAGAAGCTGTGGGCGGTGGACCTGGGCGGCGGGTACTCCGGGCCGGCGGTGGCGGGCGGCAGGGTGTACGTGGCCGACTACCAGCGGACGGACGGGGACGCGTCGAACAACCCGGGGGCGAAGCGGAAGCTGACCGGCACCGAGCGGGTGGTGTGCCTGGACGCGACGACCGGGAAAGAGGTGTGGGTCCACCAGTACGACCGGCCGTATGACGTGAGCTACCCGGCCGGCCCGCGGTGCACCCCGACGGTGGACGGCGACCGGGTGTACGCGCTCGGGGCGATGGGCGACCTGTTCTGCCTGGACGTGAAGGACGGCAAGCCGGTGTGGTCGAAGAACTTCGTGAAGGAGTACGCGGCGCCGGTGCCGCAGTGGGGGTTCTGCGGGCACCCGCTGGTGTACGGCGATCTGCTCGTCTGTCTGGTCGGCGGGGAGGGGAGCGTGGCGGTGGCGTTCGACAAGAAGACGGGCAAAGAGGTGTGGAAGAAGCTGTCGGCGAAAGACCAGGGGTACTGCCCGCCGAGCGTCATCAAGGCCGGCGGGGTGGACCAGCTGCTCATCTACCACCCCGAGGGCATCCACAGCCTGAACCCGAAGGACGGGTCGGAGTACTGGAAGGTGCCGCTCAAGCCGAGCTACGGCATGTCCATCAACCACCCG
Source organism: Fimbriiglobus sp. (assembly GCA_022841795.1). GTDB lineage: Bacteria > Planctomycetota > Planctomycetia > Gemmatales > Gemmataceae > JALHQU01. The sequence continues at coordinate 10,170 of JALHQU010000035.1, forward strand.
GTGCGGGACGGCGACCACCTGTTCGCCGGCGGCATCGGGAACGCGGCGGTGATGCTGAAACTGGACGCGGACAAGCCGGCGGTGACGGAGGTGTGGCGGGGCAAGGCGAACACCGGCCTGTACCCGGCGAACGCCACCCCGCTGATGGCCGACGGCACCCTGTACGGGGCGGACTGCATGACCGGCGAGTTCCGGGCGGTGGACGCGGCCACCGGCAAGGTGCGGTGGAAGTCGCACGCCCCGACCAACGGCAAGGACGCGGTCGCCCCGCACGGCACCGCGTTCGCGGTGAAGAACGGCGACCGGCACTTCCTGTTCAGCGAGACCGGCGAGCTGGTGCTGGCCAAGCTGTCCGCCGAGAAGTACGAGGAGATCGGCCGGGCGAAGCTGCTGGAGCCGACCGGCGAGGGCATGGGCCGCAAGGTGGTGTGGACGCACCCGGCGTTCGCCGACAAGAAAGTGTTCGCCCGCAACGACAAGCAGATCGTCTGCTACGACCTGGCCAAATGACGCGGGCCGGCACCGAGGGCGGCCACTACAAATCCGGGGTCTTGTAGGGGCCGCCCTCTGTGGCGGCCCGGTGGTCCGGCCCCACCGGACCACCTCCTTCCCAGGAGTTCCCCATGACCCGTCCGCTCGCTGTGCTGCTCGCCGTCGTGCTGTTCGCCCCGCTCGCGGTGGCCGACGACCCGCCGATCATCGCCGACGCCAAGAAGGCGCTCAAGGACCCGGCCAAGCCGTTCGTCATGTGGATCAACGTGACCGCCAAGAAGGGGCAGGAGAAGGCGCTGGAGGCGGCGTTCGCCGAGTGCCAGAAGGACACGCGGAAGGAGAAGGGGAACCGGGCGTACGACCTGCTCGCCGACCCGGAGACGCCCGGCAAGTACGTCTTCTACGAGAAGTGGACCGGGGTGGCCGGGCTGGAGGCGCACCTGAAGGAAGCCCACACCACCAAGCTGCTGGGCAAGTTCGGCGAACTGCTGGAGGCGGGCACGACGATCAAATTCCTGCCCGTCGTCGGCGACTGACGGAAAATCCGGAATCCGCTGAAAGGTGCGGGCCGGGGCGGGTTACCTGCCAACATCCCACCCCGCCCCGGAGTCCGCCGTGTCCCGCTACGCCCCGCTGCTCGTCCTGCTGGTCACGCCGCTCGCTTATGCCGACGACTCGCCGGTGGTGACCGCGGCGAAGAAAGCCCTCGCCGACCCGGACAAGCCGTTCGGCATGACCGCCAGCCTGAAGGTGAAGGCCGGGAAGGAGAAGGAGTTCGAGGCCGCCTACGCCGACATGCTGAAGGCGACGCGGAAGGAGGCCGGGTGCCTGGCCGCCGACCTGTACCGCGACCCGGAGCGGGCCGGCGTGTACCTGATCCACGAGCGGTGGAAGGACACCAAGGCGCTGGCCGCGCACATGGCCGCCGACCACACCGCGGCCGTGCTGAAGAAGTTCCCCGGCTGGCTGGAGGGCAGCACGCCGGGCAAGTTCTACACCGTCGTCGGCGACTGACCCGCCGGCCGGTATTCTGGCGAGGCCCACCCGCGGCGGGTGGGCCTCAGTCATTTTCGGAGGTGTCGGCATGACCCCGGCTGATGTGGTGGCCTCAATCCGCAGCGGGATGACCGTGTTCCTGCACGGCGGGTCGGCCACCCCCACCCCGCTGGTCGAGGCGCTGGCCGCCCGCGCCGACCTGGCCGGCGTCCGCATCTACCACCTGCACACCACCGGCCCGGCCCCGTTCGCCGACCCCGGCCGGGAGCGGGAGTTCCGCTCGGTGTCACTGTTCTGCGGCGCCCCGCTGCGGGCGGCGGTGGACGACGGGCGGGCGGACTTCGTGCCGGTGTTCCTGTCCGACATCCCGGCCCTGTTCGCCAGCGGGGCGGTGAAGCTGGACGCGGCGATCGTGCAACTCTCCCCGGCGGACCGGCACGGGCTGTGTACCCTCGGCACGTCGTGCGACGCGGCGCGGGCGGCGATCGACTCTGCCCCGGTCGTGCTGGCCGAGATGAACCGGCGGATGCCCCGCACCCACGGGCACACCGCCGTCCCGCTGGCGAGGCTGACGGCGTACACGGAGACCGACCGCCCGCTGCACGAGCACACGCCGGAGCCGGAAACGGCGGTGGAGGCCCGCATCGGCGAGCTGGTGGCCGAACTGGTGCCGGACCGGGCGTGCCTGCAACTGGGCATCGGCGGCATCCCGGACGCGGTGCTCGGCCGGCTGAAACACAAGCGGGACCTGGGCGTCCACACCGAGATGTTTTCGGACGGGGTGGTGGACCTGTACGCCGCCGGGGCGATCACCAACAGGTTCAAGGCGGTCCACCCGGGGCGGCTCGTCACCAGCTTCGTCACCGGCACGCGGAAGCTGTTCGAGTTCGTGGACGACAACCCGGTGGTCGAGTTCCACCCGTGCGACCGCACCAACGACACCGCCCTCATCCGCAAGAACCCGGGCATGGTGGCGGTGAACTCGGCCCTCCAGATCGACCTGACCGGGCAGGTGTGCGCCGACTCGCTCGGCCACCGCATCTACTCGGGCATCGGCGGGCAGATGGACTTCATCCGCGGGGCGGCCCTGTCGCCGGGCGGGAAGGCGATCATCGCTTTACCCAGTACGGCGAGGGGCGGGGCGGTGTCGCGGGTGGTGCCGGAGCTGACCGCCGGCGGCGGGGTGGTGACCACCCGCGGGCACGTCCACTGGGTCGTGACCGAGTTCGGGGCAGTGAACCTGCACGGGAAGACGCTGCGGGAGCGGGCCGAGTTGCTCATCTCGATCGCCCACCCGGACCACCGGGCGGACCTGCGGGCGTGGGCGGTCGGGCGGAAGCGGCTGGTGGTGTAACGGGCAGCCGGCGGCGGTTGAAGACGCCCCCCCCGCCGGTTAGGATGGACCGACCGCGACTGCCCCCCGACGTTCGGAGGCCCGGCACGCGGCGGAGGTGACGTCATGAAGCCACGACTGTTAGCGGCCCTCGGGCTGGCCGCCGCCGCGGCCCCGGCCGGGGCGGCGGACTTCGAAGCCCCCGTCCGGCTGAAGGGGGGCGAGGCGGCCATCCGCGTCGAAGCCCCCGGGTACGCCTGCCCCACCTGGGCGGACGTGGACGGGGACGGCAAGAAGGACCTGATCGTCGGGCAGTTCGCCAAGGGCAAGATGCAGGTGTTCAAGAACCTGGGCGGGCTGAAGTTCGCCGCCGGCGAGTGGCTGAAGGCGGAGGGGAAGGTGGCGGAAGTGCCGGGCGTGTGGTGATGCACGTCCTCCACTCCACAGTTCGTGGACCTCGACGGGGACGGCCACCGCGACATCCTCTCCGGGTCGTACTCCCGGAACGAGGGCAGCATGGCGGGGCTGTTCCAGGTGCTGTACGGGAAGGCCGACGGGACGTTCAAGAAGGCGGCCGTGCTGACCGGCACGGACGACAAGCCGCTCATCATCCCGGCCGACGATAACGACCAGGTGACCGACAAGATCTGCACCCGCCCGTTCGCCGCCGACTGGGACGGGGACGGCAAGCTCGACCTGGTGGTCGGCAACTTCGCCGGCACGTTCTACTGGTTCAAGGGCGAGGGCAAGGGCAAGTTCGCCCCCAGGCCGGAGCAGATCAAGGCCGGGGCCAAGCCGCTGAAGATCGCCGGCGTGCACAGCGACCCGTTCGTGACCGACTGGGACGCGGACGGCGACCTGGACCTGGTGAGCGGGTCGAGCGACGGCGGGGTGTACTGGGCGGAGAACACCGCCGGCAAGGGCAAGCCGCCGGCACTCAAGCCGTTCGAGACGCTGATCGGCCCGCCGCCGAACTGGGGGAAGACGGGCGGCGGGGTGAAGCCGCTCCGCGAGGGCGACGTCACCCGCCCGACGTACGCCACGCGGGTGTGGGTGGACGACGTCAACGGCGACGGCAAGCTCGACCTGCTGGTCGGCGACAGCGTCACCCTCGTCTCCCCGGCGAAGGGGCTGAGCGACGAGGAGATGATCACGAAGGCCGGCGAGTGGCAGGAGGAGTTCAAGAAGGCGCAGGCGGCCATCACCGCCCTCCAGGTGGCCGAGGAGAAGGAGGCCAAGAAGAAGGACGCCAAGGACAAGGAGGAGACCAAGGAACAGAAGGAGGCCAGGGAGAAGAAGGAGAAGGAGCTGAGGCAGGCGTACGAGGAGTCTAACAAGCTGTACCAGAAGCGGGCCGAGTTCATGAAGGAGGAGATGACCGGGTTCGTGTGGCTGTACCTGCAGAAGTGACCCGCCGCCGGCCGGGCGGGACCGACAGCCGGCCCCACCCGGTCAGCGGTACGCCGTCGGGTCGGGGACACCGGCCTCGGCGAACCCCTTCTTGCGGAGCAGGCACGAGTCGCAGTGCCCGCACGCCCGGCCGGCCGCATCCGGGTCGTAGCAGCTCAGGGTGAGCGAGTAATCGAAGCCGAGTTTCGTCCCCTCGCGGATGATCTCGGCCTTCGTCATCTTCAGCAGCGGGGCGTGGACGCGGAACCGCCCCGCCCCCTCAGTGCCGGCCTTCGTCGCCAGATTCGCCAGCGCCTCGAACGCGGTCAGGAACTCCGGCCGGCAGTCCGGGTAGCCGGAGTAGTCGAGGACGTTGGCCCCGATGAACAGGTCGAACGCGCCGACCGTCTCGGCGTACCCGAGGGCCACCCCGAGCAGGATGGTGTTCCGCGCCGGCACATATGTGACGGGCACCCCCTGCCCCATCGCCTCATCGGAGCGGTCCTTCGGCACGGCGATGTCGGCGGTGAGGGCCGACCCGCCGATCGCCCGCAGGTCGAGGGTGACGGTGCGGTGTTCGACCGCCCCGAGCGCCTTCGCCACCGCCGCCGCCCGCTCCAACTCCACCCGGTGCCGCTGGCCGTAGTCCACGCTGAGCGCGAAGCACTCGTACCCGCGGGCGTTCGCCCACGCCAGGGTGGTGGTGCTGTCCAGCCCGCCGCTGAGGAGTACGACCGCACGGGGCATAATTGGGTCCGTCAGGAGATGAGGCTGACTACCTTTAGCAACACCGCGTTCAGGACACTAACCGGCGCCGCGCCCGCCCGCCGCATTCGTCGGGTGGCCCAATCCAAGCTTTTCGTCTGATCACACAGGATTACCCCACGCACGGCCAGACCGTCGGGAAGCAGAACCTCGGCTTCGTAGCCCTTCGCCTGATTGGTGATGGGCACGACGAACGCCAGCCCGCTCGGCCCGTTGGTGGACGCTTTGGAGAGAACCAGAGCCGGTCGATGGCCGGACTGCTCCCGCCCGGCTTGCGGGTCGAAGTCCAGCCACACCAGGTCGCCGCGCTCGGGCACATACGCGGGGGGTGGGGTCATCGGGCCGCCTGCTCGGCACCGGGTGCCGGCTCATACGGTTCGTGCGGGTCGTGGAGCTGGGAGCGGTCGAAGTTCGCCCACTTCTCCGCCCGCTTCTTCTCGATGAACTCGGGCTGGCGCACCCAGAGCATGTCCCCCATCACTTCAAGGTCTGCGGCCGCTTCGGTCGTAAGCCCGGTCGCAGCGGCGTACCCGTCCGGGATGAACAGCTCATACCCGCCGTCCACCCTCCGCAGCTTCGCAGGCATAGATTGGTACTCACTCGCCATCGCTTGCCCTCCGCGTGTTGCCTCTAGCATACCCGCCCGCCCGCCTCGCCTCAACGCCGCCGCCGGGCTATCACAACTCAGTCCGTCCCGCGAGACCCACCCCCGATGTTCTTCACCGAGTCGCCGAGCGTCGAGCAGTTGGAAACGTTCCCGAACCCGCGGCCGGGGCGGGAGTATTCCATCGAGATCGTGTGCCCGGAGTTCACCAGTGTGTGCCCGAAGACCGGCCAGCCGGACTACGGTACGCTCGTCTTCACCTACACCCCCGGCGACGTGTGCGTGGAACTGAAGTCGCTCAAGCTGTACCTCCAGCGGTTCCGCAACCAGGGCATCTTCTACGAGCAGGTGACGAACCGCATTCTGGACGACTTCGTTCAGGCGGCGAAGCCGATGCGAGCGACGCTGGTGAGCCGGTGGACCCCCCGCGGTGGGATCAGCACGAACGTGACCGTGACTTACGAGGCGGGGAAGTCGTGACCGACCCGCTGCCCGTCCGCTACCCGTATGTGATCTCGCTGGTGGTGGTCACCCTGCGGTACGAGTCGCGGGTGCACCGCCCCCGCACCGCCGACGGCCGGTACCTGCGGGCGGTGCCGTACCTGTTCGCCACCCTGCTGCTCGGCTGGTGGGGGGTGCCGTGGGGCCCGCTGCTGTCCGCGCGGGCCATCTGGGACTGCCTGTGCGGCGGGCACGAGCAGCCCGCCTGACCCTTCGGGAGCCTGCCGTGCCCCGCCTGCTGTACGCGGTCGTTCTCGGACTGCTCTCCGCCCCGCTCGCCCCGGCCGGCCTGTACACCCCGGACGAGCCGTGCCCGTTCGACATCCAGCCGGACGGCACTGCGAAGCCGCTGCCGCTCACGCAGTTTCTCATCCTGTACAACGATGCAGCCGCCGGCCAGTTCCCCATCGACCCGAAGAACCCCGGCACGTTCGACTGGACGCCGACCGACGACCAGTCCGGGATGAAGGTGCTGCCCGGCGGGGTGCTGAGCCAGCGGTTGGCCGCCCGGCACCCGAAGGCGGCGCAACTCGCCGGCCCGGACCTGGCCGCCCACTCCGCCACCCTGATCCGCCTCGGCGGGCACTACCAGGCGATCGAGCGGCTGACGCCGGAAGTCCGCAGCCGCGCCCCGAACTACCTGCTCATGGCGAACCTGGCCCACGCCTACGCGCTCGCCGCCGGCACCCCGAACGACTGGCAGACCGCCCTCTCTCGGTTCGCCGACGCGCTCGATTGCGACCCGCCAAAGATGTTCCCCGGCACCACGCCCGAGCAACTGAAGTGGCAGATGCGGGTGGACCGCACCCATTACCGCCTGTGGCTGCGACTGCGAAAAGAGGAGGCGGAGAAGCGGCCGCCGGTGCCGACGCAGCCGCCGGACGCCGTGTTCGAGACCGCCGACCGCCAGCCGATCCGCTTCTGGGCGGGCGACGAGGAGGCGAAGAAACTGCCACCAGACGCGGTGGCGGTGGCGCAGCAACTCGCCCTGTGGTCGCCGGGCGACGTGAAGCTGCTGTGGACGCTGGGCGAGGTGTACCTGGCCACCGGCGACGTGCGGGCGGCGGTGAAGGTGTACGAGATGTGCGCCGACGGGCGGAAGTTCGGCGGGCCGACCGTGTTCCGCGAAAACCGGGCGAAGGCGCTCGACCTGTTCGCCAAGCTGCCATCGGACGCCCCGCCCGCAGCGGAGGGCGACAAGGGGCTGTTCGGGCTGGTGAACCCGACCACGTTCTACGTCGTCGTCGGGCTGTTCGCCCTCGCCGCCACCATCATGCTCGCCCTCCAGGGGTGGTCGCTGGCGAAGCGGTTCCGCAATAAGTAGTAGGCACACTCCGTGTGCCGTCCGTCCTGCCCGGAGCGCCCCCATGACCGACTGGCTGGCCACCTACATGCCCCACTGGGCGGCGGTGCTGGTGGCCGCCGGCGTCGCCGCCGGGGTGCTGGTGTCGTTCGTCGGGCTGGCCGCGTTCCTGTACATCTGGGGCGAGCGGAAGGTGTCCGGCCGCATCCAGGACCGGCTCGGCCCCACCCGCGTCGGCCCGCTCGGCCTGCTCCAGTCGCTCGCCGACGGCATCAAGCTGATTACGAAGGAAGACACCGCCCCGGACGGCGCGGACAAGTTCCTGTTCCGCATCGCCCCGTACCTGGCGTTCGTCGCCTCGTTCGCCGCGTTCGTCGCCATCCCGTTCGGCGCCGGGCTGGTGCCGCAGCCGGTGTCCACCGGCGTGTTCTTCGTGCTGGCGGTGCTGAGCACCGAGGTGTTCGGGGTGATGCTGGCCGGGTACGCCTCGGGCAGCAAGTGGTCGCTGTTCGGCGGGGTGCGGGAGGCGGCGCAGGTGGTGAGCTACGAGGTGCCCCGCAGCCTGTGCGTGCTGGTGCCGGTGTGCGTGCTGGGCACGCTCGACCTGACCAAGATGGGCCAGCAGCAGGGCGGCGGGTTCTGGAACTGGATCGCGTTCCACGACCCGTTCAACTCCGCCGCGTTCGTGCTGTTCTTCGTCACCGCCACCGCCGGGTGCAAGCGGGCGCCGTTCGACCTGGCCGAAGCCGAGAGCGAACTGGTGGCCGGGTTCCACACCGAGTACAGCGGGTTCCGGTGGAGCGTGTTCTTCCTGGCCGAGTACGCCAGCATGTTCGCGGTGAGCGGGCTGGCGGTCCTCATGTTCCTGGGCGGGTGGCACACCGGGTTCCTGCCGTTCGAGCCGACCGAGCAGTTCGGGTTCTGGGGCGGCAGCGCCCTGAACGCGGCGGTGTTCGTGGGCAAGTGTACGCTGCTGGTGGTGGTGATGATGTGGCTGCGGTGGAGCCTGCCGCGGCTGCGGATCGACCAGGTGATGATGACCTGCCTGAAGTACTTCCTGCCGATCAGTTGCGGGCTGCTGGTGGGTGTGGGCCTGTGGCAACTGTACCTGCACCCGCTCATCGGGGCGTACACGAAGTACGTCCTCGGGTTCAGCACGCTGCTGTTCGGCCTGGTGGTGTTCGCCAGTTTGTTCACGGCGAAGGGGGTGGCCCCGCGGCGGGAGCTGGAAGGGGTGTGGGCCAAGGGGTGAATCAGGAAGGATCAATCAAGCAGGACACGGATGAAGAGGATCAAGGCCGGGATGGGAAGGATCGGAAGAATCCATCTCACGGATCCTCCTCATCCCTGCTTGTTCCGTGTCATCCGTGTCCTGCATTTTTGCCCAACTTACACCTTCGCCGCGTCGCCGAACCGCGCGTGCAGGGCGGCGGCGCCGGCCGCCGTCACCGCGTTCTCCTTCACGCTCAGATCGACCACGCTGTTCAGGTGCGGCGAGCGGGCCAGGGCGAACGCCCCGCGGTCGGTGATGCGGTTCCGCCAGAAGTCCAGGTACCGCAGGTTCGCCGAGTACGGCGATTCGGCCAGCGCGATCACCCCGTCATCGCCCACCTGATTCTCCCGCAACACCAGCTCGCTGAACCGCAGCAGGTGTTCGCTCTCGGCGAGGGCCGTCAGCCCGGCGTCGCCGATGCGGTTCATCATCAGGTTCAACCGCGGGCCGTGCAGGTGGGCGAACAGCGGGGAGCGGGCCAGCGCCACCGCCCCGGCGTCGCCGATGCCGGTGTTCGGGAACTCCACCGCCCGCAGGGTGTGCGCCAGCTTCGACCCGCACAGCGCGACCATCCCCGCATCGCCGATCGGACTGCCGTTCCGCCCGCCGATCAGGTTGAGGTGCGTGAGGTTGCCGAGGTACGGTGAACGGAGGAGCGCCCGAAGGGCGGGTTCTGAAAGTGGGCCGATGTCCAACGACGACAGGGATGTGAACTCCGCCGACGCCAGCACCTCGGCCACCCGGACCGCCTCGCCCGCCCGTGAGTCGTGCGCGCCGACTGGAAGGTGAAGGCCGACCAGGCGACCGACTTCGGAGCGGGCGAGTTCTTCGACCGCCGGCAACGCGGACGCCGCGTACACCCACAGCGACCGGACCGCGGCGAAGTTCCCTGACAGGGCGAGGAGGCGGAACTGTTCGCGGACGAGGGCCGCATTCCCTTCTTGACGGAACGCGGTCAGCGTGAGGGCGATCGCCCCGGCCAATTCGTCCGGCAGATCCGCCTTCACGAATTCCTCGGGTGTGCCGAACGATATTCCGACCTGTTCGAGCCAGTGCCGGTGTGGGGAGCGTAACCACGCCGCAACCCGTGGGGCGGTAGACTCGTCCGGTGCTACCCAATAGTCCATCCGCAACAAGCCGCGGACGTATCGGAGCGGGAACTTATGCCCGGGGGGGATGACCTCGTTCGGCGGGGTTTGGAAGACGCTCGGGGACAGCCTCTCCTGGGCCAACTCGTGCAAGTCCCCCACCCAGAGCCGGTAATTCACCGCAAGCAGCCGTCGCTCCGCATCCTTCAACTCCCGCGTCCGCTTCGCGTCCGCCGTCGGGTGGCTCAACTCCACCTGCACCCGCACGAACTCGGCCCGGTCCGGGTCACCGTTCTCGTCCAGCCAGTCGGCCAGCACCAGCCGCGGCAGGTCGTCCGCCGGGCGGGCGCGGCAGGCGGCGAGCAGGGCGACCAGTTCCGGCGACGCGGGGTCCACGAGTTTTCACACCTGGGTGCTTGCATTCGGTCCGGCGACCGCTTATCCCATACCGCACCGCGGGTGGTCAACCGCGGTGCAGGTCAGTTTACTCGGTCCTACGCGGGGCGTGGGACCGATACGGTGCGGGTCGCCCATGAACCTGACGGTGGTGCTGTTCGCCATGCTCGCGGCCGTGACCGCCGCCTCGGCGGTCGGGGTGGCGGCGTCGCGGAGCGTGGTGCGGGCGGCGGTGTGGCTGCTGTTCACCCTGATCGGGGTGGCCGGGGTGTACTTCCTGCTCGGGGCCGAGTTCCTCGGGGCGGCGCAGCTCATCGTGTATGTCGGCGGGACGATGGTGCTGATGGTGTTCGGGGTGATGATCACCAACCAGGGGCCGTTCGCCGTCCTCCGCACGAAGCCGGTGGAGTGGGCGGTCGGCGGGGTGCTGGCCGGCGGGCTGTTCGTGCTGCTGGCGACCGCCTCCCTCAACTTCGTCTCGTCGGGCAAGACCCCGGACGACCCGCTGCCGGGCATCAGCCCGATCGGGCTGAGCTTCCTCGGGGTGGAAGACGGCGGGAAGAGCTACCTGCTGCCGTTCGAGGTGGTGTCGGTTCACCTGCTGGTGGTGCTGGTGGCGGCGGCGTACCTGGCGAGGGCAAAAAGAAGGGTGAATCAAGTAGCAAGTGGCAAGGAACAAGGGACAAACAAGGAAGACACAAGACAAGAACAGGGCGTCACGCCATGAACACACCGTCCGCGCCGCCGAAACGCGACCTGGTCCCGCGCACACTGGCGTTCGCCGTGCGGGTGGTCAAGTTCTGTCGGCAGCGCGGGCGGACGACCGGCAACGAGCGGACGATGTGGACCCAACTACTCAAATCCGGGACGTCCATCGGGGCCAACGTGGAAGAGGCTCAGGCGGCCGAGAGCCGAGCGGACTTCATCCACAAGAACAGCATCGCACTGAAGGAGGCCCGTGAGACGAGATACTGGCTGCGGTTGTTCCGTATGGCCGAAGTCGTGAACTGTGCGGAGAGTGTGGAGTTGCTGGACGAAGCGGACCAACTGTACCGCATCCTCGCCACCATCGTGGCCCGCACTCGTGAGAAGAAACAGAAACAGAAAGAGTGAGCCGGTGCATTTGGTTTGCGTCTTTTGGTTTGTTCATTGTTCCTTGTCACTTGTTACTTATGTCTGAACTCAGCCTCCCGCCGTTCCTCATCCTGTCCGCCTTCCTGCTGGCGTGCGGCGTTTTCTGCCTGGCCACCAAGCGGAACGCCATCGGCCTGCTGATGGGCGTCGAGTTGATCCTGAACGCGGCGAACGTGAACCTGGTGGCGGCGGCCCGGTTCGTGCCGTCGCTCAAGCTGGAAGGGCAGGTGTTCGCCCTGCTGGTGGTGGTGCTGGCGGCGGCGGAGGCGGCGGTGGCCCTGGCCATCTTCCTGAACTTCTACAACAACCACGCCACCATCGACGTGGACGAGGCGACGGACCTTCGCGGGTAAGTAGCAAGTAACAAGGGGCAAGGAACAAGTGAAAAGGAGCAAGGAACAAATTCGAGCCGATGCGAAGGAAGTCCTGTTTTCCTTCTTGCTGTTTTTCCCTTGTTCCTTGCTACTTGTTCCTTGCTAATTCCACCATGTTCGACCTCTCCGCCCACCCCGGCCGCATCTACGTCCTGGCCACCCTCCTGCCGCTCGTGCCGGCGGCGGTGATCCTGCTCGTCGGCATGGTCCGGCACCTCGCCGGCCGGCACGCCCCCACCACCGCCGGCGCGTACCTGAGCGTGGCCTGCCTGCTGGCGTCGGCGGGGATGGCCGGCTGGGGGGCGGTGACGTACTTCGGCGAGGTCGAGCGGTTACCGGCGGCAGAGGTGGAAGCCCGCTGGGGCGAGCGGTTCGACTGGATCCGCATCGGCGGGTCGGTGACCGACCAGCCGGCGGCGGTTCTGCCGGTCGGCTACCGCATCGACCGCCTGTCCGCCCTCATGTTCAGCATGGTGACGGGCATCGGCAGCCTGATCTTCCTGTTCGCCCTGGGGTACATGGCGGACGAGAAGAAATCGGTTCCCCTCCCCCCACAGGGGGAGGGGTTAGGGGTGGGGGGGAGCCATTCGGATCACTCACCCCCTCACCCCCACCCCCTCTCCCCAGGGGGCGAGGGGAGCAGACGAGGCCGGTTCGACCGCTTCTTCCTGTACCTGTCGCTGTTCGCGTTCAGCATGTTGAACCTGCTCGTCGCCGACAACCTGTTCCAGGTGTTCGTGAGCTGGGAACTGGTCGGCGTGTGCTCGTTCTTCCTGATCGGCTTCTACTACGAGCGGCGAAGTGCGGGCACGGCGGCGAACAAGGCGTTCATCGTCAACCGCGTCGGCGACGCCGGGTTCCTGGTCGGCATGGCGGTGGCGTTCGCCGCGTTCGGCACGCTGAACATCGCCGACCTGAACGCGAAGTTCGACACCAACCATCCGCAGGACATCAGCCACACCCTGTGGATCGTCCTCGGCCTGGGCATCTTCCTCGGGGCGGTGGGCAAGTCCGCCCAGGTGCCGCTCCAGACGTGGCTGCCGGACGCGATGGAAGGGCCGACGCCGGTGTCCGCCCTCATCCACGCCGCCACCATGGTGGCCGCCGGCGTGTACCTGGTCGGCCGGTGCTACCCGATGTTCGCCCCGGAGGTGCTACTGGTCATCGCCTACATCGGGCTGGTCACGCTGTTCATCTCCGCGACCACCGCTCTGGTGATGACCGACATCAAGCGGGTGCTGGCGTACAGCACCTGCTCGCAGCTCGGGTACATGATGCTGGCGCTCGGCGTCGGCGGGTGGACGGCCGGCCTGCTGCACCTGCTGACACATGCGTTTTTCAAGGCCCTGTTGTTCCTGTGTGCCGGCAGCGTGATCCACGGGTTGCACCACGAGCAAGACCTGCGGCGGATGGGCGGGCTGCGGCGGAAGATGCCGATCACCGCGTACACCATGCTCGTCGGCGTGCTGGCCATCAGCGGCGCACCGCTCCTCTCCGGGTGGTACAGCAAGGACCAGATCCTGAGTTCGGCCCTCGGGTTCGGGATGGCGAACACCGAACACTTCCTGCTGTTCGTCGGCCCGCTGCTGACGGCCGCCCTCACCGCCTTCTACATGTTCCGCCTGTGGTTCCTGGCGTTCGGCGGCGAGCCGCGGGACCGGAAGTTGTACGACCACGCCCACGAGTCTCCGGCGGTGATGACGATCCCGCTGATGATCCTCGCCGTGTTCAGCGTCGGGGTGGCGTGGGGCTGGCCGATCTGGGACGCCGAGGCGAGCGCGCTGGGCAAGCTGCTCCACGCCGGCCAGCCGCACGGCCACGGGCTGAAGTTAGACCAGGCGCACAAGCTGGCCGAAGCGAACCACCTGCTGGCCGGCGGGCTGGCCCTGGCCGCCGCCGCCGTCGGCATCGGGTACGCCTGGGTGCGGTACGGCAAGCAGGCGCCGACGCCGGCCCAACTCGCCGAGCCGACCGGCCTGCTGGCGAACCGCTGGTACTTCGACGACGTGTACGACGCCGCGTTCGTCAACCGCACGGTGGACGCCGCTCACCTGTCCGCCAACGTGGACCGGGCGAACCCCGACCGCAAGGCCGAGGGTGTTCCGTCGCTCGACGGCCTGATGAACTCCGCCGCCACCCTCGCCGCCCGCGGCGGCGACGCCCTGCGGGCGGTCCAGACCGGCCGCATCCGGGTGTACGTGCTGGCCCTGGCCTTGACCACCATCGGCCTGCTCGGGATGCTGTTCGCATTCATTCGGTGAACCCCGACCGCGAGGGAGGGGGTGAAAAAGCCTAACCCCCTCCCTCGCGGTCGGGGTTCACCCAGAGTCATCATGCTCGACCTAATGCTGTCCTCGACCGACCGCGAGTTGGACCTGATCCAGCTCTCCGCGCTGGCGTTCCTGCCGGCCGTGTTCGCCCTCGTGCTGCTGCTCGTCCCGAGCGGGTGGAAGACGGCCATGCGGTGGACGGCGGTGTTCGGCACCGCCCTCACCCTCACCGTCGGCCTGTGTACGCTGGTCGATTACCACACCCTGCTCGACAGCCGGTCCGACCGTACCACCCGCAGCCTGTACCACCCGGCCACCCGGCTGGACGAGCGGGCGGACGCGCAGCTGGCCGTGTCCGCTACCGGCGTCGGCTCGTACCTGTCCGACGACCTGGTCGCCCGCCGCCCGTGGATCCCCCGGTTCGACGTGGACTACGCCCTCGGGGTGGACGGCATCAGCCTGGTGCTGGTGCTGCTCACCGCCGTCGTGTGCCTGCTCGCCGTGATCGCCAGTTGGACCATCGAGACGAACCTGCGGACGTACCTGATCCTGCTGCTCACGCTCGAAAGCGGGGTACTCGGGGCGTTCCTGTCGCTCGACCTGTTCCTCTTCTACGTCTTCTACGAGGTGATGCTGCTGCCGATGTACTTCCTCATCGGCCTGTGGGGCGGGGGCAACCGCAAGTACGCGGCCATCAAGTTCGTCATCTACACCCTGCTCGGCAGCGTCGGCCTGTTGGCCGCCATCATCGCCCTGTACTCGGTGAACGTCCGCGACTTCGTGCCGCAGGATCTGGTCAAGCAGCGGGCGGCCGACCTGAAGCGGAAGGACCCGGCCCTGACCGACGCGAAGGCCCTGCAACTGGCTGAGGTCCACACGTTCGACTTCGTCACGCTCGGCAAGGTCGGCCGGGCGGTGATGCTGGCGCTGAACCACCAGGAAGACCGAATCCAGGTAGCAAGGAAGAAGGAACAAGGGACAAACGAGGCCGATCTTCGCCGCGACCGACAGGGAACGCCGGAACCCGTGCTCCTCCTGGCCGAAGGCGTCGATCGGGAAGCCGCCATCGCCCGCCTCAAGGGGCAGTCCGTCTGCACGCCGACGTTCCAGTACGTCGTGTTCGCCCTGCTGTTCGTCGGGTTCGCGGTGAAGGTGCCGATCGTCCCGCTGCACCACTGGCTGCCGGACGCGCACGTCGAAGCCCCCACGCCCATCTCCATGATCCTGGCCGGGGTGCTGCTCAAGCTCGGCGGGTACGGTCTGCTGCGGTTCGCCTTCCCGCTCTGCCCGTGGGCGGCGCACCAGTTGGCGTGGTGGGTCGGGCTGATCGGGGTGGTCGGCATCGTATACGGGGCACTCGTCGCGATGGGCCAACGCGACTTCAAGCGGCTGCTGGCGTACTCGTCGGTCAGCCACATGGGGTACGTCGTCCTCGGCCTCGCCAGTTGGAGCGGCGGGGCGGACGCCCGGTACTGGGAGTGGGCGGTGAACGGCGCGCTGTTCCAGATGCTCGCGCACGGCGTCACCGCGTCGGCACTGTTCTTCGTCGTCGGGGTGGTGTACGACCGCGCCCACCACCGCGACCTGACCCGGTTCGGCGGGCTGAAGGAGCCGATGCCGGTGTACTCCGGGATGAGCGCCATCCTGTTCTTCGCCAGCATGGGGCTGCCCGGCCTGTGCGGGTTCGTCGGCGAGTTCAACGTGGTGCTGGGGGCGTGGAAGTTCAACTGGGGGCTGGCGGTGTGCGCCATCCTGGCGACGGTGCTGACCGCCGCCTACCTGCTGTGGGCGTGGCAGCGGGTGTACCTGGGGGTGAACCCGGCCACCGCCGCCTTCCCAGACGTGTCCGCCCGCGAGGTCGCCGTGCTGCTGCCGTTCGTGCTGCTCAGCATCGCGCTGGGCGTGTTCCCGTCGTTCCTGGTGTACCAGTGGGCCGAGCCGAGCGTGGCCGGGTGGGTGAGCCAACTGGCCCCGTTGCAATAGTGTGGTCCGCACACGCCGTGTGCGGGTT
>JALHQU010000035.1:26108-42836 GCA_022841795.1 Fimbriiglobus sp.
GGGGGGGGTGGGGGCCCCCCCCCCCGGGGGGGGGCGCACCACACTACAATTCCGTCGATGACCGACCTGGACGCGCTGCGGTTGGCCGTGCTCGCCGCTCCGGACGACGACCTGCCGCGGCTGGTGTACGCCGACTGCGCCGAGGAGAACGGCGACCCGGAGTACGCCGAGTTCGTCCGCGCCCAGATCGAGCTGGCGAAGACGCCGGAGTACGAGCCGTTCGCGGTGTTCTGCCACACCCGCCGGCCGGAGTGGACTCACGGCAACGACTGGCGTCACACCCTGCCGGAGCTCTCGAACAACGGCCCGATCACATGGCCCGGCTCGATGTTCCGCCGCGGATTCGGGTGGTCGGTCACTGCGTCATTCATCCCCGCTCTCCAAACCGCCATGCCGCAACTGTTGCGGTGCGAGCCGGTCTACGCACTCCGGCTCAGGACGGCCACGCTGGAACAGTGGCACGAGTTCGCTGCCGCCGAATGGCTGCCCGGCATCCGGTCGCTGGCCCTGATCGGTCTCTCTTCTCCGAACGAGCCGCTGCGGGTGCTGCGCGATTCCCCGTTCACTACGGGTGTGCGAACCCTTTACCTCGACCACACGAACGTGCCATCGCTGCCGTTCATCCTCGAAGCCCTGTTCGCCGCCCCGCTCGGCCGGCAGCTCACCGCCCTGGCGATGCGGTTGGGGTACGGGTCTGCGGACGAACACGTCGAGGCGATCGCGTCCGGCGGGAAGGTGGCGCTGGCGGACTTCGACCTGTACCAGATGGGGTTCGGCCCGTCGGCGGCGCGGGTGTTCGTGGACAGCAAACTGGCGAAGCAAACTGAGGTGCTACGGCTCCAGGGCAACCCGCTTCAGGCGAGCGGGGTGGAAATCCTGGCCGCCGGGGTCGAACGCCTGCGGGTGTTGGACCTGACCAACACGCACCTGAGCGCGGACGCGGCGGACGCCCTGGCCGGGTCGCCGACGTTCGCCCCGCTGCGGAAGCTGGTGCTGAACCGGAACACCGACCTACGGGCGGACGGGATCAAGGCGCTCGCCCGCTCGCCGCACCTGGCCGCGCTGCGGTCGCTCGGGCTGGCCGTCACGCACGCGGACAACGCCGCCGTGCGCTACCTCACCCGCGGGGTCGTCTGGCCGAATCTGGTGGAACTGGACCTGACCGGCAATCCGATCGACGACGGCGGCGGCCGCCACCTGCTGACGGCGGTGCCCGCCCCGGACCTGACCTCGCTGCGGCTGCCCGCCCGCCGGCTGAGCGACGGCATGAAGGCGGACCTGCGGGCGAAGTTCGGTGAGGCGGTGGGGTTCGCGGAATAAGTAGTAGGCACACTCCGTGTGCCGTTCGGAATGACGGCACACGGAGTGTGCCTACTACTTATGACTGCACCGCCTCCGGGTGTTCCACCGCCGTTACCCGCCGCTCCACCCGCTTGCCGTCCCGCAGCACCACCGCCAGTTGCGGCACGCCCACCGGCAGGGTGGTGAGCAGCCGCAGCAGGTCCTCCACCGTCACCACCCGGTGCCCGCCGTACCCGACGATCACGTCGTCGATCCACAGCCCGGCGGACATGGCCGGGCCGTCCTCCTCCATCATCTGAATCTCCACGCCGGTCTTTTGCTCCAGGGTGAACCGATCCCGCACGTCCGGGGCGATGGGCACCTGCCGCACCTGCACGCCCAGGAACCCGCGGATGACGCGGCCGTGCCGCATCAGGTGCGGCAGGATCACCTTCGCCGTGTTCACCGGCACCGCGAAGCAGATGCCCTGGGCCGGCTGGATGACGGCAGTGTTGATGCCGATGACCGTGCCGCGGGTGTCCACCAGCGGGCCGCCGCTGTTCCCGGGGTTCAGGGCGGCGTCCGTCTGGATGATGTTGTCCACCCACTTGCCGCCGGCCCCCCGCATGGTGCGGCCGAGGGCCGAGATCACCCCGGCGGTGACGGTGTTCTCGAACCCGAGCGGGCTGCCGATGGCGATCGCCAACTGACCCACACGGATGGACTGCGAGTCGCCGAAGGTGGCGAACGGCAGGTCGCGGCCGTCCGCCCGCACCACCGCCAGGTCGGTCCACGGGTCGTTGCCGACCACCTCGCCGGCCATCTCGGTGCCGTCGCTCAGCCGCACCCGCACCCGGCTCGCCCCCTCGACAACATGGTGGTTCGTCAGCAGGAACCCGTCCGGCGAGAACAGCACCCCGGACCCCCCACCCCGCCCGACCCGCAGGTTCACCACCGCCGGCCGCAGCTTGTCCGCCACCCCGACCACTGCGCGGGAGAAGGCGTCCATCGAATCCGAATCGTCGTCCGCCGGCGGCGGCGGGGGGCGGTCGATGGGGGGGTGGTCCTGCCCGCCGTTCGAGACGAAGTGCTGCCAGAAGCGGGAGGCGGCCATGAGTTCGGTCTCCGGTGTTGCCGCATTCTACCCGGCGAGGCAACTGGGGGTGACATCTTCTCTTCGCCGCGACCTCCGGGAGCGGCCAAGCTGTCACCGCTCCCGGAGGTCGCGGCGAAGAGATGGCTTCCCGGTTGAGGTTGTTCCCCCCGTTCGGGCCGGCTATACGCCCGGGTCGGGGAACTTGAATCTATTTCGCCACACCACCGACCGGGGGCGGGAATGCGGCGGTTCGGGCCGATTTTGGGTGTCGTCGCGCTCGCGGTCAGCGGACCGGCCGGCGCTCAGGCTCCGCCCCGTCAGGTGATCGCCCAGTCCGGCATCCCGTCCCCGCCCGTGGCTCTTCTCGCCGGCTCCACCCCCATCACGAAGCAAGCCGCGGCCGAGGCCGGCGAGCGGGTCCACCCGATCACACTCGCCACCGCCCTGCGGCTGGCCGGCGCCCGCCCGCTGGACGTGCGGATCGCCGACCAACAAGTCGCCGTCGCCGCCCGCCAATACGACCGGGCCAAGCTGTTGTGGCTGCCGAACATCGTCACCGGCATCGACTACTTCCGGCACGAGGGCGGGCAGCAGAACTTCGCCGGCGACATCGTCCGCAGCAGCCGCGGGTCGTTCGCCGTCGGGGTGGGGCCGAACGCGGTGGTGTCGCTGACGGACGCCATCTACGCCCCGCTCGCCGCCCGGCAGGACCTGCTGGCCCGGCACGCCATCCGCCAGGCCGCGGAGAACGACGTGACGCTGGCGGTGGCCGAGGCGTACTTCCTGGTGCAGCAGGCGCGGGCGGAACTGGCCGGGGCGGACCTGGCGGCGGCGAAGGCGGGCGAGGTGGCGGTGAAGGCGGAGCGGTTGGCCGACGGGTTGGCCCCGCCGCTGGAAGCCTCCCGCGCGAAGGTGGAGTTGGCCCGCCGCCAGCAGGCGGTGGCGACCGCCCGCGAGCGGTGGCGGGTGGCGAGCGCCGAACTCGTCCGCTGGCTGCGGCTGGAACCGGGCACGCTGGTCGAGCCGCTCGAACCGCCGCTCCTGCCGGTGGCCGTCATCGACCCGGCCGGCACGCTCGACGCGCTCATCCCGGTGGCGCTCACGAATCGTCCCGAACTGGCCGGTCAGCAGGCGGTGGTGCAGGCCACTCTCGCCCGGCTGAAGCAGGAAAAAATGCGGCCGCTGGTGCCCAGCCTGGCGCTCCGCAGCACCGCCACCAACCCGAGCGGGTCGCTCGGGTGGGGCGGGTTCGGCGGCGGGCCGAACGACAAGACGCAGGCGTTCGGCAGCCGGTTCGACCTGGATTTCCAGGTGCTGTGGGAGTTCCAGTCGCTCGGGCTGGGGAACCGGGCGCGGGTGGGCGAGCGGCGGGCGGAACACCTGGCCGCCACGCTGGAACTGTTCCGCACGCAGGACCGCATCGCCGCCGAGGTGAGCACCGCGTTCGCCCAGGCGAAGGCGGCCGGCGAGCGGATGGCCCGGGCCGAGCCGGCGCTGAAGGAGGCGGTCGATCTGGTGGACAAGAGCCTGCTCGGGATGGGGCAGACGCGGCGGGTGGGGGACACGAACGTGCTCGTCGTCCGCCCGCAGGAGGTGGTGGCGGCGGTGCAGGCGCTCGGGCTGGCGAACGCCGACCTGTCCGCCGCCGTCGGCGAGTACAACCGCGGCCAGTTCCGCCTGTACCGGGCGCTCGGGCACCCGGCCGAGGCGCTGAGCGGGGCGGTCGAGGGCAAGCCGCCCACGGTGCCGGCGACAGTCCCGACCCAATTGCCGCCGGTGACGCAGACGAGCCACGCCGACCGCCCCACGACGTTCCGGCTGGCGTCCGGGCTGCCGTCGCCGAAGCCGCTCGACCAGGACAAACCGCGGCGGCTGCCGCTGGGGGTGATCGCGTCGGCCCAACCCGTCCGGAGCCGCACGGCACTGCGAGATTTGGAGATCGTCCGGGTGATGCTCGACTTCAGACCGGCGAACGCGCTGCCCGAACCGCCGGCGGAACTGTTCCGGAGTGCGGCGAAGCCGATCGCGGAAGCCGCCCCGGCGGCGCCGAAGCCTCCGCCGCAACCGGAGGTGGTGTGGACCTCGGCCGCGTCGCCGGCGCCCGCGGCCGAGCCGCCGAAGAAGTCGGCCGACGCCCCGCTGCCGGACATCCCCGCGATGCCGAGTCAGCCGCCGAAAGGCGACCCGCCGGCGGTGGAGTGGGGCAAGGCGAAGTGACATAGGTGCCGCGAGCCGAGCGGCCCCGTGGCGGACTGGGACTGGCTCATTTTCGCCCCGGCTTATCTCGGTGGGCGGCCTGTGTCGAAAATGTGCCTGTCCCCAGTCCGCTAGAAGATGAGGGAACACGGGGACAGGCACCGTTTCGGCATTCTCCCCGGCGGGGTTGAGCCGGCGACGAAACGGAGCCAGTCCCCTCCGCCCGCGTTCCCAGGGCACCTACTCTTTCGGCGGCTTCTTGATCACGTCCGGCCCCTTGCCGAACCGCTTCTGCAGCTTACCGCCGTCCCCGCGGACGTACTTGGTGAACCCGAGCCGCTCCAGGTTCTTGTCGCTGGTGCGGGCCTTCCCCTGACTGTCCGTCCAGCCGCGGGGGGCGTTCGGCACGCCGAACACCCGGCGGCACGGCTGGCCGGTCTCGGGGTGAGCGGTGAGCGGGGCGTCGGCCATCCGCTGCATCCACTCGAACCGCTCCCCGCCGGTGCCGTCGGCGTTCACCAGCTCGTACTCGTACAGCGGCATGGTCGGTCTCCGGATCGGCCCGCAGAGGACGCAGAACAGACGCAGATGAAACCCGGATCAGAAAAGGATCGGTTCCGATCCTGTCTTCATCTGCGTCTGTTCCGCGTCCTCTGCGGACCGTCTTCATTCTACCCCTTCGCCATCTCGTCCCGCACCATCTCCAGCAGCTTCTTCGTCGCCTTGATGCCCTCGGCCTCGCCGATCTTCCCGCCCTCGTACTCGATGCCCACGAACCCGCTGTACTTGTGCTTCTTCAGCACGATGTCCATCATCTTGCGGTAGTCCGTCTTCGTCTCGTTCCCCTTCTCGTCGAAGTCGTGGCTCTTCGCGCTCACCCCCTTGGCGAACGGCATCAGCTCGTCCGTGCCCTTGTAGCGGTCGTACCAGCCGTCTTTCAGCCCGTCCACCCCGTCGATCTTGCCGACGTTGAAGTTGCCGAAGTCGGGCAGGGTGCCGCACCGCTTGTGGTCCACCTTCTTCATCACCCCGGCCAGCCACCCGCCGTGGCTGCTCAGCCCGCCGTGGTTCTCGACGATCACGTTGACGCCGTGCTTGTCCCCCTCCTCGCTCAGCTTCCGCAGCCCGTCGGCGGCCAGCTTCTGCGTCTCGTCGAACCCCTTCTTCCAGTCGCTGGCGGCGTTCACCCGGATGCTGTGGCAGCCGAGGAACTTGGCCCACTCCAGCCACCGCAGGTGGTTGCTCACCGCCGTGTCTCGCTTCTTCTCGTCCGGGTCGCCCAGGTTGCCCTCGCCGTCGCACATGATGAGGACGCTGACCACGCCCTGGTCGTCGGCCACCTTCTTCAGGTCTTTCAGGTACGCCTCGTCCTTCTTCTTGGCCGCGTAGAACTGGTTGACGTACTCGACGGCGTGGATGCCGTACTCCTTGGCCGAGATCTCGGCGAACTTGAGCGGGTCTTTCTTCTCCACCCCGCCGCGGCCGAAGAACGCCCGGTTGTGCGACCACTGGGCGAGGGAGATTTTGAACAGTTGCGACTTCTTGTCGTCGGCGGCGAACAGCCGCGGGGCGACGGCGGCCACACCGGCGACGGCGGTGGCGGCCAGGAACGAGCGGCGGTCGGTGGCGGGGACCATCGTGAATCTCCGGGAAAGGTTCGGCCCGCGGAGATTCTACGAGTTCTGCTCCCCGGAAGTGGTGCGTTAGATCGGGGTGCGGTACAGGAACAGGCGGATGAGGATGCCGATCAGCGCGGCCAGGACCGCCCCGAGCATCCACCGCAGAAGTGCGAAGTCGCCGTTCATCTTCGCCCGGAAGGTATCGAACTGGGACTTCGTGTCCGCCCGCACGTCGCCGATCTCCCGCTTCAGCTCGTCCCGCACGTCGCCGATCTCCCGCTTCAGCTCGTCCCGCGCGTCGCCGATCTCCCGCCGCACGTCGCTGATCTCCCGCCGCAGGTCTTTCCCCAGCAGGGCCAGGTCTTCCTTCGTCGCCAATTCCTTCAGGTTGATCTGTAGCACCTCGGCGAACGCGGCGGCCTCCGCCTCCGCCTGCTTGTCCGGCACGCCGGCGGCTTTCAGGGTGTTGGCAAATTTGAGTGTGTCGAACGGGGCGACGGCCATGAGCGGTCCTCGGAGGCACCGTCCAGTATACCGCACCGGCCGGCGGGCTACACCCGCCGGCCGCTCCGCGGCGATGGCGGCTACTTGCCCACCCCCAGCCGGCCGGCGATCTCCTCCGCCTCGGCGGTGGCCGGGGCGTCCGGGTACTGCTTCTTCAGCCCCTTCAGCAGCGTGTCCATCTGCTTCAACTGCGGGGCGAACGCCTTCTTGAACTCCGGCGTGTCCGGCTCCTGCCCCTTCGCCGCCTTGGTGACGGCCGCCTCCGCCGTCCGGATCTTCTCCAGCGTCGGCCGCGCCTTCATCTCGTTCCACACCGGCCGCTCGTTCTTCAGCTTCTCCACCACCTCGCCCGCCGCCTTGCCGAGCGCCGTGCCCTTCCACCGGGCGGCCGTCTGGAACGCGGCGTCGTAGGCGGCGATCGGGTCGTCCTTCATGTTCGCCTTGGCCTCGTCCAGCCGGGCCTGGGCGCCGGTCTGCAGCCGGGCCGAGATGGCTTTCGACTGCTTGGCCGTGCTGCCGTCCGAGTCGTCCTTCAGGGTGGTCAGCTTCCGCACCAGGTCGGCCGCCGACCCGCCCTTCTTGAACAGGTCCAGCACCCCGGCCACCCCCTTCGTCGGCGTCTCCCCGGCGCCGGCCGCCAGCATGTCGGCGAACGCCTCCCGCAGTTTCGGCTCCACCTTGTTCGTGTGCCCCTCGTACACCAGCTTGCCGGTGTGGTCGAACAGCGCGCAATGCGGGATGCCCTCCAGCTTCACCCCGCTGATCCCGCCGCCTTTGGTCACCGCGAACCGCATGCCCAACGCCTTCGTCTTCGCCTTCAGCTCCTCGTCCGTCGCCTTCTGCACGTGCATCCCGATGACGGCCAGACCGGCGTCACCGAGGTCCTCGTTCCACCTGACCAGGTGGGGCATCGACGCGATGCACGGCCCTCAGTTGATCCCCCAGAACTTGATCAGCACCACCTTCCCCTTCAGGTCGTCGGTCGAGGGCTTCTTGCCGGTGATGGCCTCGCCGAAGGTGACGCCCTTGAGCGTCACGTCGTCGGCGGCCGGGGCGGTGGTGGCGATCGCGGCGACGCACACGGCGGCGGCGATGCGGTGAGCGAACATGGGCACCTCACGGGTGTGGGGAATGGGACAACCAGCCGAACGTAAATGTGATACACCACCGCTGCGGCGAACGCCAGTGAGAAATGCGGACGACGACCGGATCAACGCACCTCGACGGCCCGACGGCGGCGGGGAACAATTCCCCCTCAAACGGCTCGCGGCAAATGCCGGCGGGTGTTGGAGTTCACGCTTCAGCGTGAGGACGGTTCACTCACGCTGAAGCGTGAACTCCAACACCCGCCGGTTTCACCCGGAATGCGGACCACCTGCGGAGGGAGTATGATGCTCGTCGTCGTCGAAAGCCGTCGCAAGAAACCCGTCACCCTGGAGAAGCTCTGGCCGGGGGCGACGATCCTCGACTTGACCTCGAAGGGGGTCGAGCCGTGGGTGCGGTTCAGCCCGTTCTACCCGCACGGCGGCATCCCCATCCCGAACACGCCGGGGCAGACGGCCCAGTCGGTGGAAGGGCTGTGGCAGGGGTTGAAGGTGTTCGAGCGGGAGGACATCGACCCGCGTAAGTGGGCGATCACCGACATGGCGGGCATCAAGCGCGGGGGGAAGAGCCGCGGCGGGGTTCGCGGCCATCGGTTCGGGGTCGGCAGCGACGAGCTGCTCGGCTACCGGGACGCCCGCCTCCGCATCTACCTGCCGGCGTACCGCTGGGTGCTGGAACACCGGCTGACGGCCGAGGTCGAACAGCTGCGGCGGCTGACCGGCGGAACGCTCGTGTTGCTCGACTACGAGACGAACCCGGACGTGGACGACCTGTCCAGCCCGCTGTCGCACGCCGCCCTGGTGAAGTTGCACCTGGCCGGCGCGTGGCCCGCGGATTCGGCGGCACGGTCGCCTTCGTGACGGTGCGCCCGACGCACCTACGGTAGCGGAACTTTCTCGCCGCCGTTGCGGGTGATGGCGGCGCGGAGGGCGGCTTCGTCGCAGTCGTGGCGGATCAGGTGGGGGCCGCTGCCGTCCGCGGTGGCGGCGCGGAAGCCGTCCTTGAACAGCCCGCGGAGTTTCGGCGGTCTGTCCGGATCGAATGGGATGTCCTCCGGCTTCGACCACGGCACCGGGTCGCCGGCCTCCACCACCAGCAGCGTGTTCGACGTGTCGTCCGGGAAATCGCCCGGCGTGAACTTCAGCTTGGCCCCAGGCTCGAACGCCGTCCCCGGCCCGACGAACACCTTGATCACCGTGTGGCCCGGCGGGACGTCCACATACTTCGTCCACGGGGCGGCATACGTCACCGGCATCCGGGGGAGCAGTTTCAGGTTGTGTTCGCTGTCCCACGGCTCGTCCAGGCGGAACGCCTTGTACACGTCGTCCTGTTCGATGTACCGCAGGAGCAGCACTCGCCAGCTCAACAGGGGTTGACCGTCCGGGCCGCACACGGCGGCGGGAGGCAGATGGCCGCGGTTACTCTCATAGTTGTGGAGCGCCAGGGCAATCTGCTTCAGGGTTCAGCGGCTTCGTGCGGCGGCCTCGCGGACGAATTCCACCGCTGCATACAGGCCCAGTCCGAAGCCCGTCGCGGCCCCGGTTCCGATGAGGAACGAACGCCGTTTCATGTCTGCCTCCCGTGTCAGGTGCCCAACTTGTCCAGCACGTTCTTCGTCACCCGCGTCACCACCGGGTCGTTGCCCCGCAGGCCGTGGCTCCAGTCGGTGGTGCCGACCGTCACCACCGTGCCGCCGCGGGTGTAAGTGCCGACCACCGCGTTCCCCACGCGGCCCTTCTCCCACCGCTCGTACCACTCGCAGTCGTCCGGGTGCCAGCGGGCCGGGCAGGTGGCGACCACCTCGAACCCCTTCGGCGTGCCGTCGCGGAGCGTCGGCTCGGGCAGCCCGTCCGCCCACTTCAGCTCGCACCCGTCGCACTCGTACCCGACCACCGTGTCCTTGCCGCCGAACCTGTCGCCCCGCTTCACCCCGGTGCCGGCGAACAGCCAGTGGTCCGGGCGGTGGGCGGTGAACTCGGCCGGGTCGTCCATGAACTGGCCGTGACTCTTGCGGTACCCGCCCCACAGGAACCCGACGCCGGTGAGCGTGTTCTCCGGCCGGTTCACCAGGTAGTGGCTCCAGGCGGTACTCAGGTCGGAATGGTGCGCCTCGACCTGGTACATCGGGTCGTCGCCGAAGTTCTGCTTCCAGCACGCCAGCGCCCGCCCCTTCTCCTCGCTCCGCACCTGCCAGCAGCAGGTGTTGCCGCTGAAGAAGGCGACGTTCCCGCCGTCGCCGATGAACTTCTCCAGGTGGTCCCGCATCGGCTTCGACCAGTACTCGTCGTGCCCCACGCTCAGCACCAGCTTGTACGCCTTCAGCACCTCCGGACGGAACTCCAGGTCCGAGTTCACCGCATAATCCAGGGCGTACCCGTTCGCCTCGGCCCACGCCACGAACGGGTGTTCCCAGGTGCCGAACTGCGAGAACTGCGGGCGGTCGAACGACACCCGCCGCCCCTGCACCTTGTGCCGCCCGTGGTAGGCGTACAGGCTGTACCCGCCCCAGTTGGTGTACGCGTTGTAGGTGTTGGTGCTGAGCTGGATGAGGATCTTCGAGTTCTTCCCCGGCGTGGCGGGGCGGACGACGAAGAACGGCTCGGTCGGCGTCGGCTTGTCCGCCCCGGCTGGGGTGAGGCGGATGGCGTAGTACCCGCTCCTCCACTCGGCCGGAATCTTCACCTCGACGGACGCGGGCCACTTGCACCCGTGCGAGCTGGCGTCCTTCGGCGTCGGGTGCTTCTTCCCGCTCACTCCCTTGTCCGACCACACCACCTCCCGTTTCGGGCCGAGGCGGGCGACCTCGACGTCGTACTTATCCGCAGCGGTGGACGTGTGCAACTTCACCGTGTCGCCGGGGGCGTAGCTGAGCTGGTCGGTGTACCCCTCGACGGGCGGGGCGGGCGGCTTCGGCTGCGAGCGGGCGGCCGATGCGACCAGGGCGGTGCCGGCGGCGAGGGCGGTGCGGCGGGTGACGCGGCGGGACATGCGGAGACTCCGGCGGGAGCCGCATGGTACCCCCGGCAGGCGGGCGGCGAAATGAAAAACGGCCGCCCCCGAAGGGGCGGCCGCTGGGGCGACCTCCCGGACGCCCCGTGTGCTACCCGACGAACAGCCCGCCGACCGGCATCGGGGTGTCGTCCACGCTGTCGGTGAAGTCCGACCCGGAGAACACCTGCTCGCGGGCGAACGACCCGACCCGGCTGCCGGTGATGACCTCCGCCCGCCGGCCGGGCAGGAACTGGTCCGCCGCCCACGGCCCGCAACTGTACACCGCCGGGTCGGGCGGGGTCAGCCCGCCGAACGACACCGCCGTCCGCGTTGCCGGGCCGCACCGGGCGAGTTCGGCACTGCCGGTCCCGTCCGCGTTCACCCCCGCCGCCGCCGGGTGGAACCCGAGGACGAACGCCGGCACCTGCGACCCGAGGGTGTCGCGGGTGCGGCCGGGGATGACCGCCGGCCGGCTGCGGGCGGCGACGGTCGCCACCGGCCGGGGTTCGGCCGGGGTGTCGTCTTCGACCGTCAGTTGGGGAACTTGGACGACGAGAACGGGGTGGCTGATGACCTCGTCCAACCCGTCGGTGAGGAGGGGGCGGACGACGGTGAACAGCCCGCCGCGGTAGGCGGGTGCGAACGGGAGCAACTCGCAGGTGGGGTCGTCGGAGGGGAACGCCGGCGGTTGGTAGCCGCCGACGGGCTGGACGACTTCGTCCGCGAGGGGTTGCGGTTCCGGCTCGGCCCCGAGGTCGAACGCATCGACCCGCACGGCGGCGGTGTTCGCCGGGCGGACGGACCGCCAGCCGGCGGCCCCGCCGACGGTGGTCGGCGGGAGCGCCGGCCGGGGCACGGCCGCCCCGGCGGTGAACGCCGGGGTGCGGGTCAGGGCCGCGGGTGAGGCGGCCAGGATGGGGGCGAACAGGTTCACGGTCGGTTACCGGCTCGACCCGAGGAAGTTCACCTTGGACACGTTCGGGTCCGGGTTCTGCGGGTTCGGCGGCGGCGGGCTGACGATCACGCTCTGGATGAGTTCGCCGAAGTTGTTGTTCGGCGAGTTCTGCCCGGCCGCCACCGGGATGGCCGACAGCCAGTCGTTCACCTGCACCAGCCCGCCGGCGGTGCCGATGGTGTCCTTGCCGTCCAGGTAGTCGGCCGGCTGCGTCTCCCGCACCCAGTACTGGCCGGGGGCCAGGTTGGCGAAGCTGTACGACCCGTCGGCCGCCGTCGTCGTGGTGGCGACGGCCTCGACCGTGCCCGGCGTGGCGCCCGGCCGGTACAGCACCACCGTCACCCCGCCGATGCCCGCCTCGCCCGCGTCCTTCACCCCGTTGTTCGTGTTCGCCGCCCCGAAGGTGGTGTAGTCCTGGTACACGAACCCGCTGAGCGACCCCGGCGGGACGAGTTCGCCGAAGTTGTTGTTCACCGACTCGGCGTTGTACGGCACGGTGACGGCCGAGATGAAGTCGTTCACCTGAAGCAGCCCGCCGGTGCTGCCCACCGTGTCCTTGCCGTCCAGGAACCCGGTCGGCTGCGTCTCGCGGACCCAGTACTGGCCGGGCAGCAGGTCGGTGAAGCGGTACGACCCGTCGGCCGCCGTCGTGGTGGTGGCGACCACCTCCAGCGTGCCCGGCGTGCTGCCCGGCTTGTACAGGGTCACAATCACCCCGCCGAGCGCCGTCTCGCCGGCCTCCTTCACGCCGTTGTCGTTGGCGTCCACGTACACGAACCCGCTCACGCTGCCCGGCCGCAGTTCGCCGAAGTTGTTGTTCGGCGAGTTCTGCCCGGCCGTCACCGGGATGGCCGAGATGAAGTCGTTCACCTGGAGCAGCCCGCCGGCGTTGCCCACCGTGTCCTTGCCGTCCAGGAACCCGGCCGGCTGGCTCTCGCGGACCCAGTACAGGCCGGCGGCCAGGTTGGTGAACGAGTACGACCCGTCCGCCGCGGTGGTGGCGGTGGCCACCGCCTCCAGCGTGCCCGGGGCGGTGCCCGGCCGGTACAGCACCACCGTCACCCCGCCGAGCGCCGGCTCGCCGACCTCCTTGATGCCGTTGTTGTTCGGGTCCTCGTACACGAACCCGCTGAGCGACCCCGGCGGCGGCGGCGGGATCACCGGCACCAGCTCGCCGAAGTTGTTGTTCACCGAAGTGCCGTTGCTCGGCACGGTGATGCCGTCGAGTTGGTCGTTCACCGCCGCCGACCCGCCGGTGCTGCCCGGGGTGTCCTTGCCGTCGGTGTACCCGGCCGGCTGGGTCTCGATCACCCGGTACCCGCTGCCCGGGTCCAGGTTGGTGAACGAGTACGACCCGTCCGCCCCGGTGGTGGTGCTGCCGACGGTGGTGGTGACACCGCCGACCACCCGGATGAGGGTGACGGTGGTGCTGCCGATGCCCGCTTCGCCGGCGTCCTTCACCCCGTCGTCGTCGCTGTCCACGTACACGAACCCGCTGAGCGACCCCGGCGGCACCGGCACCGGCACCGGCCGCTCGCCGAAGTTGTTGTTCGGCGAGTTCTGCCCGCCCGCCAGGACGATCGCGCTGAAGGCGTCGTTGGCGGTGGTGCCGGTACTCGGCAGCCCGTTGATGGTGCCGATGGTGTCCTTGCCGTCCAGGAACCCGGCCGGCTGCGTCTCGGTCACGTTGTAGCTGCCCGGCCGCAGCCCGGTGAACGCGTACGACCCGTCGGCGGCGGTGGTGGCCACCCGGTTGACCGCCCCCAGGTCGTCCGTGCCGGTCAGGGTGACGGTGGTGCCGGGGATCGGGGCTTCGCCGGCGTCCTTCACCCCGTCGTCGTCCGAATCCAGGTACACGAACCCGCTCAGTTGGGCCGGCCGCAGTTCACCGAAGTTGTTGTTCTCCGACACCCCGCCGGTGGGCACGGCGATGTCGTCCAGCCGGTCGTTCACCGTCTTCGTCCCGCCGGTGCTGCCGGTGGTGTCCTTGCCGTCCAGGAACGCCGCCGGCTGGGCTTCCAGCACCCGGTACCCGAGGCCGGGGTCCAGGTTGGTGAAGCTGTACGACCCGTCGGCGGCGGTGGTGGTGGTGCCGATGGTGGTGGTGACGCCGGCCACCACCCGGATGAGGGTGACGGTGGTGGCGCCGATGCCCGCCTCGCCGGCGTCCTTGATGCCGTTGTTGTTCGGGTCCTCGTACACGAAGCCGGACAGCGCCCCCGGCGGGAGCGGCACCGGCGTGTTCAGCTCGCCGAAGTTGTTGTTCGGGGAGAACCGGGCGGCGGTCGCCAGGGTGATGGTCTGGATCTGGTCGTTCACCGTGGACACCCCGCCGCCGACCGCGCCGGGGGTGTCCTTGCCGTCGGTGAACCCGGCCGGCTGGGTCTCCACCACCTGGTACCCGCCGCCCATGAACAGCAGGTTGAAGCTGTACGACCCGTCGGCGGCGGTGACGGTGGTGGCCAGCGTGTTGGTGACGCCGCCGACCACCTGCCGCAGGGCGACGGTGGTGCCGGGGATGGGCGCCTCGCCGGCCTCCTTGACGCCGTTGTCGTTGGCGTCCACGTACACGAACCCGCTCAGCCCGCCGACCAGTTCGCCGAAGTTGTTGTTTACCGACACCGCGCTGCTCGGCACCACGATGCCGTCCAGTTGGTCGTTGGTGGCCTTGTTCCCGCCGGTGCTGCCGATCTGCTCCTGCCCGTCCGCGTACAGGGTGGGCTGGGTCTGGATCACCCGGTACCCGCTGCCGGCCGGCAGGTTGATGAAGCTGTACGCCCCGTCGGACGCGGTGACGGTGGTGGCGACGGCGGTGGTCACCCCGGCCACCACCCGGACGAGGGACACGCTCACCCCGCTGATCGGGGTCTCGCCCGCTTCTTTGACGCCGTTGTCGTTGGCGTCCACGTACACGAACCCGCTCAGCCCGCCGGGCGGCGGCTGCACCCCGGTGTTCGGGGTCAGCCGGTCTTCCAGCATCACCAACTTCAGCGGCACCGGCTCGGTCTTCGGCCGGTCGGCCGGGCGACGACCCTGACGCTTGTTCCGACCGCGACCCGTTTGTTCCCGTTCGTTAGGCGACATCGGTGGTCTCTCCGGTTGGGCGATCTCGTCTGCGCGGGACGAGAAAAATCAGGTGTCAGTCTATGGGAAACGTAATTTACCAAGGTTCATCGACGGTCCGAAACGATTCTCCCGCGGCGGGCTGAAACTTCCTGTCGGAAATGACGGCAAGTCAGACGCCATTAACAGATGATTCCGCCCCCACATTAAAGCCGGCAGAAGCGGGGGCGTAAATTGTTAATCTAGCGAAAATGGGGCGGGCGCATTTCTTGTAGCGACGGCCGGCCCGAATTACCGACGCGGTTCTCGCTTTCCCCGTACCCGGCCCGAAAACGTTGTCCGAAGGAGGATGTGCCAGGAAGGAGCCGGAGTGTCGTTTGCCGCCCACGGGTCGCGCCACCACTCCGACCGTCGCTCATGGAGGAGTACGAATGTTGCGTGTGTATCTGGGCACGCTGGCGGCCGCACTCGGCGTGGCTACCGGCGCCTTCGCCCAGCCGGCCGTGCCGATCTCGAACAAATCCGTCCGCCCGGCGTTCGTGCCGGCCAAACCGGCCCAGCCGATCCAACAGGTGAAGTCGGAGCCGGCTCCGGTCCCCGCGGTCCCGCCGGTCGTCGTCCCCGGTGCGGCTCCAACCGCCCAGCCCATCACCCTGCCGCCGTCGTGCGCGGCGGACGTGGCCGCGGCGTGCGGCGAAGCCGCGCCGGCCGGCGCGTGCGACTGCCTGTGCGGGCCGCCCGGCCGGGTGTGGCTGGGGGCCGAGTACCTGCTGTGGACCACCTCCGGCAACAGCCTGCCGCCACTGGCCACGTCCGCCCCGGCGGGCACCGCCCGCGGGGTCGCCGGCACCATCGGCGGGCCGGGCACCAGCACCCTGATCGGCGGGCGGGACTACAACACCGACTGGCGGAGTGGGTTCCGGGTGTACGGCGGGCTGTGGATCGACCAGGGGCAGCGGTTCGGGGTGAGCGGCGACTACTTCTTCCTCGGCAACAGCACCACCCGCGAGGTGGCCGGGTCGGACGGGTCGCGGATCATCACCCGCCCGTTCACCAACACCGTGGTGCGGAACGCGGACGGCACGTTCACCGCCGTCACCCCGTTCCCGGACACCCAACTGGTGTCGTTCCCGAACGTGCTGGCCGGGCAGGTGGCGGTCACCACCCAGTCCGAGTTCACCGGCGCCGGGGTGAACGGCATCGT
This sequence comes from Fimbriiglobus sp., assembly GCA_022841795.1. Taxonomy (GTDB): domain Bacteria; phylum Planctomycetota; class Planctomycetia; order Gemmatales; family Gemmataceae; genus JALHQU01. Next base: position 42,122 of record JALHQU010000035.1, read on the forward strand.
CAACCTGTGCTGCAGCCCGTGCGGGCGGCTCGACTTCCTGATCGGCTACCGCTACCTGAACCTGAACGACACCCTGTACATCCGCGAGGACCTGCGGGGGCTGCCCGGCTCGGCGAACGCCAACGCCGCGTTCGTGGTCGAGGACCGCTTCCGCACCGAGAACCACTTCCACGGGGTGAACCTGGGGCTGTCGTGGGAGCGGCGGTTCAGCAACTTCTTCGTGAACGTGCTCGGCAGCGTGGCGCTGGGCAACACCCGCACCATCGTGGACATCGACGGGGCGACCACCATCACCGACGCCGCCGGCAACACCCAGCGGTTCACCGGCGGGCTGCTCGCCCAGCCGTCGAACATCGGCCGGTACGAGTTGAACAGGTTCGCGGTGGTGCCGGAGGTGGGGGCGCGGCTGGGGGTGCAACTGACCGACGCCCTGCGGGTGTACGTCGGGTACAACTTCATCTACTGGTCGGACGTGGTCCGCACCGGCGGGGTGATCGACACGCGGGTGAACGCCAGCCAGTTGCCGCCGCGGACGAACGTGACCGGCGCCCTGTTCCCGCGGTTCGAGCCGCGGTACACCGACTTCTGGGCGCACGGGGTGTCGTTCGGCGTGCAACTGCGGTACTAAAGCCGCTTGCGGCTTAGCCGCCAGCGACCCGGCGAGCCGGGAGCGTGAGCGACCGGAGGGTGTGAACCCTCCGGTCGCTCCCGCTCC
>JALHQU010000036.1 GCA_022841795.1 Fimbriiglobus sp.
GCCGGGCGACGGGCCGTCGAGCGCCGGCACCCTGTTCGCGGTGAAGGCCGGGGCGACCGGGGACATCACCCCGAAGGCCGGGGCGAAGTCGAGCGACGGGGTGGCGTGGGCGGCGGCGAAGGCGGCGCCGGGGGCGGCTTCCCCGGTGGTGTACGACGGGCTGGTGTACACGCTGGAGCGGAACGGCGGGCTGGTGGGCTGCTACGACGCCAAGACCGGCGAGCAGAAGTACAAGGAGCGGATGCCGAACGCCGCCGCCTTCTGGGCGTCCCCGTGGGCCTACGACGGCAAGATCTTCTGCCTGGACGAGACCGGCACCACCCACGTGCTGAAGGCCGGGCCGACGTTCGAGGTGGTGCGGAAGAACCCCCTGGGCAGGGACGTGTACTGGGCGTCGCCGGCGGTGGCCGGCGGGGCGGTCATCCTGCGGGGGGTGGACTCGCTGGTGTGCGTGAAGTAAAGGTGGGCAGAGTTCACCACAGAGTCACAGAGACCACAGAGCGGCACCGAGAAGCAGATTTCACCGCCGAGGGCACATGAGGGCACGAGAGGAAGACCGGAAGAGAGGGTCTGATGTGGAATCCGGGGAATCCCGGTCGGGGTTTGATATAAAGCCAAAGCCAGTGTGAGGCTCACTCACGCTGAAGCGTGAACTCCAACACCGGCACCCAATTCCTGGGCACCGTATGAGATCCTGACCTCCTCTTCTCTCATGTGCCCTCGGCGGTGAATCCTACTTCTCTCTGTGCCCTCGGTGGCTCTGTGGTGAACTCTTCATTTCCGGCCCCCAATACAATTCCCCCGCCGTAACTCCCCCCGCCGCGGGCGTGTTCGCCTTCCATGTCCGACCCGACACCGCCCCCGCCGTCGCCCCCCGACCTGACCGGCCGGCGGCTGGGCGACTTCCACCTGCTGCGGAAGCTCGGCCAGGGCGGGATGGGGCAGGTGTACCTCGCCAAGCAACTGTCGCTCAAGCGGCAGGTGGCGGTGAAGATCCTGCGGGATGACCACGCCGACAACCCGACCGCCCGCGCCCGCTTCCAGGCCGAGGCCGAGGCGGTCGCCCGCATCAGCCACCCGAACATCGTGCAGGTGTACGCCGTCGGCGAGGACGACGACATCCGGTACATGGCGCTGGAGTACGTCGACGGCCGCACCCTCCGCGATTATCTCGACCGCAAAGGCCCGCCGGAGGTGCCGGTGGCGGTGGCCGTCCTGCGGCAGGTGGCAGCGGCACTTCAACAGGCGGCCGAACTCGGCCTCGTCCACCGCGACATCAAGCCGGAGAACATCCTGGTCACCCGCAAGGTGCAGGTGAAGGTGACGGACTTCGGCCTGTCCCGGTACGTGGCCGGAGACGGCCAGCCGCTCAGCCTCACCCAGTCCGGCATGACCCTGGGCACCCCGCTGTACATGGCCCCGGAGCAGGTGCAGGGGAAGGCGGTGGACCACCGCACCGACTTGTACAGCCTCGGCGTGACGGCGTACCACCTGCTCGCCGGGTTCCCGCCGTTCACCGGCGCCACCGCGTTCGACGTGGCCGCCCAGCACGTCCAGAAGGAACCCGAGCCGCTGCACCTCGTCCGCCCGGACCTGCCGCCGGACCTGTGCCGCATCGTCACCCGGCTGATGGCGAAGAACCCGGACGAGCGGTATGCCACGGCGAAGGAGGTGGGCCGCGAACTGGCGGGGGTGCTGAAGGGGTTGTCGGCCGGCGGGGCGTTGTCGCTGAACGTCACCCTGACCGGGTCGGCGGTGAGCGGGGTGTCGCTCGGTGCGAACTCGGCGGCGGGCACACTTCCGGCGCTGCCGCGGCAGCCGGGCCGCTGGCCGTGGCGGGTGGCGGGTCTCGCCGTAGTCCTCGCCGCGTTCGCCGGCGGGTGGTGGGCGTTCGGCCGGACGCCCGCGGCGGACTCTTCCCCCACCGCGTCCGCCGGCGCCGGGCTGCCGGACCTGAAGCTGCCCGCCCCGCTGGTGTCCGCCCGCGAGACCGCCCTGCGGGAGCAGTGGCGGACGCTGCCGCCACACACCCGCCCGCACCTGGACGCCGGCCTCGCCCTCGCGCTGCTGTGCCTGAACGAACGGCGGCTGGACGACGCCGAGCGGGTGTTCGCCGACATGGACACGCCCCCGCCGCGGCCGGTCAAGCCGGGCGAGTACCCGCTGCCGGTGTCGGCGGCGGTGCTGGCGAAGTTCGGGCGGGCGGTGGTGCTGGCCCACCGCGACCAGGCGGAGGAGTCGGTGAAGCTGTTCGCCGAGGCGGTGCAGGCGATCCCGAGGAAGGACATGTGGCTGTCGGTAGAGAAGCTGTGCTTCACCTACCCGGAGTTCGGGCACGCCATCGGCACGGCGGTGAACCGGGATGCCGAGAACCTGCCGAAGGGGGCATCGCTGCCGCCGATGGTCGCCCGGCTGCGGAACCCGTCGGCGCTGCTGTCCGGCCCGAAGTAGTTCGGACGAAGAGTTTGCCACAGAGACCACAGAGGGCACTGAGGAAGAAGGGAAACAGGTCAACGGGCAGGAAACCCTGGGGAGAATGAAAGGAGTAGCCTTCGTGCCTTTCTCATTCCATGTCCAATCTTCATCTGCTCTGTGCCCTCTGTGATCTCTGTGGCAAACTCTTCACCCCTCACTTCGGCACGGCCGGGCGGAGGCGGGCGGGGGAATCGTCGATCACCCGCGGGGCGGGCAGCAGGTTCGAGTCGTCCGGGAACGGCGGGGGCGGCAGCACCGCGCCAGCCGGCGGTGGGATGTCTACCGGCCGGACCACCGCCGGCGGCGTCGGGTGTGGTTCGCCCCGCGGGGTGAGGCCGGGCAGCGGCTTCACCGTCACATCCTTGTCCGCCTCGTAGGTGCGGCCGTCGGCGGTGGTGAACCGGATGGTGACGCGCACCTTGTCCGTGGTCGGCGGCTGGTCCCACTGGAGCGGCACGAAGTACCCGCTGCTCAGCAGCCCACCCCGCCACGTCTTCTTCAACTGCTCGGCCGTCACCTCCCACTTGCCGATGGGCACCTTCTGGCCCTCGCGGGTGACTTCCGCCGCCGTCACGGTGGCCCGCGCCGGCACCTTCACCGCCGTGCCGTCGTCGTCCTTCGGCACGATCACCACCTGGAGTGTCTCGTCGCCGGGCAGCCCGTCGTCGTCCCGCCCGCCGGTGCCGGTGCCCAGGGACACGTCGCGGAGGACCACCCCGCCGGTCGGCGACGCCGGGGCCGGGGCGTACACCGGGCCAGGGATGACGGCGTGCGGGTCCGGGAAGTGGTGCCGCTGGTACACGTCGGCGAGCTGCTTCAACTGCTGGTTCTCCGCCCGCAGCTCCAGGATTTCCCGCTCGCGGGTGCGGAGTTCGGCCTCCAGCAAATCCGGCTTCTCTTTCGGTCCGACCACCTTGGACAGTTGCCGACACCCGACGACGGCCAGGGTTCCCGCGACCGCTACCACCACCCCGATCCGAGAAACGCACCCGGCCCACCGGGCGAACGGGTCGCGCCGGCGGGCCGGTCGGGGGGTCGGAATGTCCGGGTGCATCCTGCTCGGGGTGAGGGTTCTGCCGGTAAGTAGTAGGCACACTCCGTGTGCCGTTCTGGTGACGGCACACGGAGTGTGCCTACTACTTATCGGCGGTCAGCCGTCGGTCCGGTGGCGGACCAGGGCGTCGGGCACTTTTTCCAGCACGCTGTCGATCAGTCCGTACTCCATCGCCTCGCCCGGGGTGAGCCACTTGTCGCGGTCCATGTCCCGCTCCAGTTGGTCCAGGGTGCGGCCGGTGTGCTTGATGTACAGGGCGTTCAGCCGGGCCTTCGTCTTCTTGATGTTCTCCACCGTGATGGCGATGTCCGAGGCGGTGCCGCCGAACCCGCCGCTCGGCTGGTGGATCATGATCTCGGCGTTCGGCAGGGCGAACCGCTTGCCCTTCGCCCCGGCCGTCAGCAGCATCGACCCCATGCTGGCGGCCAAACCCATACAGTACGTCGCCACCGGGCAGGTGACGAACTGCATGGTGTCGTAGATGGCCATGCCGGAGGTCACGCTCCCGCCCGGGCTGTTGATGTACAGGTGGATGTCGGCTTTCGGGTCTTCGAACTGCAGGTACAGCATCTGGGCCACGATCAGGTTGGCCATCTCGTCCCGCACCGGCCCTTGCAGGAAGATGATCCGCTCTTTCAGGAGCCGGCTGTAGATGTCGTACGCTCGCTCCTCTCGGCCCTTGCTGTCGATCACCATCGGGATGAGTGGCATGGTGGGATCCTTGTATCGGTTGGTGGGGTGAGGCGGGGAAAGCCCGCGGACGGCCGTCCGCGGGCTTTTCAGGTGTCACTTCTTCCCGCCCTCGGCCGGCTTGGTCAGCACCTCGTCCACGATGCCGAACGCCTTCGCCTCGTCGGCCGTCATGAAGTAATCGCGGTCGGTGGACTTGAGGATGTGCTCGACGCTCTGGCCGGTGTGTTTGGCCAGGATCTGGTTCATCCGCTCCTTCTCCCGCTGGATCTCGGCGGCGTAGATCTCCAGGTCGGTCACCTGCCCCTGGATGCCCTCGTACACCCGCGGCTGGTGGATGAGCACCTTGGAGTTGGGCAGGGCGTACCGCTTGCCCTTGGTGCCGGCGGCCAGCAGCACCGCCGCCATGCTGGCGGCCATGCCCATGCAGTACGTGTTGATCGGGCAGCCGACGAACTGCATGGCGTCGTAGATGGCCATGCCGGCGGACAGCGACCCGCCCGGGCTGTTGATGTACATGTGGATGTCCGCCGTCTTCTTCTCGGTGGCCAGCCACAGCATCTTCTGGATGGTGATGTTCGACATCCAGTCGTTGATCTCCGCCACCCCCTGCGTCTCCGGGCTGCTGCCGATGAAGATGATGCGGTTCTCCAGCAGCAGGTCGGACAGGGTCATCGACCGCTGGCGGGTGTACCCGTTGGACATCACCGGGTTGAGCGGGCCGGGCAGGTTCGCCGCCGCCTGCGGCTCGAAGGGCAGGTGGAACATGGTGCCGCCTTTCGTCGGTAGCCCCGCCGGGCCGGCGGGAATGAAAGCGGGGGGCCGACGCCCCCCGTGCGAGTCAAACAGCGTCTGAGGTACTGTACGCGGGCGGTCAACGGCTGGGTAAGTAGTAGGCACACTCCGTGTGCCGTTCTGATGACGGCACACGGAGTGTGCCTACTACTTATTGAGCCGGCTCGTCCAGCTCCTCGGTGGTGGCCGAGGCGTCGGTGGTGGCGACCCCTTCGTCCGCCTGCTCCTTCAGTGGGTTGAACGCGTAGTCGTCGTAGGTGGCGGTGGACAGGATCAGGTCCAGCGCCCGGCGTTCGAGCAGCTCGGTGGCGAGCGGCTCGATCAGGTCCTCCCGCTCCAGCCGCGCCCGCACCTTCCGCGCGCTCTCGTTCGTCCGGTCGGCGATCGAGTCGATCTCCGCTTCGATGTCCGCGTCCTCGATCTCCAGCTTCTCCACCTCGGCGATCTTCTGCAGCACGAAGTGTTCCTTCAGCGCCGCGGCGGTGCTGCGGATGGCGTCCTGCTCCAGCACCCGCTGGCGGCCGACGATCTGCTCGTCGCTCATGCCGCCGCTCCGCATCTCCATCACCCGCCGGGCGAGCGTCTTCCGCACCTGCCGCTTGAGCAGGTCCTGCGGCAGGTCCCAGTTGGTGGTGCCGGCCAGTTGCTTCAGCACCTCGCCGCGGGCCACGTTCCGCTGGGTGTACTCCAGGTAGCGGTCCAGGCGGGTGCGGATCAGTTCGTCCAGTTGGTCCGCGGTGCGGACGCCGAACTCGCCCAGCACGTCCGGGGTGAGTTCCGGCAGCCGGACCGACTTCACCTCTTTGATGGTGAACGCGGCGGACACCTTCTTGCCCTTCATCGCCTCGTTCTTCAGCTCGTGCGACAGGGTGATGTCGGTGGTCCGCACGTCGCCCGGCTTGGCCCCGACCATCGCCTTGCCGAACCCCTCGGCCACCCCGTCTTCGAGGGCCAGCTTCGGCTCCACCCGCAGGCGGACGTCGGCGACGGTGTTCAGCTCCTGGTCGCCGTCCTTGATGACGATGTCCGTCTCGATCACGTCGTCCATCCCCACCGGCCCGTCCTTCGGCACCAGCGTGCCCATCGGCTCCAGGTACCGCTTCCGCTCCTTCGCCACGTCCGCGTCGGTGAACGTGTACACCGGCCGGCGGATCTTGAGCGCCTTGTAGTCGGGCAGGTCGAACTCCGGCCGCACCTCGATGTCGAACTCGTACACCAGCGGGGTGGTGTCGTCCTCCGGGATGATGACCCCGTGCGGGTCCAGTTCGGGTGGGGACAGCGGGGACAGCGACGCCTCGTCGGCCAACTGCTCCAGGCTGGCCATCAGGATCTCGGTGCGGACCTCGGTGGCCACCTCTTTCTGGAACTTCTTCCGCACGATCTGCTTGGGCGCCTTGCCGGGGCGGAACCCGGGGATGTGCGCCGGCGTCTTCACCATCAGGTCGGAGAACTTCTCGTCGAACTTGGTGTTGATGGCCGCCCGGTCGATGGTCACCTTCACGTGCTTCTTGCACGGGCCGACGTTGGTGATCTCCACCGTCTGCGGCAGCTTGGCCGGGGCGTCCGGGGCCGCGACAGCGGTGTCGGTGTCGGGTTCGGCGACGGGGGTAGCGGTGTCGTCGGCCATCGGTGGCTCCTGCGATCTGTCCGGTCGGATCGGTCGTGCGGGAAAAACAGTCGGAGCCGGTAAGGTATCGGGACTGCTGGGGGTTGGCACCCCGCAAACCCGGTACATTCCGGCTCCGGCGGTCATTCAACAGAGCGGGTGATGGGACTTGAACCCACGACAACCTCGTTGGCAACGAGGTACTCTACCACTGAGTTACACCCGCGATCGCATCCAACAAGGTAGGGGCCGGTGGAGGGGATTTCAAGGGGGGTTGTCGCCGTTTTGCCGCGCCTCTTGTCGAGCGGAGCCGCGTCAGCGGCCCGAGTGTACAAGCAGACTCGGGACCCTGACGGGTCTCCGCTCGACCAGACCCCGCTTCTACTTCTCCGCCGCCTCGACGTACTCGCTCACGTACCCGAACTTCGTCCCCTCGCCCTGGTGGTTCGCCACCTCGCCCTTCGCGGTCAGCTTGGCCCCGTGGTACCGCCCGGCCTTCGTGTCGAAGAACAGGCTGCCCTCCCACAGCATGGGTACGAGCGCCGGCATCATCGCCGCGTCCGTCGGCGGGGCCTTCAGGGTGGTGGCGAACCCGACCACCGCGTAGGCGTCCTTCATCCCCTGGAACGTGTACCGCTGGGTGCCGTCGAACGACTCGCCGGTGCCCACCGGCGGGGGCAGCTTGATCGCCACCGGCCGGCTCCACGCCGCGTCCTTCGTCGGCACCCCGTCCGGCAGGATCAGGCGGAACGGCAGCTCCACCTGCAACCGATCCGCCGCCGCCGGGGCGTCCGACTTGGCCTCCACCAGCCGGCCCTGCGCGTCCACCTTCGCCGTCAGGATCGGCTTGCCCAGGAACGGCATCGCCTTGGCGTCGTCCGGGTTGGCCGAGTCCACCGTGCGGACGATCGGCTTGTTCGTGCCGACCGTCTGCGTCACCTCCTGCTTCATCGCCGCCACGCTCATCTCCAGGGTGGCGGTGCCGGCCTTGTCCACCTCCTTCACCGCCCACGTCTTGGTGCTGTTCAGGGTGGTGACGGTCTTCACCGGCGTCGGCGTCTTCGCCTTCTCGTCCAGCGTCAGCTCGTCCACGGTGGTGGTCTGCTGCACCTTATAGGAGTGCGTCTGCCCGGCCTTCCAGGCGAACCGCAGCGGGGCGTCGGGCTGGGCGAGCAGCGGGGCGGCCAGGGCGAGCAACGGGACGAGCGAGCGGAACACGGGGAACCCTCCGCGGGCGGGACGTTCGGCCGGCGGGCATAGCAGGATGGGGGACGGAGGGGAAGGGGAAGCGGGCTTGAAGACCTCACCCCCGGCCCCCTCTCCCACGGGGAGAGGGGGTGTTCAAGTCGCCGTCGTGGCTGGTGTGCCCATTTCCTCGGGCGGCTGGCTGTGTCACCCCGCGGTTGCGTCTCTCCCTTGAACACCCCCTCTCCACTTTGGAGAGGGGGCCGGGGGGTGAGGTTCTAGCTTCCGCCTTCCCCTTGACTTGCCCGCCCCCACCGGGCATAGCCGCGGGTGGAGCCGACCGCACGTCGGCCCGGTCGGGGGGGCGGCTGTATGAGTTGGCGAATCCGGGGGGTGGTGGCCGCGGCGGGGGCGTTCGCCCTGTTCGCCGGCGGGTGCGCCAGCATCCCCCCGCTGGACAACCCGGTGGCGGTGCGGCCGGGGGTGACGGTGGAGAACCCCACCCCGACCACCGACGCGGCCACCCCGGAAGGGTACGCCGAGGTGTACGAGCGGGTGCTGGACGCGATGGACGACTACTTCGACCTGGTGCCGGGCAGCCGGTACGCCGGGGTGGTTCGCACATACCCGCGGGTGGCCCCGGGGTACGAGCAGCCGTGGAAGCCGGGCAGCCCGAGCAGCTACGAGCGGTGGCTGGCCACGTTCCAGACCATCCGGCACACGGCGGTGGCCCGCATCGAGGCCGGCGAGGGCGGCGGGTTCCGGGTGTACGTCGAGGTGTACAAGGAGCAGGAGAACCTGGGCCAGCCGATTTTAGCCGCGAGCAGTTCGGCGGCGTTCCGGGACGCGGGGGGGATCAGCCGGCAGGCGGAGCTGGTGAGCGGGCCGTCGGGTGCCGGCGGGCAGTGGTTCGCGGCCGGGTCGGCCCCGCACCGCGACTTCGCGTTCGAGCAGGCGATTTTGCGGAAGGTGCAGCGGCCGGCGACGCTGAAGTGATTTGGAACACCGGCGGGCCGCCGGTGCCACGAGCAAATTCAGTACGCCACCCGGTTGCGGCCGCCGTTCTTCGCCTCGTACAGCCGCTGGTCGGCGGCGTCGAGCAGGTCGGTCGGGCTGATCACGTCGGCCGAACTCACCGCCACCCCGACGCTCACCGTCACCGGGATGTCCACCCCCTCGTACTCGAACCCGTGCCCCTCCACCGCCGCCCGCAGCCGCTCGCCGGCGGCCACCGCCGCCTCCACCCCCGTCTCCGGCAGCACGATGGCGAACTCCTCCCCGCCGTACCGGGCGAGCAACTCGTCCTTCCGCACCACCCCTTTCAGCAGGGCGGCCAACTGCCGCAGCACGGTGTCCCCGGCCAGGTGCCCGTGGGTGTCGTTGATCCGCTTGAAGCGGTCGATGTCGAACAGGGCGAGGGCGAGCGGGCGGTCGTACCGCTGGGCGCGGGCCAGCTCGCGGTCCAGGAACTCGGTCAGGTACCGGCGGTTGTGCACGCCGGTCAGGCCGTCCAGCACGGTCAGCCGGTAGATCTCCTCGTGGTACTCGGCCTCCAGGTTGCCGCCGGCCAGGAAGCGGTAGATGCAGTTGCCGATCCGCAGGTAGTCGCCGTCCTCCAGCCGGGCCGCCTTGTTCGGCACGTTGTTCACGAACGTGCCGTTGGTGCTGCCCAGGTCCACCGCGAAGTACCCGTCCTCCCGGCACTCGATGCGGGCGTGGTTGCGGGACACGGACGCGTCGGTGTTGCGGATGTGGCAGTCGTCGGTGCGGCCGATCACCGCCCCCCCCTGGGGGAGGACGTACCGCTCGCCCATGTGCGGGCCGGTCGGGTAGATGTACACCAGGCAGGCGTCGGACACCTGCGCCGGCAGCGGGGTGAGCGCCCGCGCCGTCTTGTACGTCTGGTACGGGTCGAGGGCGGACGGGACGTTCGGGGTCATGGGCGCAACGGGAAAGGAGCGGGGCGAGTGCCCCGCTCCGATTGGAGGTCGGCGATCACAGGTACACGGGCGGCGACGACGACGGCGTGGGCGGGGAGGTCGGCGGCGGCGGCGAGACCACCACCGTGCCCCCACCCCCGGACGTCGGCGGGGGCGAGGTCGGCGGGCTGGTCGGGTCGCTCGGCGGGATGACCGAGTTCAGCATGGTGTACAACCCGGTGCCGAGGCTGGCCGGGTTCTCCCGCTCCTCCAGCCGGAGCAGGAACAGGGGCGAGTGGATCATCGTGGGCTCCGTCGGGTGTTGCGGACGGTGTCGGGGGCGATCGGCCGCGGGTGTGCGTCGGATTCGCCGTGTGGTCTTGTAGCACTCGGTCGAGCGGCGGGCGTCCGGATTTGCCACCTTTTCCCCGACTCAGGCGGATGAGCAAAACGGGTGCGGCCGGGGCGCAATCGGCGGCCGGTTTGTGCGCCCGCGGGGGGCCGTTTTCCGCCGCCGCGCGAAGTGTAAACGGTGTTAACTTTCGGAACGGCCCGGCCCGGCGAATCCCCTCGAATTTCAGGCATTCTGACCGGCGTGGCGTAGACTTCTCGGACTCGTCGCACCGCTTTTCGCCGCCGCGGAGCCGCCATGACCGCCGCCCTCGTTGCCCAGCAAGGTACGGTTCGCAACTTCATCCCCGCCCGCGGGTCCGGGGGCACCGACGGCACCCCGGCCACCCCCGCCGCCCGCCTCCAGACGGCGTTCCACAAGATGCCCAAGGCGGGCGACGAGTTCGTCGGCTTCCGGCTGGTGAGCGAGCTCGGCCGCGGGTCGTTCGGGCGGGTGTTCCTGGCCGCCCAGAAGGAGCTGGGCGGGCGGCCGGTGGCGCTCAAGGTGTCGGCCGACCTGACCGGCGAGTCCCGCACCCTGGCCCGCCTCCAGCACACCAACATCGTGCCCGTGTACTCCGTCCACCAGGACGGGGTGCTGCAGGCGGTGTGCATGCCGTACTTCGGCCGCACCACCCTGGCCGACGTCATCTCCCGCTGCCGGTCCGCCCCCACCCTGCCGGCCACCGGCCTGGACCTGGTGCACACCCTGCGGGCGGACGGCGAGGACACCCGGCCGAACTCGCACCCGGACGCCGGCCGCACCCCGGACTCGGCCGCCCCGCCGGCCGAGCCGGACACCCGCACCGACGCGGTGTTCGCCCGGCTGGCGCGGATGAGCTACCCGGAGGCGGTGTGCTGGCTGGTGGAGCGGGTGGCGGACGGGCTGGCGCACGCGCACGAGCGGGGGGTGCTGCACCGGGACATCAAGCCGGCGAACGTGCTGCTCACCGACGACGGCCAGCCGATGCTGCTCGACTTCGGGGTGGCCGAGGAGCTGGCGGCGCGGGCGACGGCGGCCGGCGGGCGGGTGGGCGGCACCATCCCGTACATGGCCCCCGAGCACCTGGAGGAGGTGCGGGGCGTCGGCCTGCTGGTGGACCACCGCAGCGACATCTACTCGCTCGGGGTGATGCTGTTCGAACTGCTCACCGGCAAGCACCCGTTCCGCCAACTGCCGGCGACCGCCGACCTGCACGCCGAACTGCCCGCCCTGATCGCCGAGCGGACCGGGTGGGTGCCGGACGTACGGCGGCTGAACCCGGCGGTGCCGGCCGACCTGGAGGCGATCGTCCGCACCTGCGTGGCCGCCGACCCGGCGAAGCGGTACCAGTCGGCCGCCGACCTGCGGGACGACCTGGATCGGCACCGCCGCAGCGAGCCGCTGCGGGTGGCCCCGGACGCGGGGTTCGGCACGCGGGCGCGGAAGTGGGTGAAGCGGCACCCGCGGGCGGCCGCCCAGACGGCGGTGGCCGTCGGGGTGATCGCCACCGTCGCCCTCAGCCTGGGCACCATCGCCGCGTGGAAGCGGCTGGACGGCGAGCGGGCCGAGCGGACCCGGCGGGACGAGCAGCACGCGCGGGACCGGGCCGCCGCCCACGCCGCCGGCACGTTCGCCGACTTCCAGGCCGACTTCCGCCGCAGCAAGTACCTGCTCGCCGGGCAGATCCACAACCCGGTCTCCCGCACCGCCGGCATCGCCAAGATGACCGCCGCCCTCGAACGGTACACCCCGGCCGACCCGGACTGGCACCGCCGGCCGGCGGTGGCCGACCTGCCGGCCGACGCCCGCACCGACCTGCGGGGGCTGCTGTCCGAGGCGTACCTGTTCCTCGCCCGCGGGGTGATGACCGCCGCCCCGGCCGACCCGGACAAGCTGGCCGAGGCCGCCCGGTACAACCGGCTGGCCGAGGCGGTGCTGGACGGCCCGGCCCCGAAGGCGGTACTCGTGCAGCGGGCCGAACTGCTCGGCCTGCTGAAGCAGGCGGAGGCGGCGGCCGCCGCCGAGAAGCTGGCGAACGAAACCCAGCTCGTCACCGCCGACGACCACTACCTGCAGGCGCACGAGTGGAGCGGGAACGGCCGGTACGCCGACGCCGTCCCGCTGTTCCGGAAGGCGGTGAAGCTGGACCCGGCCCACTACTGGGCGCACTTCGGGCTGGGGTTCGCCTACGCCCAGACCGGCCGGCCGGCCGACGCCCGCGGGTGCTACACCGCCGCCATCGCCCTGCGGCCGGAGTTCGTGTGGGCGTACCGCAACCGCGGGCTGGCCGCCCTGAACGTGTCCGCGTTCGACGACGCCGTCGCCGACCTGGACAGGGTGGTGGACCTGGAACCGGACTTCCTGCCCGCCCGCCTGGACCGGGCGCAGGCGCTGGACGGGGCGGGCAACCGCAAGGCCGCCCTCACCGACCTGACCGCCATCCTGGACGAACCGGACTCGGCCGGGCTGCACGTGCGAGCGTACCTGATGCGGGCGCGGGTGAAGCGGGCGCTGGGCGACGCGGTCGGGGCGAAGGCGGACGCCGACGCCGGGTTCGCCATCACCCCGACCGACGAGGTCGGCTGGCTGGTGCGGGCACACGCCCGCCTGGACGCCGACCCGGCCGCCGCCCTGGCCGACCTGGAGCAGGCCATCAAGCTGAACCCGCGGTCGCTGTCCGGCTGGCAGAACACGGCGTACATCCTGGACAAGCAGCGGCGGGACGCCGAATGCCTGCCGGTGCTGGACAAGCTGATCGCGATGGCCCCGAGCGTGGCCCTGTACCGCGGCGGGCGGGCGGTGCTGCTCGCCCGCATGGGGAAAGTGGACGAGGCGGTGCGGGCGGTGACGGACGTGGTGACCAAACAGCCGACCACCTACACCCTGTACCAGGCGACGAGCGTGTACGCCCTGGCCTCCCGCACCCGCCCGGAACACAAGGTGGAGGCCATGCGGTACCTGACCGCGTGCGTCCGAAGCGGGCAGGACCTGGACGAACTGCGGGCGGACAAGGACCTGGACCCGCTGCGGGACGAGCCGGAGTTCAAGAAGCTGGTGCCGGATAAGAAGTGACAGAAAGCGCACGCGGGGGACGCGGATTCCGGCCGGCAAAGTAGCAGGCACACTCCGTGTGCCGTCCGCGGACGGCACACGGAGTGTGCCTGCTACTTTGCCGCTCACCCGACGATCTGCTTCACCATCACCCGCACGTACGGCTGGGTGTGGCCGCGGAGCCGGCGGACGTTCTTGCGGCGGCGGAACAACTGCGTCTGCACCTTGATGGTCGGGAAGTCCACCACCTCCACCACCACCTTCGCCCCGGCCACCAGCGGCTGGCCGATCTTGGCTGTACCGCCGGACTCCACCAGCAGCACCTTCTCCAGCGTCAACTCCTGCCCGGCCTGGCACTCGCGGTAGTCGATGGTCAGGGTCTTGCCCTCTTCCGCCCGGTACTGGCGGGAGCCGTCTTCGAGGATCGCGTACATGGGTTGGGTCACACGGGTCGTCGCGGAAAATCAGAAGAGAGAATGATAGCGGCCCCCGCGGGGTTGACCAGCGGAAATTCCCCCTCTTGTTAGCCCGACGCGCCAGCGAGGGGTGCGTGTCTGCCCTCGCTGGCGCGTCGGGCTAACGAAGACACCGCCGTCGGTCGCTACCGACATCGCCGCTCCCGCCCGCCGCCCCACATACTGCTCATGGGTTCAATACCTAGTTTGAGGGATTGCCATGCCCACGCCGTTCGAGTGCCGCACGCTGCCGATCGAGCAACTGATTCCGGCCCCGTACAACCCGCGGCGGGCGCTGAAGCCGACCGACAAGGCGTACCGCAAGCTGAGGCACAGCCTGGAGCGGTTCGGGCTGGTCGAACCGCTGGTGTGGAACGAGTTGTCCGGCCGGGTGGTCGGCGGGCACCTGCGGCTAACCATCCTGAAGGAACTCGGGTACGCCGAGGTGCCGGTGTCGGTGGTGCGGCTGACCGACCCGCAGGAGAAGGCGCTGAACGTGGTGCTGAACAACCAGGAAGCCCAGAACCGCTATGACACGGACAAACTGGCCGACCTGCTGACCGAACTTGCCGACCTACCCGAACTGGACGACACCGGGTTCGACGCCAACACGCTCCCCGCCCTGCGGTTCGACCCGCTGCCGGACCTGCCGCCCGACCCCCGCGACCCGGACCGGGTGGAGGTGACGCTGGTGATGACCGCGGCCACGTTCGACCGGGCGCAGCGGCGGGTGGACGAGCTGGTGAGCGAGTTCGACCTGGAGAGTCACGTGCGGCGGGGGTGAGGCCTCTTCGCTGGTGTCCGGCCTTCAGGCCGTCTGTCGAGCCACCCGAAAACGGGCTAAAGCCCGGACACCAGCGAAATCACCCCACGCCCACCGGCACCGGCTGCGGTTCCGCCGTCACCTCCGACACCGCGGCCGCCTTCAACTCCTGCCGCAGCAACCCGGCCCCGATCACGAACCACACCCCCGCCCGCGCGTACACCAGCCCCGCCCGCAGCACCTCCCCCACCCGGTCGGACGACGCCCGGTCCGCCCCCAGCCCGTTGAACGCCAGCAGGTCGAACACCAGCGGGAACCCGAGGTAGATGATCAGGTCGGACAGCACGACGGCGGCGGTCAGCCGCGGACGGCGGCCGGCCAGCGGCACCAGCAGCACCGCCGCCCACAGCCACCACTGCGGGGAGAAGAACACCTGGAGCGAGATGAACAGCAGCACCGCCACCGCACACCGGCGAAGGACACTTTCCACGTCCGGCGGGCGGCGGAGAGCCATCCCCCCGACCACCGCCAGCAGCACCACCGCCCGGAACGCCGAACTCATGCCGCCGGCCAGAGCCAGCCCCGCCGGGATCACCCGCCCGTAGAAGATCCACCACTGCTCGGCCGGCCGGCTCATCTGGAACTTGAACGGCCCGAGTACCCCCTGTACGCCGTCCGACAGCAGCATCGGCAGGTACGAGGCGACGAGCGGGGTGGCGAACGCGGCGCACCACCGCACCGCCTCCCGCACCGACCCGGCGGCGTACCGCAGCAGGATGGGCGCCATCACCAGCGGGTACAGCTTCAGAGCCACGGCCAAGCCGAGCAGAACCGCCCCCAGCAGCGGGCGGCGGCGGTCGGTGGCGGCGATGGCGAACAGGGTGAGCGCGGCCGGCAGGATGTCGTACCGGCTGCTGGTGAAGTACAGCACCGCCGGCAGCACCAGCAGCCACACCGGCCCCTTCGCCCGCCCGTTCGCCCCGACGCCGACGTGCGTCAGCCACATCACCCCGAGCAGGGCGGCCAGGAACACCACCGAGTAAATCCGCTGCGACACCCGGAACGACCGCCACATCGCCCGGTCGGTGTCCGTCTGCGGCTCGTGGTGGCACACGTTGAACTGGTGGCCGTCGAGCACCGCCGGGCTGACCGGGCCGGCCGGCGGGTCGGACAGGCGGAACCCGAGGCGGAACAGGTACAGGGGCAGCGGCGGGTAGTCGGCGAAGTACCGCGGCTCCAGCGGTCGGTCGGCGGCGGCGTACTCGGGGAAGTCGGCCGGCTCGATGCCGTCGGGTTCGTCCGCCCGCCCGGCCAACCGCCCCCGCTCGGCGTTCAGCGACCGGAGCACGAACGTGGCGTCCTCGGCGTCGTCGTACACCACCCGCGCCCACCCGCCGGACAGCGGGTAGCGGGAATCGCCGGCCGCCAGCCCGCCGGGCGGCACGAACCGATCGGCCGGCTGCAGCCACCAGATGACGGCGAAGTACACGACGGGCAGCAGGAACGGCCAGTGCCGCAGTCCGGGTCGGGGCATGACGGGCCTCGGGGGCGGGGTCCGCGTCAACCGTAGTTCACGAATTTTGTGCCGGCGGCCGAACCCGCCGGGCGGTAAGGTATGCGGGAGACAGAACGACCTCACCCCCCGGCCCCCTCTCCAAAATGGAGAGGGGGTGTTCAAGGGCGGATTGTGGACCGGGTCACGTTCGGCCGCTCGACGGGCGAGACGCTTCACCCGGAACCTGCCTCACTTGAACACCCCCTCTCCTCGTGGGAGAGGGGGCCGGGGGGTGAGGTCTTCGGAACGTACACACCCTCCGGATCCCCCGCCATGCCGCTCGACCGCCGCGAACTGTTCGCCGCCCTGTCCGCCCTGGGCATCGGGTCCGCCACCTTCCACCGGGCCGCCGCCGCCGAGGTCGAGCGACTCGACGACGACAAGAAGGAGCCGGAGAAGAAGGAGCCGGAGAAGCCGAAGACGATCACCGCCGAGATGGTGAAGAACGCCGAGTGGGTGGCCGGCATCACGCTGTCAGACGACGACCGCAAGGCGGTGGCGGCGGCGCTCACCCGGTCGATGGGCACCCTGGCGGCGGTGCGGAAGGACCCGCTGCCGAACAGCGTCGGCCCGGCCCTGCACTTCAAGCCGGTCGAGTCCGCCACCCCGCAGACCGGCCGCGGCGCCGTGGCCGCCCCGAAGCGCGACGCCAAGAAGCCGGAGTCGGACGACGACCTGGCGTTCGCGTCCGTCGCCACCCTCGCCGAGTTGGTCCGCACGAAGAAGGTGTCGTCGGTCGAACTCACCAGGCTGGCCCTCGCCCGGCTGAAGAAGTACGACCCGGCGCTGCTGTGCGTCGTGTCGCTCACCGAGGAGCTGGCGCTGAAGCAGGCCGAGGCCGCCGACAAACTGCTCGCCGCCGGCCAGTACCGCGGGCCGCTGCACGGCCTGCCGTGGGGGGCGAAGGACCTGATCGCGTACCCCGGGTACAAGACGACGTGGGGGGCGGAACACTACAAGGGGCAAGAGTTCGGCGAGGCGAAGGCGACGGTGGCGAAGAAACTGGACGACGCCGGGGCGGTGCTGGTGGCGAAGCTGACGCTCGGCGCGCTGGCGATGGGCGACCAGTGGTACGGCGGCATGACCCGCAACCCGTGGAACGTGAAGCAGGGCAGCAGCGGCAGCAGCGCCGGGTCGTGTTCGGCCGTCGCCGCCGGGCTGGTGCCGTTCGCCATCGGCAGCGAGACGCTCGGCAGCATTGTCAGCCCGTCCACCCGCTGCGGCACCACCGGCCTGCGGCCGACGTTCGGCCGGGTGTCCCGGGCCGGGTGCATGACCCTGTGCTGGACGATGGACAAGCTCGGCCCGATCTGCCGCAGCGTGGAGGACGCCGCCCTGGTGTTCGCCGCCGTCCACGGGTCCGACCCGGCCGACCCGACCGCCGTGGACCGGCCGTTCGACTGGCCCGGCAAGGTGGAGCTGAAGGGGCTGAAGGTGGGGTACGTCGAGGGGCAGCGGAAGGTGGACGAGCGGGCGGAGTTGAAGGCGATCAAGGACCTCGGGTGCGAACTCGTGCCGGTCAAGCTGCCGCAGCAGGAGGCGCTACGGATCGTGTCCACCATCCTGAACGCCGAGTGTACCGCCGCGTTCGACGAACTGCCGCGGGGCGGCGTCCGCGACGGGTACGGGGCGGGGTGGCGGGGCACGTTCCAGCAGGGGCAGTTCATCACCGCGGTGGAGTACATCCGGGCGAACCGCCTGCGGACCGAGCTGATGAACAAGATGGCCGAGGTGATGACGGGGGTGGACGTGTACGTCGGCGGGAACGACCTGCAGATCACCAACCTGACCGGGCACCCGAGCGTGTGCCTGCCGAACGGGCTGGTGAAGGGGCGGGGGGAGAACGCGGTGGAAACGCCGTCGGCCCTGGTGTTCACCGGGCAGATCCACGGCGAGACGACGCTGCTGGCCGTCGCCCACGCCTACCAGCAGGCCACCGGCCACCACCTGAAACGCCCGCCGATGGACCAGGTGACGAAGGCGAACGCGGGGCTGTGAACGGGTACAATGACGACAGCCGACGGAGGGCGATCATGATCTCGGCCGACACGCGATCCGTCATCGACCGCGCCAAGCAACTTTACGCTGACCGCCTGCAGGTTGTGCTGGAGGCCGATCACCACGGGCGGTTCGTCGCCATCGGGCCGGTGTCCGGCGACTACTTCCTGGCGGACACGCTGGACGCCGCCGCCGCCGCCGCTCAGGCCGCCCACCCGGACCGACGGTCCCATGTGTTGCGGGTCGGGTACCCGGCTGTGTGGCACATCGGCGGGGCGGGGTAGGTGCCGCCCGCCGGGCGGCACGGGCCGGTCGGCGACCGGCCCCTACCCGGAACCCACCCCGGCGCGGGTGGGCGCGTCCTCCGGTTCGTTCCGCCGTTCGGGTTCGGGCGGCGGTGGCGTTGGGGGCGGCGGGCCATCCCCGCCGCCGTCGTCCGAGAGATCCATCCTCAGGGCGACGGGATGTTCGGGGCAGAAACCCATGTGCCTGCGCATCAGCACCCGGTCTCGTTGAGGGAAGGCCCGCACCCGGTCGAGGATTCCGAGCCGCACCGCGTCCCGCCGCCGCATCACCAGGGACACGAAGTGCTCCACCCGCTTCCACCCGAAGAACAGGGGGCCGCGAACCGTCCGCTTGCAGTGGAAGAAGTCGAGCCGCGGCACCTCCCCGGCCGCCTCCCGCACCTGGTTTTCCACGCCGAAGTCCTTGAGCAGCGCCAGCATGTCCTGGACGTCCTTGCCGGCCTGGCGGGCCAGGACGGCCGCGACGATGCTCGCCGGGTCCTCGGGGTGCAGGAACTGGCTCACCGGCACGAAGGTGCGGAACGACAGGCAGGGCCCCGCGTCCGCCGCGTGTACGCCGATGCTGGCCCCCACCCCCTTGTACCCCTCGTCCGGGTACGTCGTCCCGTGCGCGTGGGAGAGGATGGTGGACTGATCGTGCTTGCAGTCCGTGATGGCGAGATGAAGCCCCCGCCGCGGCCGCCCCCGCGGGTTCCGGCCGGACTCTGGCTTCTCCAGGCAGTGCAGCATGGACAGGTCCGGCAGGGGGTGCAGAAAGGCCGGAGCGGCCTCGGCCGCCGGGCCGAGGCTCGCGGGCACGTTCACGCTGTCGGAGAGCAGCCGCAGCTCGAGCCAGGCCCGGACCGACTTCCCCTGGCCGCGGAGTACCTGAGCGACCATCCGTCCGATCGGAAATGCTCGCCCCCGCACGAACAGTTCGGGCTGCGCCTTCGCCGACTCGTGGAAGGACTTCAACAGCCCCTCCGTCTGGAACAGGAGGGGCGTCTTGCGGTCGATCTGCCGGCGGATCCGCTCGTGGTCTTCGGCCGACTGCGGCCGCGACCCCTCCACCTCGGCGTCCGCCGGGGCGGCCATCTCGGGGAAGCGGCGGTGGAGGAACGAGATGAGCAGGGCCTCGAGCACCGACTTGGCCACCGACGTGCAGGCCGCGACGGTCTGCTCGCCGCCCTGGCCGAAGCTCATCAGCTCGCGGGCGAGGCAGCACAGGAACGAGCTGTAGTCCGCGATGTCGGCGCGGTCGATCGGGCTGAGCTCCACGCCCTCGCCGCGGGTGCCCCCCGGCGTCCGGGGCAGGTAGGACGACGACGGGCCGCGGAGCACCCGCAACACGGCCACCGACGTGTCCTGGATGCCTTTCGACCACTCCCGGGCCAGGGCCAGGCTGTGCGGGTCGCTCCGGCACAGGGCGGCGAACTCGCGATGCCCGACGTGGCCCCCCGAGGGCGTCTTCGGCGCGTCCCGCTCGACCCCCTCGAGCAGTTCCATCAGCGGGCGGGCGGGGCTTGTCGGCGACCGATCCCGGAGCGTCGCCTGGGCCGCGGACAACTTGGCGACGAAGTCCGGGCCGGCAGTCGTCGGCAGGTACTTCCTCAGTTCGGGCAGGCGAATGCACTCGCGCACCTCGACCGGATAGCTCCGGGCCGGCCACCGCCCCAGGATCAGCCCCTCCAGCGCGGGCGCCAGCGCGGTCCCGGAGAACAAGTCGAGCAGCCGCTGCCGGTCCTCCGCCGGCATGGCGTCGACGAGCGGTTGCACCGCCGGGCGGTGGTCCGCCGCCAGGTACACGCCGGTCCGGCCGTCCTCGTACTGGGTCGTTTCCCCGTCGGTCAGGAGCTTCGTCATGACTGCGCGGGCAGCCCGTTGGCCCGGCTCGCCGGGGATCACCCGGTCGATGAGCGCACCGGCATCGACCACCGGCTGGGAGGTTACGGTGTACGCGAAGTTGGGACTCATGGAGTGTCCGTGCCGCCGGCAATTCGCCCACGGTACCGCCCACACCGCCGGCGGTCAAACCCCTTTCCGTCACAAGTTCCGCGAGCGTTCGACCAGCTGCGGCAGGTACTTCGGGATGCACTCGTAGTGGCCGCCGGCGCTGCCGCCGTAGGCGGTCCACGCCGGATTGGTCTTGTTCTCCGGGTCGTTCTCTATGAGTACGTCGATGTCCGTCATCGACCGCATCACCGTCGCGAAGGACGATTCCGACCGCTTCCGCAGGACGGCCATGGACACCCCGGCCCCCGGCTTTTCGATCACGTCGCGGACGTTCGTCTTCCCCCACGGCGGCGGGGGCGGGGTGGGCGGCCGACTGAACCGCCGGAGCGAGCGGGCGGCCACCGCGGTGCTACCGCCCGTCGCGTACACGAACAGCTTGGCGCCGCTGTGCGGTCGCTCGGCCCACTTCTGCAACCGCGCGTCGCCCCAGTAGGTGGAGTCGAAGCACCACACCTCGTTCATCCGGTGGAACGGGTCGGCGGCGAAGGTGCCGGCCATGTGGGCCTGGATGTGCCCGCCGCCGGAGTGGGCGGCGAGCACGATGTTCCCCAGCTTGGTGCCCTTCACCCCCAGGTGCTTGTTCGCGCCGTTCAGCGCCTGTTGCAGGTACGCTCGGGCGTCGGCCTGATCCCACAGCACCCCCGCCGGCAGGCCGTCGCCGCCGCCCGCTCGGTCGCTCAGCGTGGGCGCCACCAGTAGGAAGTTCTTGTTCGTCTTCTGGATGAACTCGCGGAGATCGCACATCGGCAGGCCGTTCAGGTAGTGCTGGATCGACTGGCCCGAGAAACTCGCGGCCTTCTGGCCGTT
Source organism: Fimbriiglobus sp. (assembly GCA_022841795.1). Taxonomy (GTDB): domain Bacteria; phylum Planctomycetota; class Planctomycetia; order Gemmatales; family Gemmataceae; genus JALHQU01. Next base: position 21,024 of record JALHQU010000036.1, read on the forward strand.
CTGCCAGTAGCTCTTGTCCCCGTGGAACCACAGCAGCACGTTCACCTCGCCGGTGAGCAGAGCCGGGTTGGGGGCGAACACCGCCGTCACCGGCAGCGCCGGTTTGCCCGCCCCCGGCGGGTTGACCTTCAGGTCGATGTTCAGGTAAGCCGTCTCGCCCGTCGCACCGCTCAATTCGATGGGCACATCGACGCCGGGCTTCACCTGGTACAGAGGTGGGACGAGCATCCGGTCGAGAGCCATGACATCTCCTCGGTCAGCGGACCCGCGGAAGCCACCCACCGGCGTCATGCGATCCGACGGAATTCCCGGCCACGATTTCCGCGCCATAACCCGACCGTGGACGCCCCCGCGGCTGTGCGATACCATCGTTCCGTCGTCCCGTGTTCCGGAGGTGTCGCCGTGATCCGCCCCATTTGTTCGCTCGTCGTCGTTGCCCTGCTCGCCCTGGTCGGGTGCCGGCCGTCCACCCCGCCGTCGGCCGGGTCGGCCGCCCCGCCGGCCGTGTCCGTCGGCCCGCCCGTCACCGAGGCCGAAGCGTGGGCGTTCGGCGACCAGGTGACGGTGGCGATGAAGGCGAAGAACGTCGCCGCCCTGGCCAAACTGCTGCGGCTGGACGACCTGATCGAGCGGTCGGTGAGCGACTACGGCATGACCGCCGACGAGCTGAAAGGGTTCCGCGACGGGCTGGCGAAGAGCGGCGGCGGGCAGAAGGTGCTGTCGTTCTGGGCCGAGCAACTCGGCGGCGACTCGACCCGGCGGCTGCGGGTGGGCAGCCGGGACGGGCGGACCACCATCCTCACCCGCATGGCCGGGGACGGCGGGCTGAACTACCTGGAGTTCACCCTCATCCGCACGGCCGACGGGGCGGTGGCGGCCGAAGACATCTACACCCTGGCGAACGGGGAGAAGCTCAGCCAGGTGCTGCGGCGGCTGACGTACCCGATGCTCACCGCCCTGCGGAAGGGGGACAAGTCGGCGGCGGGCAAGGCGCAACTGGACCGCATGGAGCGGATGTCCAAGCTGTCGCAGGCCATGCGGGCCGGCCAGATGGACGAGACCGCCCGCCTGTACCGCGGGCTGCCGGCCGACATGAAGGACGAGAAGGCGTTCATGCTGGTCGGCCTACAGGCGCTCGCCCAGACGGACGACGCGGGGTACCTGGCCGAGCTGGAGCGGTACCGCAAGCTGTTCCCGAACGACCCGTCCGTGGACCTGATGTCGGTGGACTACCACTTCCTGAAGAAGGACGTGCCGGAGCTGAAGGCGTGCCTGCGGCGGATCGAACAGGCGGTCGGGGCGGACCCGTACCTGTGGGTGCTGGAGGCCAACCTGCTGACCACGACCGGGCAGCCGGCCGAGGCGAAAAAGCTGGCCGAGAAGGCGATCCAGGACGAGCCGACGCTGGCCGAGGCGTACTGGTCGGTGGCGACGGCGGCGCTGGCGACGGACGACCACCAGGAGACGGCGCGGGTGCTGCGGCAGATCGTGGAGAAGTTCGACACCACCGACCCGGACGGGGTGGCGGCCACCCCGGAGTACGCCCGGTTCGTGAAGTCGCCCGAGTTCGCCGCCTTCCGCAAGTGGTACGCCGACCGCCCGAAGGAGTGACCCGCGGTCCGAACCACACCGGCCGCGGTCGCACCTTCCTGCGATCGGAAAGGTCTGGCCGGCGCCGCACGTTCGCCGGTATGATGGAGTAGTTGAGTCGTTCGCCCGGTTTGTGGTCGCCGTCGTGATCGCCGAAGGTTTGCTCCCGCCTTCCCCCGGCGTTTCCCTGCTCATCGACGCCGTCCAGCGGTTGGCCATGGCCCGCGACGTGGCCGCCGTGCAGGAGATCGTCCGCCACTCGGCCCGCCACCTGACCGGGGCGGACGGGGCGACGTTCGTCCTCCGCGACGGCGACCGCCGCCACACCGCCGGCCAGCACCACCGCACCGAGGTGAATTTCATCGGGCCGGGCGATCTGCTTCCGGCGGGCCGCCAAGACCACCCCGATCGTACCGCCGACCCACACCAGCAGGCCGCAGCACACCCCGCTCAGGTCCACCGGCATGTCGAAGCCCTCCACGGTTCGATCGGCTTCACGTGGTAACCGCTGAGTCCGAACCCGGTTAACGGATCGCAAAACCGCAAGCGGATTTACAATCACCGGCGACACCCACGGTCCCGCGGTCCGCCCATGCCCCTGCCCACCCAACTCGACTACCCGATCATCGCCATCGGCGATCTGCACGGGCAACTCGGGTTCCTCGACCGGCTGCTGACGAAACTGCGAACCCACGATGTGTGGCCGGCGGCGCGGCTGGTGTTCCTCGGCGACCTGGTGGACCGCGGGCCGGACGTGAAAGGCACCGTGCAGCGGGTGATGGACGTGCTGACCGAGAAGCCGGGCAGCACCTGCGTCATGGGCAACCACGACTTCGCCCTGGCGAACGCACTCGGGCTGCTCGGCGAACGGTCAGCGTTCTGGACGGACAAATACCGCGACAACTACGATCACGAGCCGACGTTCCGCAGCTACACCGGCGCCGGCCCGGTCTACAGCACCGACGACGAATGGCTGCGGGAACTGGACGACCTCCGCGAGGCGATGCCCGAGTCGCACCGCGAGTTCCTCCGCGGCCTGCCGTGGCTGGCCGAGGCGAGCGGGCACCTGTTCCTGCACAACGGGCTGTCATCGGAGTTGAACGAGCCGGCCGAGATTCAGCTGCACGCGCTGCGGATGCGGCGGTGGGCGGACGTGGTGAGTCCGAAGGTGGGCACGAAGACGGCGGCGGTGTGGCAACCGCACTACCCGGTGTGGCTCGGTGCGGACAAGCGGGTGAACGCGAACCCGCTGCCGGTGCCGGGGCGGGTGCAGGTGGTCGGGCATGTGCAGGTGAACGCGCCGGAGGTGAACCCGGTCCGCATCCGGCTGGACACCAGCGGCGGGGTGAGCGAGCCGCTCACCGCCGCCGTGTTCCGCAGTGCCACCGCCCCACCCGAGTTCGTGACGAGTAGCGGGTGAGGTCAGTCGTGCGGCGATTTCGACTCGCCCAGGTCGGCCAACAGCGTCTTCAACATTTTGATGTGATCCTTGATCTCTTCTGACGGGTTCCTCAGGTTCGCCGCCTCCTTCGATTGCAGCACCACCTCCAGCGCTTTCGATGCCTGTAGCGCCTTCCCCTCCTTCTTCTCGTAGGCGGCGATCTTGCCCTGGAGGGTCTGCACCTCGCCCACCACCTTCGCCTTCTCCTCCTCCGCCGTCGCCTTCTCCCCCACCGCCTTCACGATGGCGTCGCGGTTGAACATGGCGTTCAGGATGCCGGTGGCGGCCGAGATGACGGCGATGGCCACGCTGATGACCATGAAGAACCGCAGCGTCTTGTGCCGTTCCGGGTCGGCGCCCGCGGGCAGTTGGAGGATCAGCCAGCCGATCCAGAAGATGGCGAAGATGCAGATGCCACTCGCGCCGATGCTGGCCAACTTGACCAGCGTGTCCAGCAGTCCGGTGTCCATGAGCGACCTCGGTGAGGGGGGTGCGAACCGCGATTCGGTTCATACGTTCGACGTGGGAGCGAATCTAATCTGTCCGTCACACGAGTGCGAGAGAAATTCGAGATGAATCGCCGGTCGTCCCCGGTTTCACCACTGCCCCGCCTGAGTTCGTGACGACGAACCGCCAGATCACCCGCCCGCCAGCCGGTCGAGGACCGCCTTCGCGCCGCCGGTGCGGACGGCGGCCTCCGCCTTGTCCACCCCGGCCCGCAGGTGCGGCACCGCCCCGGCCGCCCACAGCGCCGCCGCCGCGTTCGCCAGCACCATCCGCAGCGCCGGGCCGTCCGCCCCGTCCAGCACCCGGCGGACGACGGCCGCACTCTCGGCGGGGGTGGCAACCTTGATGTCGGCCGGGTTCACCGCGTCCAGCCCGAAGTCGGTGCGGTCCCACTCGTCCGCATGGAACTGATCCCCCTCGACCACCCGCACCATCGTCGGGGCGGCGAGACTCACCTCGTCCAGCCCGTCGAACCCGCACACCAGCACCGCCCGGTGGACGTTCAGTTCGGCCAGCGCGCCGGCCAGCACGTCCAGCAGGTCGGCGTTGCCCACGCCGATGAGCTGGTAGTCGGCGGACGCCGGGTTCGCCAGCGGGCCGAGTAGGTTGAAGATGGTGCGGATTCCGAGCTTCCGCCGCAGCGGGGCGACGTGGGCCATGCCGGGGTGGAAGTGCGGGGCGTAGCAGAAGGCGAACCCGGTGCGGTCCAGGCACCGCTGCGCCCACTCCACCCCGGACTCGATGGGCACGCCCAACTCGCGGAGCACGTCCGCGCTGCCGGACGTGCTGGACACCGCCCGGTTGCCGTGCTTCACCACCGGCACCCCGGCGGCGGCGGCCACCAGGGCGGCGGCGGTGCTGATGTTGAACGTGCCGGCGTCGTCCCCGCCGGTGCCGCAGGTGTCGAGCACCGGGCCGGAGGTGGGGACGAGGCGGATCATCTGCTCGCGGAGGGCGGCGGCGGCGGCGGCCACCTCGGCGGCCGTCTCGCCCTTGATGCGGAGGGCGGTGAGCAGGGCGGCGGCGAGCGGCTCGTCCACCTTGCCGGCGAGCAGGTCGCGGAACGCCGGGGTGAGGTGGGCGGGGGGGAAGTCATCGCCGGCGAGCAGGGCGGCGAACACCGGGTCGAACCACGCGGGGCGGGGGAGTGTCACGGCGGCGCCTCCGGTGGTGGGTACAGGTGAAGATAGGGGACCGGCGGGGGGTGCCGCAAGCGGTCAGTCAAGGCGGGTTGGTGCGGATGCGCCGGTCGGGCGATAAACCCGGCGCGATTTGCCGATTTTTCGGGATTTCTGACTTTGGTTCTGAACGCTTGTCAGATATAGTTCTATACATACTGGACATGCGTGATCGGCGGCGGGACCGGACAGGAAGCGGCCCGGTCCCGCAGCCCGTCACCGCCGAGAGGCCGCACACCATGAGCCCGACCACCGACCGCGTCGAGAAGCCGAAGCTGACGGACACGCAGAAGCGGATCTTCGACTTCATCCTGAAGTACATCGAGCAGAACGGGTACCCGCCGGCCATCCGCGACATCGGCGACGAGTTCGGCATCAAGTCGCCGAACGGGGTGATGTGCCACCTGCGGGCGCTGCAGAAGAAGGGGTACATCCACCGGGACGAGAAGAACGACGAGCGGGGCGGGCGGGCGCGGGCCATCACCATCCCCGGCGTCACCTCCGGCGGGTTCAGCCTGCCGCTGCTCGGGGTGATCGCCGCCGGCAAGACGATCGAGGCGGTCGAGCAGGACGAGCGGCTGGAGATGAAGGACCTGTTCGGGCAGAGCAACCTGTACGTGCTGAAGGTGCGGGGCACGTCCATGATCGAAAGCCAGATCGCCGACGGCGACTTCGTGGTGATCAAGAAGCAGGAGACGGCGGACAACGGGGAGAAGGTGGTGGCGATGGTGGACAAGGCGATGACGCTGAAGAAGTTCTACCGCAAGAAGGACCAGATCACCCTCCAGCCGTGCAACAGCAGCATGGCCGCCATCAACGTGGACCCGAGCAAGGACAGCGTGTCCGTGCTGGGGGTGCTGGTGGGCGTCATCCGCAAGTGCTGAGCCGGCGATCGTCCCCGAAAAAGCCCCCGGCCCCGGGGGCTTTTCACCTGTCCGCTTTCTCTTTCGGCTCCGGGAACGTCACCGGGTGCCAGTCGGTTCGCACCACCCAGTTCGTTTCCCCCTTCGGCAGCTTCACCTCATCCGCCCGATCGCCCCGCGACCGCGGCTCCCGGCTGACGAGCAGCACCGCCACCCGCCCCTTACCGTAAGCACCCGCCCGCTCCCTCCAGTCCTTCGGCAAACGGACTTCGAGGGTGTACGGCAGCCGCCGTTCGTCCGCCGCCGCTCGCGCCCGCTCCAGCCGTTGGAGTTCGATCTCGCTGTCCGCGTCGGCGCTCTCGACGAGCAGGTACACGGCCGGCCGGCCGACGTGCTTCGCGTCGTGGGTCGCCTCCAGCTTCACCGTCAGCTTGTCCCCGTCCCACCTGGCGGACGCCGTCACCCCGCCGTCGGCCTCGGGCAACTCCCGCACGCTCGGGAAGTACCGCCCGAACTCGCCGGTCGCAAGGGCGTGCTGGAGGTCGGACCGATCGACCCGCAGACCGGGTTTCGCCCACACCGGCGGGGCGTCCGTGGTCTGCGATTCGGCGCCCTTCTTGGGTTCGTCGTCGTCGTCCTCTTCGGTCACCCGCACGATCCGGGTGTGGGCGAACGCCGGCGGCGGTTTGTCCCCTGCCCTACGGGCACGAACGGTGAACCGAACCGGGTCCGACTTCGCCCACCCGTACCGCCAGCTCAGCTCGTACTCGCCGGGCGGCAGCGGGTCGCCGCCGGCGAGCGTGCCGACGTTCCCGCGGACGGCGTAGTACCCGTCCTTCGCCACCGTCGTCGTGCCGCCGGATTTGCCGCACACGTTCGCCCGCGACCCGCCGGGGCCGACCGCCTCGCCGGTCTTGTGGTTCCGTACCGTGATATCGCACGAATTGCTCAGGTCCGGTTGCCGGCCGGACAGGTCGAGGGCCATGTCCAGGCCGAGCGGGCGGGCGGTGCGGTTCTTGACGGCGAACAGGGCGGGGATGGGGTCGCCGGCCAGGAACTCATCCCGGTGCAGGTACACCGCCAGCCCGACCGTTCCCGGCTTCGGGTACCCGGCGGCCTCGTCACCGTCTGCGGGCCGATCCGCATCGACGAACGGCAGCTTGGCGAGGGCTTCGGATGTGAGGACCGGCTGGGCCAGCGGGTTCCGTTTGGGCACCGGCGCGGCGAGAGCCGCCGCCAGCACAACGACCGGAACGAGGAGAACAGCCCGGCGGACCATGACGACACCTCCACCGAACAGACGCGGCACCGCCGCCGGACCAACCGTCAGCCCTTCCGCTTCTTCGGCTTCCGGGCCGGCGCCCGCTTGGCGAAGATGTCCTTCACCGGCAGGGCGAACCCCGGCAGCACCTTCCCGCCGTCCAGCGTGTCGGCCTCGGTCAGCACCTTCTTCCCCCGCTCCCGCCCCTTCGGGTACACGGTCACGGTCTTCGTATCCGGATCGACGTACCACACCAGCTTCACCCCGGCGGCGGCGTACTCGCCCAGCTTGATCGCCATCTCGCGGGGTGTGTTGCCCTCGCTCAAGACTTCGACGACCAGATCGGGAGTGACTTCGAGGAACGGGCCGGGCAGGTGATCGAGTTCGTCCGGGTTTGGCACACTGTCCCAGCGGGTGAACGAGATGTCCGGACCGCGGACGAGGGTGCCGCCGATCCGGATCATCCCCTGCGCGCCGCCGAATTTGCCGAGGTTCTGGATTGACGCGAAGTTGAACAGCTGCACCGCCAGCCAGAGGCCGAGCGAGTCCTCGTCGTACCCCATCGCCTTCTCCACGAGGATACCGTCCACCAGTTCGACCCCACGCCCGCCGGTGATCGTCGGGTCGAGCAGATCGAGAACGGTCGCTGTTCCGGGGGCGGGGTACGACAGGATGCGTTCCTGCGGCACGTCGCCCAATCGGGCTTGCACCTCTGAAATGGTGCGGAACGGAGACCCTTTCTCCGTTCGCCGCAGTGTCAGCATCACCGTCGCCATTCTCGTTCCTCCTGTGTCGCTTTTACCCGCTCGCTACTTCCCCGTCAACTCGCTCGCCAGGGCGTCGGCGGCGTACAGCTTCCGCAGGCTTTCCAGCACCGCCCGGCTGTGGACGGCGATGTGCCGGGCCTGCACCTCGGTGTACACGAAGTTCCGCACCAGCCCGTGCCGGTTGCGGTCGAAGTTGATGCCCACCAGCTCGCCCGCCCGGTTGAGCACCGGGCTGCCGCTGTTCCCGCCGATGGTGTCGGCGGTGGACACGAAGTTGAACGGGGTGGTCGGGTCGAGCTTGTCCTTCCCCTTCACCCACCGCTCGGGCAGCTCGAACGGCTCGCGGTTGGTCATCGCCGCGGCGCGGTCGAAGGCGGAGCCGAAGGTGGTGTGGAACGGCAGCTTGTCGCCGTCCACCGTGTACCCCTTCACCACCCCGAACGCCAGCCGCAGGGTGAACGTGGCGTCCGGGGCGACGGACTGGCCGAACGCGGCGAACCGGATCTTCGCCAGCTCCGCGTAGGCCTGCCGCTCCGGCTCCTCGACTTCGGTCTCGTACCGCTTGCGGAGCGTGCGGGCCTCGGGGTCGATCGCCTTCGCCAGCCGGATCATCGGGTCTTTGCTGTCGGCAAGCAGCTTCGGCTCATCGACCAGCTTCTTCCGCGTAACCGGGTCGTATAGGCCGCTCTCCACCAGCTCGGCCGCCCGCTGTGCCGGGTTCTTCCCGCCGAGCGCGAGCAGCGTCAGCTTGTGCTCCCCGCCGAGCGTCTCGGCCAGGAAGGTGAGCGACGCCTGCAGCTTCGCCCGCTCCAGCTCCTTGTAGACCGGGGCCGGGCTGAACAGGGCGAACTTGAGCGAGTCCAGGTTGCTGTCGCGGTACTCGCGGAGGCGGTCCGGCGACTTCTTCGGCAGCTCGTCGGCCAGCCGCACGCAGTGCCGGGCGGCGGCGAACAGGTCGCTGGTGAAGGCGTGCCCGGTCTCGTACAGGGCGTGTTCCTTCTCGAACGTGCGGTAGGTTTTCTGCACCCGGAAGATGACGCCCCACGGGGTGTCCGGCCACTTCTCCTCGTGCCACCCGTCGGCCCGCGCCGGCTTCACGTTCTTCACCGTCGGCTCCATCAGCGCCCACTCGGCCTTGTCCTTCTGCTCCAGGATCTTCGGGTCGAGCAGCCCTTGCAACTGTCCGCCGAACGCCTTCCGCGAGTTGGCCGCGCTGTGCAGGGCGGTGCCCGCCTGCCGCCGCTGCTCCGGCCCGGTGTCGCCGTACTGCGTCAGCGCCGCCTCCATGTTCCGCAGCCGGTTGAGCGTGTACGGCAGGGTGACGTCGCGGCGGTGTTGCAGTTTGGCGAGCGTCTCCAGCCGGTTGGTGGTGCCGGGGTGCCCGGTGACGAACACCAGGTCGTTCTCCGCCGGGCCGGTCTCGCTCCACTTGAAGAAGTGCTCGCACTTGATCGGCTTGTCGTTCTCGTAAGCGCGGAAGAAGGCGAAGTCGAGGCCGTGCCGCGGGTACTCGAAGTTGTCCACGTCCCCGCCGAACCCGGCGATGTGGTGTTCCGGGGCGAACACCAACCGCACGTCGGTGTACTTTTTGTACAGGTACAGGTGGTACACCCCGCCCTGGTACAGCGTCACCACGTCGCTCCGCAGGCCGGTCTTCGTCAGGCTCTCCTTCTCGATCTCACTCAGCACCGCCCGCCGCGCCGCCGCCGGGTCTTTCGCGTCCTTCACCGCCGCGTTCACCCGGTCGGTCACGTCCGCGATCGACTGCAAGACGTTGATCTCCAGGTCCGGGCACTTGAGTTCGTCCTTGCGGTCCTTCGCGTAGAACCCGAGCTGGTACAGGTCGCGGGCCTTCGTACTCAGCTTCTGGAGCGAGTCGGCGGCGACGTGGTGGTTGGTCACCAGCAGCCCGTCGGCGGACACGAACCCGCCGCTGCCCCCGCTGTTCAGCCGCACGCTCGCCTTCATCGCCCGCTCCAGCCAGGCGTCGGTCAGGTCGAATTTGTATTTGCTCTGCAAGTGTTGGCGGGGCGGGTCGTTCACCAGCCACATGCCTTCGTCGGACCGGGCGGACATCGGGACTCCGAGGAGCTGGGCGAGGGCGAGTGCCCCCAGAATGAAGAGGCGGCGCATGGGTCGCGGCTCGGGGAATGCGGGTAACGGGATTGTACGAGCGGGCGAAACGGTGCCGGCCGGCGGGAAAAAAGCGGGTGATTCCCTTGCTCCGGACCGGCATTCTGGGGTATAAGTGAAGAATAGCGCCCGCAACTTCGTCGGGGCTTTTTCCGTTTTGGCCCGCCAGGGCAACCCTCTCCCGGTGCCGCGATGGAAAGCGATTCGCTCACGCTCTCCCACCGCCCGTCCGTCTTGTACGCCGAACGGCCGGGCGTGCCGCGGTACAGCGTGTTCCAGGACAGCCGGTTCGAGATCGAACGGTTCAAGTGGATCGAGAGCGAGCGGGTGGGGTACGATCTGGGCGAGTCGGCCGTCCGGCAGTGGGTGAGCGACCACTGGCGGGGCTACCTGCGGGCGCGGTGGCTGGAACACCTGCAAGGCCGGAAGTTCTGGATCGAACTCGACCGCGGGGACTTCGGCCTGCTGTCCCGGGCGTTCTCCGGCGAGCGGGACCTGCTGAACACGATCCTGGAAAAGTTGAAAGCCGGCCAGGAGAATCTGGAAGTCATCTGTTGGGCGCACACCCAGCACGTCCCGTGTGAGCCGGTCGTCCGCATCCTCGAAGCGCTCGACATCAACGCCCGCCGCCTCCGCTTCCAGTTCGATTCGCCTGCCCCGCCGAGCTAGGCTGTGTGGACTGTAGCTGGGCGAGCTACGATGGCCGGGTTACTTCATCATCACCACCCAGGCGGCGACCCAGGCGAAGGCCAGGAAGTTGGCCGCCTTCTTCTCGTACCGCGTCGCCACCCGGCGGAACTGCTTGGCCTGCGCCCAGAACCGCTCGGCCAAGTTCCGCTCCCGGTACGTGTGCCGGTCCAACTCCCGCGGCGCGGTGCGGTTCGCCCGCGACGGGATGACCGCCTCCGCCCCCCGCCCCTCCACCGCCTCGACGAACGCATCGCTGTCGTACGCCTTGTCCGCCACCCCCGCCTCCGGCTGGTGGTCCGCCAGCAGGGCCTCCGCCTGCCCGGCGTCCGACGCCTGGCCGGAGGTGGCGGTCAACTCGACCGGCTGGCCGAGGCCGTTGAACCCGCCGTGCAGCTTGGTGCCGAACCCGCCGCGGCTGCGGCCGAGGGCCTGCTCCGACTGGCCCCCGGACCCGTCCCACTTTTTTTTGCCCCGGCCGCGCACGGGTGCGCCCGCACCACCGTCGCGCCCAGCAGCAGGGCGTCCAGGTCGGGGTCGCGGAACACGGCGGCCAGGGCGGCGAACCGCCCCGCCTGCGCCCACCTGTCGAACCGCCGCCACTGGCTGTTCCAGTGGCCCAACCGCTCCGGCAGGTCTCGCCACGCCGCCCCGGTGCGGGCGATCCACAACACCGCGTCCCGGAACCGGCGGTCGTGCCGCTTCAATTCGGCCGCGACCGGTTAGGTCGCGGAGACGGCCGCGTGTGGACAAACCTTACACGATGTCGGGAGCTTCAATTCGGCCGCGACCGGTTAGGTCGCGGAGACCTCGTGGTGATCAACTCGACTGAGGGAAGCGCGTTCAACACCACGAAGGGAAGCGCGTGAGCCATCCTCCTTCCACCGGCAACACGTCGGTGTGGGGAGGGAGCGATGCTCACCGTGAACCACTACGCCCGCATCCGCCGGTTGCACCGCGAGGGCCACTCCCTCCGCCAGATCGCCCGCCAACTCGGGCACTCGCCCAAGACCATCCTCAAAGCCCTCCGCCACCCGGAGCCGATCCCTAACCCTCGCCCCGTCCCGCGGGCCGCTCCCACCTTCGACCCCATTCGTCCGCGTCTCGGCGACCGACTGGGTGGAGGGGGGCTGGGACGTGGACCAGTCGGCGACGCTCGCCCGGGCGCTGTGCCACCGGGGGGTGGACCTGATCGACGTTTCAAGCGGCGGGGCCGTCCCGCAGGCCGTCATCCCGGTCGGGAAGGGGTATCAGGTGCCGCTCGCGGCGGCGGTCCGCCGGCGGGCGGGGGTCCGCACCGGGGCGGTGGGGATCATCACCGAACCGGGTCAGGCGAACGAGGTCGTCACGTCCGGGGCGGCGGACCTGGTGTTCGTCGGGCGGGAGTTGCTCCGGAACCCGTACTGGGCGCTCGCCGCCCAGCACGACCTGAACCAGACCCCGGACTGGCCGGTCCAGTACGGGTACGCGGTCCAGCGGCGGAAGCCGGCGTGAGAGGGCGTCGGGGCGTGCGAGACCCGGTGCGTGGCCGTGTGAGATGCCGGCCCGGACGGGCGGCTTCTTGACTCCCTGCCCCGGATCGATAAGTTTGCCCCTTGAGGCCGGATGGCCACCATTTTCTTGACCTCCTCATCGACCGAGGTCGCCACCGAACTGCTCTGACCATCCTTCCGGCACGGCGTCGCCGGGCGGGCACCCGTCGCGCGGTGACGAGAGGAGGGCAGAGTGACCGACCACACACGAGAGTCTCCCGTTCGAGCCGGCTGGTCGAACGGTCTGGTCGTGCTCCGCCGCGGCCCGCCCCCTCACCGGGGAGGTCGCGGATGCTGACCCGAGAGCGGAACGCCCCGTTCGCCGAGCCGATGGACGCCGCGGTGCGGGCGGTGATCCCCGACGACCACATCCTGGCGAACAGCGGCACCCGGTGGCCGGGGTTCCTGGTCAGCCAGAAGGACAGCCCGCCGTTCGGGTTCGACCTGCCGAGTTTCCCACACCACACCCTCTCCGTCGCCCTCGGCGAGTCGCCGTTCCGCATGACCCAGACGGTCGGGGGCCGCACCGAGGACGCGGTGTTCTCCCGCGGCACCGTCACCGTCAGCCCGGCCGGCCGGCCGGCGACCGTGCGGTGGTACGCCCGCGCCCACTCCCTGCACGTCGTGTTCGAGGCCGCCTTCCTGGAGGACGTGTCCGCGCACGCCTTCCCGCACCGCCGGGCGGTCGAACTGGTGGCCCGCTTCCAGGTCCGCGACCCGGTCGTCGAGCGGCTCGGGCTGGCGCTCCGGGCCGAGGTGTCGGCCGTCGCCCCGCTCCCGAGCCTGTACGGCGAGTCGCTCGGGGTGGCGCTGGCCGTTCACCTGCTGGAGCACCACTCGGCCTTCCCGCTCGCCGCCGATCGGTGCCCGGGCGGGCTGTCGGTGCCGCGGCTGCGGCGGGCGATGGAGTTCATCCACGCCAACCTGGCCACCACGTTCAGCCTGGCCGACCTGGCCGCGTCGGTCGAGGTGTCCCCGTACCACTTCGCCCGGCTGTTCAAGCAGAGCACCGGCCTCGCCCCGCACCAGTGCGTGGTGAAGCTGCGGGTGGAGCGGGCCGAGGGGTTGCTGCTCGCGGCCGACCGGCTGGCCCTCGTCGAGATCGCGGGCGAGGTCGGGTTCGCCGACCAGGCCCACTTCACCCGCCACTTCAAGCGGCTGGTCGGCGTCACCCCCGGCCAGTACTCGCGGGCCGGCGGGGGGCACCGGCGGGAGGGGGTGGACGAGTGACGACGACGCGGGCGTGTGAGATCAAGCGGGTGTGGCGTCCGCCCGGCGGCGGCCTCGAACTCCACCGCGGGGTCGCCGGGCCGACCGCCTGGCCCCGCCACTCGCACGAGGACTTCCAGATCGGCGTCCTGCTCGGCGGCGCGGCCCGGTTCGGATACCGGGGGAGCGGCCACGTCGCCCCGCCCGGCAGCCTCAGCCTGCTCGAACCCGGGGAGGTCCACACCGGGCACGCGGTCGAGGAGGCGGACTGGACGTTCCGCACCGCCTACCTCGCCCCGGCCCTCCTGCAAAACGCCGCCGCGGTGGTCGCCGGCCGCGGCGAAGGGCACCTGCCGTACTTCCCGCAGCCGGTGGTGGTGGACGCGGCCGTCGTCGGCCTGTTCCTGGAGCTGCACGCGGCCCTCGAAGGGCCGGCGTCCGGCCTGGAGCGGGACACCTTCCTCCTCTGCACCCTGACGCTCCTCGTCCGCCGGCACGCCGAAAGCGGCACCGCGCCGCGGCCGGCCCGGCGGGAGCGGGCGGCGGTCCGCCGGGTCCGCGAGTACCTGGAGGAGAACTACGCCGAGAACGTCTCCCTGGACCGGCTGAGCGCGGTCGCCCGGCTCAGCTCGTTCCACCTGGTGCGGGTGTTCGCCGCCGAGGTCGGGCTGCCCCCGCACGCCTACCAGACGCAGGTCCGGGTCAACCGGGCCAGGAGACTCCTGTCCGGCGGCACGTCCGTCGTCGAGGCGGCGCTGGCGACCGGGTTCGCCGACCAGTCGCACCTCACCCGCCTGTTCAAGCGGCTGGTCGGGGTCACCCCCGGCCGGTTCGCCGGGCGGGGGCCGCCGGCCGGGGAGGGGTAACCGGATGAATGGGGGAGTGGCACCGCCGCACATCGAGGTCTGGCTGTTCCCCCACCTGCGGGTCGAACTCGTCCACGGGCGTGGGGTGTACCGCTCCCTCCCGCGGCACAGCCACCCGCAGTTCCAGATCGGGGTCGGGGTCGGGGTCGCGGGCGGGGTGGTCCACTACCGCGGGTCCGACCACCCGTGCCACGACGGCGTGCACTGCATCGTCCAGGCCGGCGAGGTCCACTCGGCGACGCTCGGCCGCGGCCGGAGACAACCGGCGGCCGAGGCCCGGGTGATGTACGCCGACTCGTCCCTCCTCCTCGGGGTGGCGGCGGAACTCGCCGGGCGGCCGGTCGGCCTGCCGTACTTCGCCGACTTCGCCCCGGCGGGCGACCGCGCCCGCGACCTGTTCGTGCTGGCCCACCGGTCGTTCACCGACGGCTCGTCCGCGCTCGAACGGGACACCCTCCTGCACGCCTACCTCGTCTGCCTGATCGGGGGGCACGGCGGGGAAGAGCCGCCGCCGGCGGCCGAGCGGGACGCGGCGGCCGTCGGCCGCGCCCGCGCCTACCTGGACGTGAACTTCGCCCGGACCGTGCTCCTCGCCGACCTGTCCGCCTACGTCCGGCTCGGGCCGTACCGGCTGAACCGGGCGTTCTCGCGGATCGTCGGCCTGCCCCCGCACGCCTACCAGACGCAGCTCCGGGTCGAGCGGGCCAGGGCGATGCTCGGCGAAGGCACGGCCATCGCGGTGGTCGCGGCGGCGACGGGGTTTTCGGACCCGCCGCACCTGACCCGCCACTTCAAGTGCCTCGTCGGCGTGACCCCCGGCCGGTACCGGCCGCGGGCCGGCACACTCATCTAACGCACCATACATCGACCCGTCCTCTCGCAACCGATCACCCCTCGTCCGGCGGGTTCGATTCACCCCCATGCCGGGTGGTGCCGGCACGTCGCAGCAAGAACGTTCAAGATCGCCCCGCGGCCCCGGGGTAAGGTTCATCAACGGCGAAGCCGGCAACACGCCGCAGCCGCTGTGGCGCGGTGAACAGGAGGGACGACGATGGCAGCAGTTCAGGACGTGACAACGGGGAAGACCGCGGCGGGCGGCACGAACGGGAGCCACGCGGGCTTCCTCAAGGACGGGTCGGCGGGCGGGCTGCGGCCGCCGTACCTCACGACATTCGAGGCGACCACCGAGCCGCTCATCGTCCTCCCGGCCTTCCTCTCGCGGGCCGACACCAGCCCCGTCTCGGACCGCCGCCGCGACCCGAACAACGTGGTCGGGCGGGACGGCCGGCCGCTCGCCGACCCGAGTGCCGACCCGACCGCGCTCGCCTTCGACAAAGACCCGAACCTGCTCTACGAGAAGTGGGACGAGTACTGGCGGAAGGTCCACGGGATGCGGTTCACCTACGAGGACGGGCCGGAGGACAAGAGCATGGCCGTCATGCTGCGGTACGACCAGGTCCACCGCGTCCCCGGCGGGCCGACGTCGCACTTCCCGCCGCCGTACCGCGCCCCGGTGGACGAGAACGGGCGGCTGCACGCGAAGGTGATCGGCAAGATCCCGGACCACCGCCGGCCGCAGTGGGACGGGTTCGCGTACATGGCTTTCCGGTCGCTCGACGACCTCACCCTGTCGTTCGGGTCGGGCAAGTTCCCGGCCAAGATCGTGCCCGAGGAGCAGGTCATGTTCCGTGAGGTGCCGCACATGATCGCCAAAGAGTTCATCCTCGTCCCGAGCGCCCGCCACCGCGACCCGATCGTGCTGGTCAAGACGCACCACCGGAAGCAAGGCACTAGCCGCGAGGCGTTCCAGGCCCGCTGGCTGGGCAAGCACGCCGACCTGGTCATCGCCCGCGGGGCGACGCACGAGTACGTCCGCCGGTACGCCCAACTCCACAACGTCGGCCCGAAGAAGGAGGGCGACCTGTTCTGGCACGCCGCCGGCAGCCAGATCGACGGGGTGACGGTCATGTCCTTCGGGAGCATGAACGACCTGGAGGACTACCTGATGACGGAGCACTACGCCGCCATCGAGGCCGACGAGCGGGAGTTCGTGGACCCGGTACGGTCCGAGTACTGGACGGCGCTCAATTACAACATCATCAACCGCCTCTACCCCGAGATGGCGACCCGGCGGTGAGGCCCGACCGGCTCCGGGAGGGGTGGCGAGATGAACACGTCCAACGTCAAGCCGCCGCTCGCGGCCGGGAGGTCCGTGATGGCGAACTGGTTGTTCCTGGTACTGGCCCTCGCGGGCGGGGTGGCCCTGGCCCTCCAGGCGGGGGTGAACACCCAGCTCAAGGCGTCGATGGGCACGCCGATGCAGACGGTCCTCGTCTCGTTCGGGGTGGGGATCGTCGCCGCCCTCGTGTACTGCCTGGTCGCGGGCTACTCGTGGCCGTCCCGGAGTGACCTGGCGGCGGCCCCGTGGACGGCGTGGCTCGGCGGCCTGCTCGGGGTCGCCTACCTGTGGTGCGTGGTCGCGGCGGCCCCGAAGGTGGGGACGGCGGTCACGCTCGCCCTGGTCGTGGCCGGCCAGATGACGACCGCCCTGGTGCTCGACCACTTCGGGGCGCTCGGCCTCCCCGTCCACGCGGCGAGTCCCGTCCGCCTGCTCGGGCTGCTCCTCCTGATCGGCGGGGTGGGGCTGATGGCGGCGTTCAAGTGAGGTCACGCCGGCGGGACGCGCAAGAACGTTTAAGACGTGAATCGTTCCGCGGCCGTAAGGTGGGTGCGCGGCTGATATTTGCCGACAACGACACGAGGCGTATCCCGATGAATCTAGCACGACTCCAATTTGCACCCGAGACGGCGACCGCAGCCGGTCGGGACGGCCCACCGCGTGAGTGACCCGCGCTCGTCACTGCTCGACCGCTACCGGGAAGTGCGGGCGGCCACCGAGACCGCCTGCGAGCCGCTGTCGCCCGAGGACATGGGCGTGCAATCCATGCCCGACGCCAGCCCGGCGAAGTGGCACCTCGCGCACACCACCTGGTTCTTCGAGACGTTCGTGCTCTCGGCCGCAGTCGCGGGCGAGTACCGGCCGTTCGACCCGGCGTTCCGCGCCCTGTTCAACTCGTACTACGAGGCGGTCGGCCCCCGACCCCCGCGGCCGGAGCGCGGGCTGCTGTCCCGCCCGTCGGCGGGCGACATCTTCCGCTACCGCGCCCACGTCGATGCGGCCGTCCGCGACCTCCTGGACCGCCTCGGCGGGGAGGAACTCGACCGGGTGCGGCCCCTCCTCGACCTCGGGGTGAACCACGAGGAGCAGCACCTCGAACTGCTCCTGACCGACATCAAGCACGCCTTCGGCCGGAACCCGCTCCGACCCACGTACCGCCGCCTCCCGCCGAGGTATAGCGGGTCGGCTGCGGAACACCGCTGGTTGCCGTTCGACGCCGGGGTCCGTCACATCGGGCACGCCGGGGGCGGTTTCGCGTTCGACAACGAGGGGCCGCCGCACCGCGTCTTCCTGGAACCGTTCGCGCTCGCCTCGCGGCCGGTCACCTGCGGCGAGTACCTGCGGTTTATGGAGGACGGGGGCTACGACCGGCCCGAGTTCTGGCTGTCCGACGGTTGGCGGGCGAGCCAATCCCACGGCTGGGCCGCCCCGCTCTACTGGGAGCGGGCCGGGGACGGGTGGGAGGTGTTCACCCTCGGCGGGGTGCGGGGCGTGAGGCCGGGCGAGCCGGTCTGCCACCTGAGCTTCTACGAGGCCGACGCCTACGCCCGCTGGGCCGGGGCGCGGCTGCCGACCGAGGCGGAGTGGGAGGTCGCCTGTTCGGGCCTCGCCCCGGACGGGAACCTGCTCGAAGACGGTCACTTCCACCCGATGCCGCTGTCGTCGGACGAGGGGTCCGGACCCGCGCAGGCGTTCGGGGACGTGTGGGAGTGGACCCAGAGCGCGTACGCCCCGTACCCCGGCTACCGCCCGGCGGCGGGCGCGCTCGGGGAGTACAATGGCAAGTTCATGTGCAACCAGATGGTCCTCCGCGGCGGGTCGTGCGTGACCCCCCGGGCGCACGTCCGCGCCACCTACCGCAACTTCTTCGCCCCCGAGGCCCGGTGGCAGTTCGCCGGGCTGCGACTCGCCCGCATCGCATGACGAAACCGCCCGACACCTTCCGCGCCGACGTGGTCGCCGGCCTGAGCCGGGCGGCGAAGGAACTCCCGTGCAAGTACTTCTACGACGAGGCGGGGGCGCGGCTGTTCGACCGCATCTGCGACCTGCCCGAGTACTACCTGACCCGCGCCGAACTGGAGGTCATGGGTTCCCACGCCGGCGAGATGGCCGCGGCCCTGGGCGCGGGCTGTCTCGTGATCGAGTACGGGAGCGGCAGCAGCCTCAAAACGCCGCTCCTGATGTCCCGACTACGGTACCCGGCCGGGTACGTCCCGGTGGACATCAGCCGCGAGCACCTGTACGCCTCGGCCGCGGCGCTCGCCGCCCGCCTGCCGGGGGTCGAGGTGCGGCCCGTGTGGGCGGACTTCACCGAGCGGTTCGACGTGCCGGCGGTGGCGGCCCCGGTGCGGCGGCGGGTGGTCTACTTCCCCGGCTCGACGGTCGGCAACTTCGGGCCGGACGACGCACTCCGGCTGCTGACGGGCATTGCCGCACTGTGCGGCCCGGGCGGCGGCCTGCTCGTCGGCGTCGATCTGCGGAAGCCGGCGGCGGTCATCGAGCCGGCCTACAACGACCGCGCGGGGGTGACGGCCGCGTTCAACCGCAACCTCCTGGTCCGCATCAACCGCGAACTCGGGGCCGACTTCGACCCGGCCCGGTTCGACCACCGGGCGTTCTTTAACGCCGAACACAGCCGGGTCGAGATGCACCTCGTCAGCCGCGAACCGCAGGTGGTGCGGGTCGGCGGCGCGGTCGTCCGCTTCGCCGCCGGCGAGAGCGTCCGCACCGAGTGCTCCTACAAGTACGCCCCGGAGGCGTTCCGCCGCCTGGCGGCGATGGCCGGGCTGGAGGTCGTCCGGACCTGGACCGACGCGCACCACCTGTTCAGCGTGCAACTCCTCGCCGTGGGCAGCTAACACACCGCCCTTCCGGCTGACCAGATGCCCCATCCGGGGGCAATGCGCCCCTCGACCGCGCAGCAAGAACCTTCAAGACCCGGTGCCATTAATGCAGGTAGAGTCGGGTCGAAACTGGCGCGACCCCATCGGGGCCGGCCGCAACACCGACGAGGAGTGACCCATGAGCGTGACCGTAGACGTGTACTCGGACCTGATTTGCCCGTGGTGCTTCATCGGCAAGAAGCGGCTGGAGAAGGCCGTCAACATGCTCGGCGACCGGGACGTGACCGTCCGCTGGCACCCGTTCCAACTGAACCCGGACATGCCCCCCGGGGGGAAGGACCGGCGGGAGTATCGGTCGGCCAAGTTCGGGAGCTGGGAGCGGTCCCAGGCGATGGACGCGGACGTGACGGCGGCCGGGCGGGGCGAGGGGATCACCTTCGACTACGCCAAGGTGGCCCGCACCCCGAACACCCTGGACTCGCACCGGCTCGTCTGGCTGGCCGGCGAGCGGGGCGTTCAGGACGCGGTGGTGGAGGCGCTGTTCAAGGCGTACTTCACCGACGGCCGGGACATGAACGACCGGGCGACGCTGACGACCGTGGCGGTCGAAGCCGGTCTCGACCCGACGGAGGTGGCCGACCTCCTGGCGGGTGACGCGGGCCTCGAAGCGGTTCTTAACGGAGAGCGGCAGGGCCGCCGCCTCGGGGTGAGCGGCGTGCCGTTCGTCGTCATCAACGGCTCGGTCGCGCTCTCCGGGGCGCAGCCGCCGGAGACGTTCCGGGCCGCGCTCGAACAGGCCGCCGGGGCGGTCCCGGCCGGCGAGTCCGCCGGCGTGTGCGGTCTCGACCCGGACGGCAAGCGGTCGTGCTGACCGCAGCCGGCCGGGTCGGGTCGCCAACAACGAAGGGAGACTGAAACATGGCACAGGCGAAACCGCCGGTCCCGGCGAAGGTGATCGTGGCCGGCGGGTCACTCGGCGGCCTCGCGGCCGGCCTGGAACTGCTGTCCGCCGGGTGTGACGTGTCGGTGTTGGAGCGGTCCGGGCGGGTGCTCGACGACCGCGGGGCTGGCATCGTCATGCAGGCGGAGACGATGCACCTGCTCCGGAAGTACAAGCTCGCCGACGAGCACACGGCCGGGGTGTGGTCCCGGTTCCGGCAGTACCTGGACCCGGATGGCCACGGGCAGCCGGCCCCGTCGCAGCAACTCATGACCTCGTGGGGCCTCCTGTACGGGAAGCTCCGCTCGGCCTTCCCGGCCGAACGGTATCACGAGGGCCGGGCGGTGACCGGGTTCGAGGCGGTCGAGGACGGCGTCACGATCACGACCGCCGACGGGCGGACCGAGCGGGCGGATCTGCTGGTCGGGGCCGACGGGTCGCGGTCGGCCATCCGGCAGGCGATGTTCCCGGCGGTGAAGCCATCGTACTCGGGGTACGTGGCCTGGCGGGGGGTGGTGCCGGAGGCGGCGGCCGGGGCAGACCTGCTGCGGGTGTTCGCCAACCGGTTCACGTTTTTCCAGACGGAGCGGAGCCACATCCTCTGCTACCTCATCCCCGGCCCGACCGGGGAGGTGGGCGAGGGGCAGCGGCGACTGAACTGGGTGTGGTACTGGAACGTGCCGGAGGCGGACCTGCCGGCGGTCATGACCGGGCGGGACGGGCGGGAGCGGGACTTCTCGGTGCCGCCCGGCCAGGCCCGGCCGGACCTGGTCGAGGCCCAGCGGGAGATCGCCCGGACCCGACTGGCGAAGCCGTTCGCCGACCTGGTCGAGGCGACGGCCGAGCCGTTCGTCCAGCCGATCCTCGACCTGGCCGTGCCGCGGATGGCGGTCGGGCGGGTGTGCCTGGTGGGGGACGCGGCGTTCATCCCCCGGCCGCACACGGCGGCGAGCACGTCGAAGGCGGCGGGAAACGCGATCGCGCTCGGCGAGGCGATCACCCGGCACCCGGGGGATCTCGACTCGGCGCTCGCGGCCTGGGAGCCGGAACAACTGGAACTCGGCCGCGACCTGGGGCGGCACGGGAAGATGCTCGGCGACCGGTCCCAGTTCCCCGGCCGGTGAGCACGCGGGTGTGGGTTTTTCGGGAGCGGGCGGGGTTCACGGCCACGATGCGGCGTGAACCCGATGCCCCAGACAACGGTTCGGGCTTCCCCGGGTGTGCCCCAGAACACCCGCAACTCGGACCCGAGGGCTCCCGCTGAGTGTCTGCGGCGGCAAAGTACGAAAAGTGTTGCCGTGCGGCCTGATCGGGGGTGCAGAAGTTCGCCGTGAAGACGGCACTGGCCAACCGCCCGTTCGCCGACTGTTTGGTATTCAAAGCGGCGATCGGCGACACCCTCGACTGACTGAGCTCGACTGATGCCGATTTCCGGCCGTTGGTGGTGATAGGGTTGGGGTCCTCCCAGCCCGAGCCGCCGCGATGACGTTTCCGGTCGAAGCCCAACCGCTACTCGCCGTCTTGC
>JALHQU010000037.1 GCA_022841795.1 Fimbriiglobus sp.
CGCCGCCGGCCCGAGCGGGAAGTCGGGCGACCCGGGCCGGGTCGAAGCCGATCTCGCCCGCGCCCGTCACCTGTTCGGTGAGCGCCGCCGGCCACACCGGGGTGATGCCGATTCCGATCATTTCGACCGCGTCGGCCGAGCCGAACTCGATCCGAGCGTTCTGACCGGGGAGGGGAAGCTCCGACCCGGGGGCGGCCGGCGAGAGCCGGACGACACCGCGTAGCTCGTCGGAGCCGGGAGCGGACTCCCTGGCTTCTCGCAACTTGTTTGAGAAGTCCCAGCCCGTCTTGTGCCCCCAGTAGGCCAGGCCGCCGAGGGCGAGGATTACGGCGGCGGTCGGGACCATCAGCACCAGGCGGTGCGACCCGCTCGGATGGCTCGCGTCGGTCGAGCGTGCCGGTCCGTTCATACCGGGTGTGAGAGTGCCCACGATGACGCCCCTCCTTAAAGGGGGAAAAGCGAGCCTTATGTTCAGGATGACGAGTGTTTCGCAGGCGGCCGCGGTCACTCGGGATGAACGCGGGAGAGCCCGACCGGCGGCGGAGTGTCCGCGGGGCCGAGTGTATGACGGGGGAAATGGATCAGATTTGGAGCGAGCAGTGGCAGATGAAGAGGGGCGGGGAGGCGGCCTGAGCGCTCACGCACTCGCGGTTCCGCCCGACCGACGCGGCCGGATGGAGGAACGGGGAGTCGAAGCAAAGTCCGGTGTTCACGTCGAAGTGAATTGTGACGGCCTGGACCGCCACCTTGGTGGGCATGTCACCGAGTGCGGCCGGACAGCCGGGTGCGTGCTTACTGGGTCCGGACGGTAACGACCCGTCGTGCGCCGATCGCCCCTCGCTGCCAGCGGTGAGACCCGCGTCGGTCGCCCGTTCACGGCACGAGTCACAGCGGCAGTCCGACCGCGAGTCCGAAGCAACGTGCGTGTGTCGATCGGCCTCGGGCCGTGTTGCGGCGAACGCCTTGCCGGTCGGCGCGAACTGGCAGATGCACATGCCCGGGGGCATGAGCAGCGGCGCCACGACCAGGAACGTCACCACCGTGCGGAACATCGGATTCCCGTGTGAACAGGGCCTAGCTTAGCATACGAATCATACCCACCGCGTCGCCGGCGGGCAATGCGACCCGCGCGAGGCCGGCGTCCAAATCAGCGCGGTTTCGGTTCGTTCCCGGGCAGTCGCCCGGGTGCCGCAAGCACGCCCGCCCCCGCGGACGGGCCGACGGGTTTCGGGGCCGGGCCGGGCCAGTACTCTTCGAGCAGCAAGGCCGAGAGGTCGGCCGCCGACCGCCACGCCTCGCCGAGGGCGCGGTTGTATTCGAGCCGCGCCTCGGCCACCGCCCGCTGCGCCTGGATCACCCGCAGGTACTCGAACTGCCCGCCCTTGAACGCTTCGAGCGACAACTTGTAAGTCTCTTCCGCCTTCGGGAGGATTTCCGTCCGGTACTGCCCGGCCAGCTTCAGGGCCGCCGAGTACGTCCGGAGTGCGGTCGCCACCCGCTCGGCGAGGTCGTTCTCGACCCTCGCGACGTCCTGCACCGCCATGCCGAGTTCGGCCTTCGCCGCCCGTATATTTCCCTGGTTCCGGTTCCACGCCGGGATGGGCGCACTCACCCCGACGAGCCAGTCGTTCGACTTGTTCTGCCCCTGGTAGGTGTACCCGGTGGACAGGGTCAAGTTCGGGATCGGTTCCACCTCCGCCCGGCGGATGGCGGCCTGCGCCCGCTCCACCCCGACCCGCGCGGACCGCACCTCGGGGTGGGTGGCGAGGACCGTGTCGAGGGTGCGATCCGCGTCGTAAAGGGGCACGTCCTCGAACGGCCCGGCGGCGGTGCCGACGGGGAGCCGCGGGTCGCCGACCAGGGCCGCGAGCCGCTTGCGGGCACCGGGGAGTTCCTGCCGGGCGGCCTCCGCCTGGGAGCGGAACCGGGCGAGTTCGACTTCGAGCTGCACCAGGTCGAGCCGGGCGATCTGCTTGTTGTCGAGGAGCGTCTGCCCGTTCTTCACGGCTTCGCCGGCGAGCTTGGTCAGTTCGTCGAGGACGGTGATCCGCCGCTCCAGGGCGTAGAGGTCGTAGAAGGCGGCCCGCACCGAGCCGACGACGCCGTACCGCTCGCGGAGCAGGGAGAGGGTCGTCTGGTCCACCTCTTTCGCGGCCACCGCCTGGGACAGCGAGAGCTTCCGCCCCGTGACAATCTCCTGGGAGATCTGGGGGGCGGTGATGATGCCGCCCGGCCCGGTCCGGTCCCCGAGTTCGTCCGCCGTGACGGCGAGCGTCGGGTTCGGGTAGAGGCCGGCCTGGACGTACTTGCCTTGCGCGGCGTCGATGGCGAACGTCGCCTTCCCGAGCCGCGGGTTGCTCCCGACCGCGAGTTGCACCAACTCGTCCACCTGGACCGGACCGGCCGCGGGGCCGGGCGCGTCGGCGGTGCTGGACGCGCCTTTCCCGGCCGGCTCCTGATGCGCCACGCGGGTGACGGGCGAGGCGGGGAGTCGCGCGGGCGGCCGAGTCGCGGCGACCGGGTAGGGGTCGAGGGGGGCGGTGTAAGGCCCGGAGGCACAGCCTACCGTGGCGACTCCCAGGGCACCGCTCGCGAGCCACCCGATCGCGCGTCGGCCGCCCGTCCGAAACGGATTTCGCATGACACTCCTCCGACCCGCCCGGAACAGCCGGGGGGCATGTTTGGGACACCCGTCGGAAATGGCGACCGGGCAGAAGGCGGAGGGGTGGACCTAGCAGCGAAATGAGTGGCAGTACCTGAGCCGGTCGGATTTCGACGAGGTCGGTTCACAGACGACGCGGAATTGTAAGTTCAGACCGCAGGACAAGGGGATTTCAACGGCCCCGTAAGCCGCCACCGGAAAGTCGCCGAGTCCGCCGTCACCGGCGAGGCGTTCTCCGCCTGCGGTCGGCAAGACGAGATCGACACTCGGCCCGTGCGGACACGGCTCACCGGGGGAAGGCTTTCGCTCGGTCGGTTGTGGCTCTTCCGGTTCACGGTGCGACTGACAGGAGCAGTTGTGGGTCTCGAACGTTGCCGGGTCCACCTGGACGGTCTCGGCAACGCAGGTCGTACCGCGGACGAGTGCCGCGAGTTGGCACGGGCAACGGAGCGGCCCGCCGGTCGTAACCGACATGACCACCGCGATGATCGTTGCCAACAGCCGCATGACCGAGGTTCCCGAACGGACGGCGCGGAGAGACTCACCACGTCCTCTTCATCGGCACGGCACCGTCGGAAGAACAGGGAAAATCGATTCACACCGGACGGCCGGCAAACCGCCGACCCACGCAGGAGGGGGAGGGAGCCCCAGAGTGAGCGGGCGGCGGGCTGAGTACTTCACGCTGCCTTCGGCATCTGATTCTTCACCCGCGGCCCGTTCAACGGGCGGAAAAGGCATACTTGGCCGGGAACCGATTTTTGGTGTATGGACCGAACGATGGAACACCTCCGCAGAATACTCCCCTGGCTGTGTGCCGCTCTATTGGTCCTTTCCGGGGCCATCGGGCGGGGGGTTGTGCTGTGCGTCAGTTCCGACGGAGGCACGCGCCTGGAGGCGGCGGACGAAGCTGGACGGTGCCGGGAAGGCAAACAGGGCTTTTCTGCTTCGGACGATGCCGAGTGTTCGCAACTGACTCTCGCTGCTCGCAGTTGCCAGGGGTGCGAAGACTTGACGGTCGCTGACGGGTCGGTGCGACTCGCCTCATTCAACCCCGAATCGACCCTGACCTTGCCCCCTGTGGTGTTCGTCGCCGCGATCCTTCCGTCCGACGCGGCGGCCGATACGTTCACTCGCGTTCGGACGCCACGTTCCTCCCGTCCGGCCTCACTCTCGTCCGACGTCTACGCCGTCCGAAAGACCGTCTCTCTCCTCATCTGATCCGCCAGGCCTTCGCTCTCGGTCGCGGCACGCGCCGCCGCGCTTCCGCGTGAAGTCGTTTCGCCACGCGCCCCAGTAACCAGTTCGCTCACGACCGGATCCCATGAAGACACGAACCCTGATCCTCGGACTCCTTTTCTCCACCCACCTCGGGCCCACCCCGGCGGCCGCGATTTCGTCCTCGGAGTCGCAGCCGGCCGAACCGGACGAGGGCACGACGCCCGCCGCGTTCGACGGCGAGCGGGCGGCCCCGCCCGAACTGTCCGGCGACCTCACCTTGAGCGAGGTGCTGTCCGCGACACTCAAGGGCAGCCCGCGGCTTGCGGCCTACTCGTGGGAGGTGCGGGCGAGCGAGGCCAAGGTGCTCCAGGCCACCCTCCGGCCCAACCCCGAACTGTCGCTCAGTCCGGAAAACTTCGTCGGGTCGGGGGCGTTCGGGGATCAGGTCCAGTACCAGAACACGCTGCAACTGAGTCAGCTCATCGAACTCGGCGACAAGCGGGAACTCCGCACGCGGGCGGCGGCCGCGGCGCAGGATCGGGTGCGGGTCGAGTACGAATCGACTCGCGTCGAGGTGCTCGGGACTGCGACCGTGGATTTCATCGAGGTGGTCAGCGCGCAGGAGGAGGTGCGGTTGGCCAAGCTCGCCCTGGCCCAGGCCGAAGAGTTGGTGCGGGCGGTCGAGCGCCGCACCAAGGCGAGCATCGGTTCTCCGCTGGAAGACAAGCGAGCGCGGATTCTCGTCGCCCGGGCGGGGTCGTCGCTGCGGGCAGCCACCCGCTCGCTCCAGGTGTCGAAGCAGCAACTCGTGGCGAACTGGGGGAGTCGCGGGGCGGACGTCCGGTCGGCCTCGGGCGACTTGTTCGGTACGCACCCGCTCCCGCCCCTGGAGGTTCTTTTCGCGCGGGTGGACGGAGCGCCCGAGCGGCAGGCCGCCGCTGCGGAGGAAAAGGTGCGGGCCGCGGAGGCCGCGCTCGCCCGGTCGCGGAGTGTGTCGGACGTGGTGGTGTCCGGCGCGTGGCGGCAGGGGCGGAACTGGGACGACCAGACGGTGGTGGCGGGGGTGAGTTTCCCGCTCAAGATCTTCGACCGCGCTCAGGGGGACATCGTGGCTTCCGACGCCCAGGTCGAGAAGTCGAAGGTGGAGACGAGGTCGGTCGAGGTCCGCCTGCGGGCCGTCGTCTTCGCCCTGTACCAGGAGATCGTCCAGGCGAAGGAAGTGACGGACGGCATGGCGAAGGAGATCGTCCCGCGGACCGAGGAGGCGATGGTGCTCGCCCGCACCGGCTTCGCCCAGGGGGTGTACTCGCAGCTCGAACTGCTTGACGCCCAGCGGACCCTCATCGAGGTCCGTCTGGAACACATCCAGGCGGGCGCGAAGTACCACCGCCTCGTCGCCGAGATCGAGAAACTGCTCGGCACACCACTGTAAACAAATCTGGAGGGAACGATGACACTGAGAAAGAGACGACTGCTGATTGTGACGTGTGTGATTTCGCTCGCGGCGAATGTGTGCGCCGCGAATCGGTCGGCCCGCGCGGAGGAGCACGGCGAACACGGTGAACACGGCGAGGAAGAGGGGAAGATCGAACTTTCCGCCGAGTCGATGACCCAACTGGGCCTGACGGTGCTCGCCGCCGGACCCGCCAGGTTGAACGTGCCCCTCACGCTCACCGGCAAGCTCATGCCGCACGAGGACCGCGTGGCGCACGTCACCCCGCGGTTCTCCGGGGTCATTCGGGAGGTCCGCAAGCGGCTCGGCGATCCGGTAGGCCGTGGGGAAACCGTGGCGGTGGTGGAGAACAACCAGACCCTCCAGCCGTACGAGGTGAAGGCGCAGATTCCGGGTGTGGTCGTCCGCCGCCACGCGACGGTCGGTGAATCGGTGAGCGACGCGAGCGCCCTGTTCGACGTTGCGGACTACAGCGAACTCTTCGCGGACTTCTTCGTGTTCCCGGGTGATTACGCCAAGGTGCGTCTCGGTCAGCGGGTACTGATCCGCTTCCCGGACGAGCGGGTGGCGGAGTCGTCGATCACGTTCCTCTCGCCGGTGACGGACGCCGAGACCCAGTCGCGGTTCGTCCGCGCCGTCCTCCCGAACCCGGCGGCCACGTTCCACGCGGGGATGTTCGTGACCGGTGACATCGTTCTCGAAGAGGCGACGGTCGCCGTCGCGGTCGCGAACTCGGCCCTGCGGACGAGCGAGGGGAAGGTCGTGGTCTTCGTCGAGGGCGAAGCCGGGCACTTCGAGGCCCACCCCGTGCTCACCGGACGCCGGGACAAGGACGCGACCGAGATTCTGAAAGGGCTTCAGGCCGGAGATCGGTACGCGGCCGGAAACACTTTCATCCTCCAGGCCGAGCTTGAGAAAGGCGAAGCCGAGCACGAACACTAGAAGCTACGGGAAACGATATGCTTGAGCGACTCCTTCACTTTTCCATCCACCACCGTCTCCTGGTCATTCTCCTCACCGCGGGGGCCGCCCTCGTCGGGGTCGAGTCGTTACTCCGACTGCCGATCGACGCGGTGCCGGACATCACGAACAACCAGGTGCAGATCAACACCGTGTACCCGGCCTTCTCGCCGCCGGAGGTGGAGAAGCAACTCACCTTCCCGGTCGAGACCGCCCTCGCCGGCATTCCCGGGCTGTCCTACACGCGGTCGCTGTCCCGGAACGGCTTCTCCCAGGTGACCGCCGTGTTCGACGACGCGGTGGACATCTACTTCGCCCGGCAGCAGGTGAACGAGCGGCTGACCGAGGCCCGCGCCGCCCTCCCGCCCGGGGCCGAGCCGAAGATGGGGCCGATCTCGACCGGCCTCGGGGAAATCTACATGTGGGTGGTGGAGTACGAGCAGAGGACGGGGGAGCGCCAGCCGACCGAGGAGGGGGCGGCCGGCTTTCAGTCGGACGGCTCGTTCCTGACCCCCGAGGGCCGCACCCTGCGGTCGCCACTGGAGAAGGCCGCCTACCTCCGGGAAATCCAGGACTGGGTCATCCGCCCGCAACTGAAGACCGTCACCGGCGTCGCCGGCGTGGACGCGATCGGCGGGTATCTGAAGCACTACGTGGTCCAGCCCGACCCGACGAAGCTCGTCGCGTTCGAGGTCACGCTCGGGGACATCCTCACCGCGCTTGAACAGAACAGCCAGAGCAGCGGGGCGGGGTACATCGAGCAGCGCGGGGAGTCGTACGTCGTCCGCTCGTCGGGTATGCTTCGGAACGAGGAGGAGATCGCGGACGTGATGGTGCGGGAGCACCGCGGAATTCCGATCCGGGTGCGGGACATCGCGTCGGTGGTTCTCGGCTCCGAGCTTCGCACCGGGTCGGCGAGCGAGAACGGGGAGGAGGTCGTCGTCGGCACCGCGCTGATGCTCATCGGGGAGAACAGCCGGACCGTGTCGAAGGCGGTGGACGAGAAACTCACCCAGGTGAACAAATCCCTCCCAGCGGACATTCGGGCAAAACCGGTCCTGAATCGAACGAAGTTGGTGGACGCCACCGTCCGCACCGTGGAGAGGAACCTGTCCGAAGGGGCGATTCTCGTCATCGTGGTCCTCCTCGTGCTGCTCGGAAACATCCGGGCGGCCCTCATCACCGCGCTCGCCATCCCGCTCTCGATGTGCCTCACCGCCTTCGGCATGGTCCAGGGGCGGGTGAGCGGGAACCTCATGAGCCTCGGGGCCATCGACTTCGGCCTCATCGTCGATGGGGCGGTCATCATCGTCGAGAACTGCCTCCGCCGGCTGGCGGACAAGCAGCACGAACTGGGGCGCACGCTCACCCTCGACGAGCGGCTTCAGGAGGTCGTGATCGCGACGAAGGAGACGATCCAGCCGTCCGTCTACGGGCAGGCGATCATCGTGACCGTTTACGTTCCGATTCTGGCCCTGACGGGCATCGAGGGGAAAATGTTCCAGCCGATGGCCGTGACGGTCATCCTCGCGCTCATTGCGGCGTTCGTCCTGTCGATGACGTTCATCCCGGCGATGGTCGCCGTGTGCTTGGGCGGGAGGATATCGGAGGGGGAGAATTTCATCGTCCGGGGGCTGAAGCGAGTCTACGAACCCGGCCTCCGGATCGTCCTCCGCCACGCGCTCCCGGTCGTTTCCGCCGCGGCGGGCGCGTTCGTCCTGTCCTTGTGGCTGTTCGCCCAACTGGGGCAGGAGTTCGTCCCGACCCTCGACGAAAAGGATCTCGCCCTCCAGGTGCTCCGGATGCCGCGCACCAGCCTCACGCAGTCGCAAGAAATGCAGTTGGCCGTCGAGAAGACGATCAGCAGTCTCCCCGAAGTCGCGTTCGTGTTCTCGAAGACCGGCACCGCCGAGATCGCGGCCGACCCGATGCCGCCGAACATCTCGGACACGTTCGTCATCTTCAAGGCGCAGGCCGAGTGGCCGAACCCCTCGCTCCCAAAAGCGGACCTCGTGCAACGGATTCGCGAGCGGGTCGAGAAACTTCCCGGGAACAGTTACGAGTTCACGCAGCCGATCCAGATGCGGTTCAACGAGCTCATCGCCGGCGTTCGGAGTGACGTGGCCGTGAAGCTCTTCGGCGACGACTACGAGAAGATGCTCCCGGTCGCACAGGAGATCTTTCAGGTGCTGAAGGCGGTCCCCGGCGCGGCCGACCCGAAGGTGGAGCAGGTCACCGGGCTGCCGTTTCTCGACATCTCGGTGAAACGGCGGGAGGCGTCCCGCCTCGGCCTCTCGGTGAAGGACGTGCAGGACGTGATCGCGACCGCGGTCGGCGGACGCGAGGCCGGGTTCGTCTTCGAGGGGGACCGGCGGTTCAACCTGCTCGTCCGCCTCCCCGAATCACTGCGGACCGACCTGGACACGCTTCGGCGTCTGCCCGTACCGCTCCCGTCGCCGCGAGCCGGTGAGGAGGCGGAGCCCGTGGATGGGACCGACCACGCTCCCGGATTCGTCCCCCTCTCGTCGGTGGCCGAGTTGAACCTCGTTGATGGCCCGAATCAGATCAGCCGCGAGAACGGGAAGCGACGGATCGTGATCCAGGCGAACGTCCGCGGCCGCGACCTCGGCGGGTTCGTGGCGGAGGCGCAGAAGGCGATCGAGGAGAAGGTCAAACTCCCGGCCGGCTACTGGACGACCTGGGGCGGACAGTTCGAGAACCTGGCCGCGGCGAAGAAGCGACTGCTGATCGTCGTCCCGGCGTGCTTCTTCCTCATCTTCCTGCTCCTGTTCAGCACCTTCGGTTCCGTCCGGCAGGCGCTCATGGTGTTCAGCGCTGTCCCGCTCGCCCTGTCCGGCGGGATCGTGTCCCTCTGGCTGTGCGGGCTGCCGTTCTCGATCTCGGCCGCCGTCGGCTTCATCGCCCTCTCGGGCGTGGCGGTGCTGAACGGACTCGTCATGGTGTCGTTCATCAACAGCCTGTACTTTCAGGGTGCGCCGCGGGACGAGGCGATCGTTCGCGGGTCGCTCACCCGCCTCCGCCCGGTGATGATGACGGCGGTTGTGGCCGCGCTCGGGTTCGTGCCGATGGCCCTCGCGACGGGCACCGGGGCGGAAGTGCAGCGGCCGCTCGCGGTGGTCGTCATCGGCGGCATCGTGTCCTCGACGGTGCTGACCCTGTTCGTGCTGCCCGCCCTCTACCGGCTGGTGATGCGGGACCGTGCGCCGGGCAAAGCAGCCGGGGAGGAGTCGTTGCCCGCTTTGGAATCGTGAGGTGTGTATGAGACGAATCGTCGGACTGGTGACAGCCTGTCTCTTTGCCGGGTGTGTGTTCGCGTCAAACGACCTGGTGTCGCAGGGGGTGTACCGCGCGGAGATTGCCGCGCCGTTCGACGGCCCGCTCCGGTTGTCCGTGTCGGAGGAAAGCGGGACGTTGGTCGTCGCGGGGCGGTATCGCGGGATGGCCGGCCGCGGACCATTAACCCCGGCGGTTGAGGTGACGCTGGTGGCCCAAGACGGCACAGAGCTCGCGCAGGTGCGGGCGAGTTTCGTTCCCCACCCGACGAAGCGAATGAGTCACGCCGACTTCAGAGCCGAGTTCAGTGTGATCCCACCGCCTGGTACGCGCATCCGTGTCAGCCCAAATTCTCCCGAGACGGAAACCCGACCGCTCGCCCCGACGCCTGAATAGGAACGGGCGCGTGGAGTAAAAGAAGGGGCCGTCTTCCAGTTCGCCGGCCCCTCCCTTCTGTAGTGTTATTTGTTCCCTTCTAGGTAAGCGAGTTGCTCCAGTGCGGTCAGCACATGCGTGAACGCGATCGGTTGGAGCTGCAGGAGCAGGGGGTTCATGTGCCCGACGGCGGTATGCTGGCAGTCCGTCGAGAGGCTCTGGAAGTGCCAGCCCACGGGTACGCACTTGCCGATCACGTTGTCGGGCGGGGTGTCCTTCAGGATCTGGAACTCGGCCAGCACCCCCCAGACGAGTTGGATGGTGCAGCCCCCTTGTTGCAGTTCTTCGATCTGCCGGCGGAGCGTCTCGGCGGTCTGGCCGGTGAGCGGCAGGATGTGGGCCGGGACGCGGGTCACCATCAGGAAGTTCCGCATCTCGACCAGTCCGGTCTGGCCGGGTTCGCAGTCCCACAGGACGACGCAACTCTCGGCGTCTTCGACGACCGTCGGCTCGCCGTTCGGCAGCCGGAAGCTCGCGCCCCGGTCCGGCCCGAACACCTTGCGGGCGTCCTTCGGCACGGTCATCTCGGCCGGGAGGCGGACGTGCCGCGCCTTCGCGACCACGGGGGCGAGCGGCCGGAGTTCCGGCGCTACCGGGAAGTCCCGGTAGTACTGCTGGAGCAGTGTGAAGCTCATGGTCAACCTCTGTATTGGCATGGCTCGGGGGCGGGGCGGCTCGACGGGTCGAGCGTGTCCCTCCGGGCGTCATGCGGCGGCGAATGTGGTAAGAGCGGCCCCGGGCGGAAATCCTCCCGCGTGGGGTGCTCGTGTTCTGATTTCACTCGATGGGCTGCGAAAGAGCGGAGGACGGGAACTAACACAGAATCGGTGAGAAGTCTTCTCGGGGAAAGCTCGGCCCGTCTTCCGTCAGATGAGAATGCGCTCGATCTCGTCGAGGGTGATCTCGTCACTCGTGCGGTCGTAGAGTTTGGTCGTCCGCGGCGACTCGTGCGCGGCAATGGTCTGGGCGTTCTCAATGGTCCCGCCGTTCCCCAGATACGCTGTGATCCCGGTCGCGCGAAAGGTGTGGTTGCAAGTCGATTCCGGTAGCCCTGCTGCTGCCGCCCGCCGCTTCACCATGCGGAGCGCGTCGTTCCGGTTCATCTGTGTGTCGGTGAGGAGGCCCTGGCGGGTGACAGTTGGGAAGAGGGGTGCCTTCTTGTCCTCCCCGATCCGGGCGGCGAACATGTAGGCGTCGAGGTACGCTTCGGCCGTGTGATGGGCCGGCACCTGGTGGAGTTTCCCGCCCTTCTCCCGGAACCGGAACCACCACCGCTTCCCGTCCTGGTAGTAGTCCTCGACCCGGAGGGAGACGGTGGCGCTCACCCGGGCAAAGCTGAACACCATGACGGCGATGATCGCGCGGTCGCGGAGGCCGATGAGTTTCGCGGTGTCGATCGAGTCCAGAAGTTGACGGGCCTGTTCCGCATCCAGGACCGGGGTTTTCCCGCGCTTCACGACGTGCTTCGGCCCGCGGACGGAGGACGCCGGATTCATGGCAAGAACCTGGCCGGTGACCAACCAGTCGAAGAGCATTCTGACAGCCGCCAGGTGCTGTTTGACGGTCGGCGGCGCGCCGGGGTGTCGCTCGATGTAGGCCGCGACGTGGATGGGTTCGATATCGAGGAGTTCGAGCCGGTATTCTCGGCACCACTCGAAGAATGCACCGACGGCCCGGGCGTAAGCCATCCGGGTGTTCTCATTCCGGATGGTCGCAGTGAAGAATTCCAGGAACCGCTTGCGGGCGTGAAGGCCGGCCCGATCGACCACAGCCGGAACAATCCCGGTTGCATACCAGTCGATGACCGCACGCTCCGGAGCCGGAACTGACACCCCCTCTTTTCCCATTTGGTGCCTCATAACGTCCTTTATGCGGCACTGTCAAAGGAATCGATTCCGCCCCGGCAAGTCCCACGGCACGCACGGCACGATCAAGGAAGTCACAACACCTCGGCCGCCTTTGTTTCCGCTCGTTACCCTCCGAACAGGGCCTCGGGGCGGTGTCGGCAGCGACCCATCGGTGAACTGTCGCACCTTGAGGGAGGCAAGTTGCCGACGCTTTGGGTGCGGCATACGGTGGCCGTCTGCGCGGTTTCATTTGATAAGTTGTGCCGGTCGTGCCGAAGGAATAGATACTTCCGGTCACGCTCACATTTCTGAGTGCCAGATGGGACGGATTGGCCGCATTCTACTCGGGATTCTCGCCGGACTACCTCCGGTCTCGTCCGGGTGCGTGCTCACCTCGACCCCCAACGATGTGCCGGTCCACGCGAACCCCGCCGCGGCCCTTCCGGCGGCCCGGCCCGGCGGCACTGCTCCCCCGGCCCCGATCCGGCTCGCGTCACCCGCCACCCCCTCTCCGCAATTGCCGCACGCCGATTCGGGGCGAACCCCGTTCGACCGCGGCGAGTTGACCGCCGAGGATGTCGTTCGGGTGGTGCTGGAGCGGAACCCGACGCTCGAACAGATGGTGGCGGCCGCCGCCGCGGTTGCGGCCCGGTATCCACAGGTCACGTCCCTCGACGACCCGATGCTCGGTTTCCAGACGGCCCCGTTCTCGGCCGGCTCCCCGCACGCCGACTACGCGGCCCGGGTGGAGGTGTCGCAGAAGCTGCCGCTCTTCGGGAAGCGCGGCCTCCGCGGGCAGGTCGTGCTCGCCGAGGCGAGCGCCGCGACGGCGGACGTCGGCGACGCGAGACTCCAACTCGCGGAGGCCTCGCGGTCGGCCCTGGCGGACTACTTCCTGGCCGTGAGATCGCTCGGGGTGGCCGAGGAGAACCTGACCCTCCTCCGCGAGTTCCGCCAGAACGCCGAGACCCGCTACAAGACGGGCCTCGCCCCCCAACAGGACATCCTCCAGTCGGACGTCGAACTCGCCCGGCTCGAAGAGCGGGTGGTGTCGCTCACGCGGGGGCGGCAGGTGGCGCGGGCGCGGATCAACACGCTCGCCCACCTCCCCCCCGACTCCCCTCTCCCGCTGCCGGCCGACTTCGGGCCGCCCGGCCCGCTCGGTGATGCGGCCGACCTGCGGGCGCGGGCGGTGGCGAACCGCCCGGACCTGAAGGCGCTCTCCGACCGGCTCGCGGCGGACGCCGCCACCCTCTCCCTGGCGGACCGGGAGTACCGACCGGACGTGGAACTGCTCACGGCGTACGACGGGTTCTGGCAGGGCGACGGCGGCCGCCCGCTCCAGTGGCAGGTGGGGGCGCGGGTGAACCTGCCGCTCCGCCTCGGGCGGCGGGACGGGGCGGTGGCGGAAGCCCGGGCGAAGGTGGCACAGCGGCGGGCCGAGATCGCCCGACTCACCGACCAGATCGGCCTCCAGGTGCAGGAGGCGTTCGAGCAGGTGAGCGAGAGCGTGCAGGTGGTCAAGCTGTACGAGACGAAGGCGCTACCGGCGGCGGCCGCGAACGTGAAAGAAGCCCAGTCCGCGTATGTGACCGGGAAGGTGCCGTTCCTGTCCCTCGTCGAGGCGCAGCGGAACGCGATCGCGGTGCGGGACCGCCTCAACGAGGCCAGGGCGGAGGCGTTCCGCCGGCGGGCGGTTCTCGACCGGGCGGTCGGCGAGCCCGTCCCGGCTAGCGGCCCGCTGTCGGGCCGCTAGCCGAGGGGGGAGCCGGTTACTTCTTCACCTCGACCTTCGCCGCCTTCACCCACCGCTTGCCGTCCTTCTCGCTCGCGGTGCCGGTGACTTTCGCGTCGGCCTTCGTGCCGCCGCCGCACAGCCCCTCGTGGTAGGTCTCGCCGTTCCCCTTGTCGTCCAGGAAGTAGGTGACGGTCTTCTCCCCGTCCTTCACCTGGATGGCGTTCGTGCATTTCGTGACGCCCGGCTCCTTCAGCCCGCACTTCGCGCACATCATGGTGCCGGTGAGGGAGACTTCTTTGTCGGCCTTCGCCGCCGGCTTGCCGTCCCCACCGGCCTTGTCGTCGGGGGCGGCGTGAACCGCGTGGCCCGCGGCGACTTGGCCGGTCGCGACGGGGGCCGTGACCGTGGAGGCCATCCCGACCATCGCGGGCATCGCCGACGCCGTCACGCCGGCGGTCGCGCACTTCGCGCACCCGGCCGTCGGCACGGCGGAGGTGACGTGGTACTGCACGGGCACGGCAGACTTCGTGCCGGGCGACGGACTCCGCACGCTCACGGTCGTCGTCGGGCGGGCGCACCCGCACTGGGCCTGGGCCGCCGGGACGCCGGCTCCGAGCAGGACGGCCGCGGCCGCGGCGAACAGGGGACGCATCATCAGAGAACTCCTTCCAACGGGACTCACCGGGGGAGCAGCCGCTCGGCGCGGCCGGGTTCTTCCCCGGTGTGTACGGGCACCTCGGCCCCTTCCGGTTCGGACGGAAGGGGGGCGAGGGGGATCGGCGTTTCTTCGGATTGCGTAGGAGCGGCCCGCTGGTGGTTGAGTAACCCCGCCGCTTGCAGCTTGAGCCACCGGCCGCGGCGGACCCAGAAGAAGCGGACCGGCAGGAAGATGTCCACCACCTCGTCGGAGATGAGCAGCCCGCCGAGGACGGGGAGGGCCATCGGGGCGAGCACCTCGCCGCCGACGCCGGCGGCGAACACCATCGGGAAGATGGCGACGATGGCCACCCCCTCGGTGAGCAGTTTCGGGCGGAGGCGGTGGACGGCCCCCTCGATGACCGCCGCGCGGAGTTCGTCGAGGGACTGGATGTTTTCCAGCCCGCCCCGCTTGTCGATGGCCTCGCGGAGGTAGACGAGCATGATGATGCCGGTCTCGGTCGCCATCCCGAAGCAGGCGATGAACCCGACCCAGACGGCGACGCTGAACTCGGTCGGCGGGGCGTCCCAGCCGTTCAGCAGTTTCGGGAACAGGAACAGGAAGAACGCCCCGCCCGCGAGGGCTTCGGGCACGGCGAGCATCATCAGACCGGCGTCGGCGAGGTCGTGGTAGGTCAGGTACAGGATGACGAAGATGACCAGGATCACCGCCGGGAACACCCAGCGGAGGGTGCGGGCGGCCCGCTCCTGGTGCTCGAACTCGCCGGCCCACTCGACGTGAACCCCTTCGGGCAGTTTCACCTTCTGCCCGACGACCCGCTTGGCTTCTTCGACGAACCCGACCGCGTCCCGGCCGCGGACGTTCAGAGTGACGTAGTTCAGCAGCCGCCCGTTCTCGCTCTTCACCACCGCCGGGCCTTCGACGATCTGCACGTCGGCGACGGCGGTGAGCGGCACGAACTTCCGTCCCTTCGCGGCGTGGCTCGGCACCCCCGTGTGCGGGTCGGTGCGGAAGCTCGCCTCGCCGGTCGCGGCCGGCATGTCGGCCCTCTTCGGTTCGCTCGTCCCGGCGGGGATGAGGAGTCGCCGCACGGCCTCTTCGTCGTCCCGCTCCGCCCGGGCGTAGCGGACCCGCACCGGGAATCGCTCCCGCTTCTCGACGGTGTACGTCACCACCCGTCCGGCGAGTGCCGTTTCGATCTCGGTCTGCACGTCCTCGACCGACACCCCGTAGCGGGCCGCCTTGACCCGGTCGATGGTGACATCGAGATACCCCTTCCCCATGATCGGCGCGGCCACCACGTCCCGCGCACCGGGGACGGGTTTTACCGCCGCCTCGATCTGCTGGCAGACGCGGTTCACCGTGTCGAGGTCCGGGCCGAACACTTTCACGCCGATGTCGGTCCGCACCCCGGTCGAGAGCATCTCGATGCGGTTGATGATCGGCTGGGTGAAGATGTTGCTCCACCCCGGCACCTGGAGGACGCGGCCCATCTCGTCGTCCACCAGGTCGCCCTTCGGCCCGCCGGTCCGGGTGTGGAAGAACATGCGGTCGCGGAACGGCTTCTCCAATTCCGCCCGCAGTTCGCCGAACGGGGCGAGTGCCGCCGAGTCCGCGGCGCGGCCGAGTTGGGCCTGGACGACCTCGACGGCGAACCGTTCGGCGTCCCCGCCGCGCGGGGCCGCGGCGAGATGTCCGAGCGGCTTCGCCGCCTTCACGAGCTCTTCGAGTGCGAACCAGGTGAACGCCTCCGTGCCGCGGTCGAACAGTTCCCAGTTCACCCGCTTCATCCGCTCGCGCCAGTGCCGCTCGCGCTCGGTCTCGACGGCCGCGAACACGACCCCGGCGAGAGAGTTCGGCGAACCGCCGAGCACCCCGCGGACGCCGGACCAGACCCGTTCGCCCGGTGACTCGACGAGCCGGAGGGCGTCGGCCGGGTCGTCCAGGTGCCCCGCCTCGCGCAGTCGTGTCGCCGTCGCCTGCTGCATCCGGGCGACGACCTCTTCGGCCGGGCTGGTGACGAGCCGTCTCCCGTCATCGGCCAGCGTGCGAACGAGGTCGTCGGTGACGGCGGTCTCGCTCTCACCGCTCAGTTCTTTGACCTGCCCGCCGGACCGAATCCGGCGAACGGTCTCGGCGACGACGAAGCTGGTCAGAGTCGGGCCGAGTTCCCCCTCGAACTCGCGGTAGCGGCGGAGGGCGAGTTCCCGCATCACCTCGTCGAACCGCTCGATCGCTTTTTGGGCCGCGTCGTTCACGAGCGAATCGCGGTCGGCGGGTTTCGCCTCGACGACGAACCCGTGCGCCTCCAAGGAGGCCAGCACGGCCCGCGTCTGGGCGGCCGCGTCCGGGTAGCGGAGCACCCGCCTCGGCCAGTACGCGCGGGGGCGGAAGTTGACGAACGTCTCCACCATGTCGAGCGGGGCCGGGTCGGTGGCCGTGTCCGCCCGGCCGGCCTTGCCGACGACGCCCTCCACTTCGGGGAACCCGCGGAGGAGCGCGTTCCGCGCCTTCAGGTCGTCGGCCACCTGGGTGACGCTCGCCCGTGGGACCGTCACCGGCATGTCGAGCGTGGTCCCCTCGTCGAGCATGGGCATGAACGACACGCCGATCTTGGGGAAGTGCCACGCCCAGAGTCCCAGGACGACGAGGGTGACGAACGAGAGGAGTTGCCACCCGGCCCCCCGCGTCATCAGAACGGTGAACGCGGTGACGACGGCGAAGGTGACGAGGAACGCCACCCGCCACGCCTGCTCCGCCGCCCCCATGCCGACGAGCGCCTGGAGCGGGAACAGGCCGGCCGCGAGGATGAGGAGCGCCGCGAACCCCCACATGACCAAGTTCCGGCGGTCGAGTGCCCAGGTGAGGAGCGGGCGGTAGATGCGGATGAAACTGCGGACGATCCAGCTCTCCTCCTCGCTCCGGAGCCGCCCCTTGATGAACGTCGGGATGAGGGCCGGGACCACGGTGACCGAGATGAGGGCGACGCCGAGGAGCGCGAAGCTCTTCGTGAGCGCGAGCGGGTGAAACAGCTTCCCCTCCCGCCCGGAGAGCATGAACACCGGGATGAACGAGAGGAGCATGATGAGGACGGAGAAGAAGATCGGCCGCCCGACCGTGCGGAGCGCCGGGATGACCAACTCGCGGGTGTCGCCCGTCACCTTCTGGTCGCCGAACTTTTCTTTCAGGTGGTGGGTGGCGTTCTCGACCATGACGATCGCCTGGTCCACCAGAATGCCGATCGAGATGGTGATGCCGGCGAGGGACATGATGTTCGCCTGCACGTCCACGATCCCGACCCGGCGGAGGAGCCACATCATTCCGAAGGAGAACAGCACCGAGAGGGGCAGCGTGACGCAGATGACGAACGCGCTCCGGGCGTGCGACAGGATGAGCAGGATGGCGACCGCCGCGATGAGCATCTCGTGCCACATCACCTCGGTCATGGTGTGGACGGCCCCGCGGATGAGCCGGGTGCGGTCGTAGGCCGGGACGATCTGCACGCCGGGCGGGAGTCCCGGTTGGAGTTCCCGGATCTTCTCCTTCACCCGCTCGGTCACGCGGAACGGGTTCTCGCCGTGCCGCATCAGCACCACCCCGCCGACCACCTCGTTCCCGTTCTTCTCGAACACGCTCCGGCGGTACTGCGTGCCCAGTTGGACGCGGGCCACCGTCTTCACATAGATCGGCGTGCCGTTCACCTCCTTGACGACGGTGTTCTCGATGTCCGCCTTGTCCCGAATCCAGCCGACGCCGCGGACGATGTACTCGGCGTTGTTCTTCTGGATGACCCCGCCGGCCGCCGGCAGGTTGCTCCGGCCGACGGCGGCGAACAGGTCGCCGAGGGTGATGCCGTAGGCGCGGAGTGACTCCGGGTCGGCGTCGATCTGGTATTCGAGCGGCATCCCGCCGACCGGCGCGACCTCGGCGACGCCGCTCACGGCGTTCAGTTGCGGGGCGACGTAGAACTTGTTCAGCGCCCACAGCCGCGGCGGGTCGAGGGGGTGGTCCTTCGACGGCTCGACGGTGTACCAGAAGATCTGGCCGAGGGCGGTCGCGTCGGGTGCCAGGTACGGATTGACGCCGGCGGGCAGGAAGTTCCCCGCCTGGGCGAGCCGCTCGCTCACCCGCTGGCGGGCGAAGTAGAAGTCCACCCCGTCCTCGAAGATGATCGTGACCATCGAGAAATTGAACTCGCTCGACGACCGCACCGCCTTCACGCCGGCGAGCCCTTGCAGCTTGAGTGAGAGGGGGTAGGTGATCTGGTCCTCGATCTCCCGCGGGGAGCGGCCGGGCCAGTCGGTGAACACGATCACCTGGTTCTCGCCCAGGTCCGGGACGGCGTCCACGGGCGTGTCGAGGAGCGCGTACACGCCGAACACGGCGAGTGCCC
Organism: Fimbriiglobus sp.; assembly: GCA_022841795.1. Lineage (GTDB taxonomy): Bacteria > Planctomycetota > Planctomycetia > Gemmatales > Gemmataceae > JALHQU01. The sequence continues at coordinate 18,659 of JALHQU010000037.1, forward strand.
CTGCCAGCAGCAGCACCACGAACCGGTTCCGCACAGACCACTCGATGACTCGCTCGATCACGCGGCATCCCTCCCGTTATTTGCCACCCGTTTTCGCCTTCGCGTCGGCGACCGCCTGGAGCGTCTTGTCCGGGTCGGCCTCGGCCTTCTTCTTGCAACTCGCACAGCACAAGAACACCGTTTGGCCCTTCAGGGTGAGCTTCGGCGGCACGCCCATCGAGCCGAGCGGCTCGCCGGTGACGGGACACGTCTTCTGCTCGACCGCGAGCTTGCGGTCGTCCGGCGAGAGCTTGTCGAGGGCGGCCTTCGCCTCGGGGTCGATCGCGTTTGCCGCCGCCGGTTTCGGATCGGCCTTCGGCGTCGGGGAGCTGCCCGAACAGCCGGCGAGAACGGCGATGGCCAGGGCGGTCGGGACGAGTGCGAATCGAGCGGTCATGAGAGATCCTCCTGGGAAGGGGTTAGGGGTCATTTGGGTTTCGCCGCGGACTTCAGGTCCGCGACCTTCTTCAACGTCTCGGCCGGGCGTGCGAGCAGTTCCTCCTCGCACGCCCGGCAACACCCGAACACGGCTTGGCCGCTCACCACGACCTTGTGCGGTTTGCCCATCGAGCCGAGCGGCTCGCCGGTGACGGGGCACGCCTTCTGCTCGACCGCGAGCTTGCGGTCGTCCGGTGAGAGCGTGTCGAGGGCGGCGCGGATTTTCGCCGCCCTGTCCGGCTTGCCCGAGGGCTTGGGCCTCTCCGTCGCCGCCCGCAGTGCGTCCGCCGCGGCGAGTGTCTTCTTCGGATCCGCCTGGGCCTGTTTGACGCACCCTTTGCAGCAGACGAACGCCGTCCCCCCGTCGAGGGGGACTTTCACCGGCACGCCCATCGACCCGAGCCGGGAGCCGTCGAGGACCGGGCAGGTGCGCTGGGCCTCGACGAGTTTCCGGTCGTCGGGCGAAAGAGAAGCGAGTGCGGCGGAGACCGTGGCCTCCTCGTCGGCCGGCGTGGTCGGGCGGACGGTCGGGCCGGGGCCGCCCGGTTTGCCCCCACTCCCGCCGATGAACACCGACCCGAGGGCCGGGTTGAGCCGGGTCTCGGCATCGATGAGAAACGATCCGGCCGTGACGATTCGATCCCCCTCACCAAGTCCCGCGAGGACCGGGTAGTAGGTGCCGCCGTCCGCCGCGGTCATGCGGGAGCCGAGCTCGACCGTCACCCCCTCGAACGTGTTCGGCAGCGTCTCCCGGTAGACGACCTTTTGCCGGCCGGTGTCGATGACGCTCGGCTCGGGGACGGCCAGCACGCCGCCGGCGGTTTTCTTCAGCCGCGCCCCGGCCGGGGTGTCGGCGAGCAGGTCCGGGGAGAGTTTGAGGGTGACGGTGGCCGACATCCCGGGGCGGAGTTCGTGGTCGGCGTTCCCCACCTCGAACCGCACGGTGAGCGTGCGGGAGTCCGGGTCCACGTGCGGGAACAGGAACGACAGGGTGCCCTCGAACCCGCGGCCGGGGAACGCCCGCGTCGTCGCGACGACGGGCACTTTGCGAGCCGGGAGTCCGGAGTTCGCGTCGTGCCCGCCGGGCGGCAGGAAGGCGAGGTCGTCCTCGTACAGTTGGGCCTGCACCCAGACGGTGGACAGGTCGGCGAGGTCGAACAGCGGTCCGCCCTCCTCGACGTACTGCCCCTCGCGGGGGTACTTGCGGAGGACGTGCCCGTCGATGGGCGAGCGGATGGTGAGTTGGGTGACGGGCTTCCCGGCCTTCGCGATGGCCTCGACCTGGGCGTCGTCGATGCCCCACAGGGCGAGCCGGTCGCGGGCGCTCCGCTCCAGGTCGCGGTTCGACGCCTTCCTCGCGTCGAGCAGGTTCTGGACGGTGACGACCAGGTCGGGGCTGTAGAGGAGCGCGAGCGGGTCGCCCTTGTGGACCATCTGCCCGGTCTGGTTCACGACCAGCGTGTCGATCCGCCCCTTCACCCGGGCCGACACCGTCTTCAGGCCCCGCTCGTTGAACTCCACCGACCCGACGGTGGTGATTTCCTTCGTGAGCGGGACGTAGCCGACGGGACGGGTTTGCACGCCCGCGAGCACCACCCGGTACGGGGACAGTTGCACGCGGCCGGTGACGCCGGGCGGGAGCGGCTCGTCGGTGGCCTCGCCCTTCTTCCGCTTCGAGAGCGGCATGAAGCAGATCGGGCACTTCTCCTTGTTGTCCGCCCGGACGACCGTCGGGTGCATCGGGCAGAAGTACTCGTGGTCGGGGTCGGCGACCGCCTCCGCCCCGGCGGGCCGGGTCCACTTCTCGTAGCGGGCGAGAAGGTCGTCCCACTTGACGATGACGAACCCGATGGCCCCGAGGACGACGAGGAACCGGAGTCGCGCGAGGGCGACGAGGACGATCGTTTTCAACCGGCCGGGCCGGGCGGGCAGCGGGGGGCCGCCGGGCGTCATCGACACGGGCGGCGCGTGGGTGGATCCGTTCATGTCTGACACGCTTGCACTCCCTGGGTAAACCCAACGCGGATCTCCCGCCGGAATCCGGAGTCGATTCCGTGGGGCCGTTAGCTGCGTTGAGGGACGAGATGCGGACGACCCGGAAAGCCGGTCGGGACGACGTGAAGAACGGCACGCCGCCCGGGCATTCCCCCGAGGTCATCAAACGCGAGTCAAATGGAGAGGCTAAATGACGAGATGGCGCAAAGTGATAACGAGATCCGGCGGCGGCACTCGCCGCTCATCGCGATAAGACCGGGTCTGGGATGGTGAGCCGGAAACGACCGACTGAAACCCAATTTCGAGCGGCAGGGAGACGAACTGGAACTCGAGCCGCGTCGTGTCCGTGGGGTCACCAGTCGCGGCGAGGTCCGGGGCCGTGATGGATTTCAGGCACTGCTTGCCCGTGCAGTGACTCCCGGCGTTCCCCGCGTCGGCACCTCCCGCGAGTTCGTTCTGAGCGTGGCACCTCGGGCATCCCGCCGCGGGCGGCGACAATCGTCGCCCGACCGGGGATGCGGCACTGATTCCGCAGCAGCAGTTTAGCTTCGTCGAGATCGCGAACAGCGGACGGGTGTGCTTACTGCCGTCCGGGCAAATGCAATTGAACTGCGGGAAACTCCCCACCAGACTGACCACCGTCGTCAGCCACACGAGCCACGTCTTCAGAATTGGGAAGGATAACCCCATGAGCCGATTCTACACCCGTAACCGTGGCCGAACAAGGGATACCGCAAATCACCACCGAACGGGCAAATTCGCGGTCGTAACGGGCGCTTCGCCCCGGCTCACCGCAGCACGAACCGCGCGGAAAGCATCATGACGACCAGCAGGCACAAGTCCGGCGAGTGATACGCCGTCCACAGGATCGACAGGACCAGGCTGTAACAGACGAACATCATTTCGATCACCCTCCTCGGTTGAGGAGGCCCGGTGGTGCAGCGGGCCTGAAAAAACCGTCGTCAGTACTCGTCGGGTAGCAGAACGGTCGTGACAGACCGATCCGCCTCGGTCATCACCCAGAAGGTGGTCCCGCCGGCCGATCGGTAAGCCGAGAGCAAGCGCTCGCCAGATTGGAGCGCGTCGTCGTTTGCTGCTTTGTCATCCGCGTCCACCTCGCCCCAGTCGCCCGAAGTGTGGCGGCGGAGCGCGGCGGCGATGTCGAGGGGCGACACCGCCGCGAGCGCCGCGGGCGTGGCCACGGTCCGGCCGAGGGGCACGAATGCCGGTCTCGGAAGAGTCATGGAGTTCCTCCGGGGTTACTTCTCGGCCGCGGCCGGGTTCTCGTAGATCCACACCATCGCCTGGTCGGCGACCTTGGCGACGAGGGGCAGGTCTTCCCGACCGAAACTGGTCGAGTCCTGCCACTTGTCGTTCTTGTCCTTGTAGAGCCGACTGATCTGCACGTTGTAGCGCGGGCCGTTCTCCGTCTCGTTCAGCCAGACGGCGGCCCGGATGCGGCCGAGCCGAAGCTCGTGAACGGGTTTGTTGCCGGGCTTCTCCTCGCGGGACGGGTCACCTCGCTGGCCCGTTCGCTCCGGGCCATTCTTTCCAGCCATCGTTGCGACCTCAGTAAGAGTGCGCACAGTGAAGGCCGGCCGCTTTCCGGCGGGCCGCCGTGCGCGGGTGTGTTGGGTGGTCGAAGCCGGGGGCGCAGTCCCCCGGCGGCACGCGACGAATGAGGTCGAGTGCCTTACCGTTTCGCCTCCGGCCGAGCGCTTGCCACTCGGTGGGGAGCCATCTTGGGCCGTGCGGCAAATGCCGCCACACGGCCACTCAGACGGGCACGGGTTGGGTCTCCTTGGTGGGATTGAAGGACAGGGTTAGGCGCAGCACGAGCAGCCGCTCAGAACGTGTGCGGCGGCCGTTTCGAGGCGCGGTTCCACCGCGAAGTTCGTGGCCCGGGCGTCGTACTCCCCGGCCAGCACGCGACGGATGAGGTCGAGTGCGTTTTCGTAGCTCCAGAAGCCGAGCGTGAGTGAGGCGACCTGCGTGAACCCTTCGCCCGGTTTGGTCGGGCGTTTCACCACCGCGAAGTCGGTGGACCCGTCTTCCGGCAGCGAGTCGTTCAGGAACAGGTAGCCTTCGATCTCGAACGCGGCGCACGGTGGCCACGTCCGCCGTGTGACCAGGCGGGCCACATTTTCCGGCGAGCCGTGCGGCCGGACGCACCAGCCGCGGTCGTCGTGGAACATCCGCCGTTTCCTCCGCAGTGGGAATGGGGAATTGGAAAACCGAGTTGCACCACCGGCCTCCGCGCGCCCGGGCGGCTCGCGGAGTCGGCGTTGGTCACGTCTGGTGGTTCGTCGCGGCGGAAAGAGCAGGAGATCGTGGCCGGGAATAGCACCGCTTCGTGACGAGATCAATCCGCCAAACGCGACCTGAAACTGACGGCCATTTGCCCGAATCGTGACATTTGTCGGCGAGGGCGCGAGGCGGTATTCGCGTGTTACCGTTCTCGCGCCGAGCGTGTTCGCCGTGAGGTGTCCGGAGAGTCGTCCGGGCTTGCTCTTTCCGCCGCGTCGTTTCGCTAGATGCTCGCCCCGACCTCACGGCCGCACCCCGCGTGGCCCGACCGAGAGGCCGGTGGTGCAACTCGATTTGGTTTCTCACAACCCCGATTCCCTGTTCCCTCACGAGGACAACCCGTGACCCGACAAACCTTAACTCGCGCGAGCCGGGAACTGTTCCGCCGCGCGCCGGACGAGCGGTTCCCCACTCTCGACGCGCTCCTCGCCCTCTGTCGGCGGGAGAAGGACGAGTCCCAGGACCGCTGGCACCCGCCCGCGGCCCTCGTCCCCGAGCCGACGCCGGACGGCCGTCTCGGCCTCCGGGCCGGTTCGGACGGCCCGTTCGCGCTGAACGACTGGAGCTTCGGCCAACTCTGCGGCCTCTCCCGCGTGAGCAAGGAGACGGTCAACCGCCTCACCCCGGAGACCGCCGCCCAAGTGTTCCGGGAGACGCTGCCGGGCGGGAGCAAGCCGCTGCAACTGCTCACCCGTGGGGACGCCGCGCGGTCCGTCCACGGCACCGCTTACACCCGCCTGCACAACGCCGACCTCGTCGCGATGCTCCAGGACTACGCGACCGACTTCCAGCCGCCCCAGGTCGGGGTGACCGGCGGCACCGGCCTGTACTGCGGGGAGCAGGACCTGTTCTGCTTCCTCATCGACCCGGCCGGCTGGGCGGAGATCGACGGGGAGGCGTTCGCGCCCGGCTTCTTCGTCTGGAACTCGGAAGTCGGCAAGCGGTCGGTCGGCATCCAGACGTTCTGGTTCCAGAAGGTGTGCGCGAATCACATCGTCTGGGACGCGGTCGAGGTGATCGACTTCAGCCGCAAGCACACGGCGGGCGTCAGCGACGCGCTCGGCGAGATCCGCCGGCACGTCGAGGCGCTCGTCCGGAAACGCGACGAGCGGCGGGACGGCTTCCTGCGGGTGATCCGGACGGCGATGGAGCGGACGCTCGGCGACGACGCCGAGGCGGTGATGAAGGAACTCGCCAAGCAGGGTCTCACCCGCGGCCTCGCGAAGCAGGCGGTGGAGTCGGTGGCCGGCGGGCGGTTCACCATCTTCGCCCTGGTGGACGCGCTGACCCGGCTGGCCCAGAAGGCGGAGTACGCGGGCGACCGGACGGTTCTTGACGTGCAGGCGGCGGCCCTCCTCACGCTCGCCGCCTGAAGCGTGTCGGCGATAGGTACTGGAGCAGCATCCACGGACGACGGCCTTAACCGCGTCCACACCACACGATGAGAGGTTGGTTCTTGCACCACCGCCCTCTCGTCCGACCGGTGCCACTCGCATCAAGGTCGCGGCGTTCCGTCCGCGGCCTCTTCCGACTTACAACCCAGGACAAACCGATGAAGACTTATTCCGGTGTCCGGACGGCGTCCGGCTGCGCCGTCACCGTCACAGACACCCACGGCTGCCGCAGTCTCGACCTGCGGTTCGACCTCCGCACGCACTCCCCCGACGGGTTCGAGTGGGGGTACGGTGGGAGCGGTCCGGCGCAACTCGCACTGGCGCTCGCCGCGGACGTACTCGGTGATGACGACGCGGTCCTCGGCATCTACCAGCGGCTGAAGTTCCGCGTCGTCGGCCGTCTCCCGGCGGACGGCTGGACCCTCACGGCGGAAGAGTTGGCCGACACCATCCGCACCCTGCAAGCGACTGGTGGTGAGTGAAGCAGGCGGCACACGCAGCGTAGGTTCGGCCGGTGGAGGTTCGTTGCACCACCGGCCCGACCGCGCTAGTCGCGCGGGCCGTCGAACCGGACAAATCGGTCACCGACCCGAGAGATGCAGTTCAGGAGTTGGATCAGCCGCCGGCGGTCCGAGTCGGCAACGCCTGGCTGTCGGAGGCGGTTAAAGTCGAGGACGTACTTCGACGAGCGGTCCCGCGTGGCGGGGCAGTCGCACGGTTGGAACTGGTTCCGCTCCAACACCGCGCGGACACTCTCGCTGTCCGAGAAACACAGCAGGCGTGGCAGGCGCCCCCCGTCCTGCGGCGTCAGGCTCTCTTCGTCCTGGGTGGATTGGACCCACGGGAACCAGTACCTCAGATGGCCCAACAGGTGGAGGACAACTCGATCCGCCCGCGTCCCGACGAGGTTCGAGGAAAGAGACGGGAGGTTCACGATGGCTCCCATGTAAAAGTCTCGCGGCGGTACCGACCCCCGTCGCCGAACGGCTTCCTCGACGAACGGGTAGAGGTCCGGGATCGAATCCTCCGTACGGACGAACCGTTCGGCCCCGTCGCGGGTGAGTGGAAAAACCATCGTGCATCCGGTCGCATCCCGGAAGTCAAACTCCAGTCGCTGGGGGGAGCCGGCCCCGATGACGACGAATCGTTCCCCGGTGACTCGGACCAGGCGGGCGAGATCGGGGTGAATGGCGTTGATCCGTTGATGCAGCTCGAACATGTCTTGCCACGTCCTCGTCCGTCCGCCGAACGCGGTCCATACGATTGAAGCCGTCATCGCCGCCTTCGCGAGCCGCGCCGTCGGTGCGTCGGAACTGTTCAGCAGGATCCCCGCCGAGAGTAGGAACCGAACGCCCTCGGGCGACTCACGAAGGTGGCGACTCTCGGTGACGTTCAGTTCGATCAGGTTCGTCATGGCGGAACGGTCGTGTGTGAGCGGAGCGTCTGCGGTTCCCACAACCCTAAACCAGTTCCCGTCCCAAAACCACCGTCCCCTGTGCGGACGCTCCTCACCCCACTCTTCAATTCTTGGAAGGGTGCCCCGAGTTTCCTCCGACCAGAGTCCCGGTTCGGAAACTTCGTCTGCCGTCGCCGTCGGTCGTCATCGGGGGTTACCCCGTGCTGCCCCCGATGACGACCGACGGCGACGGCGGTTCGCGTCATGTCATCGCTGGTCTACCTCCCCTCGCCTGCCTGAACCGGAGGGAGTCGGAGGGGGTTGTCGTCTCCTGCCTGCGACCCACAGACATGCGCCGCTCGGATCCCGATTTGAGGGAAGGTGCGGGAACCGTAGGTTCCTGCAAAACGAGGATCCCTCGGCCGGTCCCCAACGAAGGGCCGAGCCTGGCACGAGTTAACTCTTCGATTCGCACACCACTCGTCGGGGTGTTGCCACGGCTGATTATACCCTCACTAATACCCTCACTTGGGGGTAGTACCTCGACTCGCCACCACCGACCACCGGGCCGCCGGCCCTTTCCCCCGGCAGATGACCTCTCCTTTTTCGCGCAAATCCCCGAGCAGCGACCGGATCCAATCCCGACCGACGCCGGGACATGCCTTTTCGATGTCGGCCAGGCGAAACTCGCCGGCCTGTGATCGGATGGCGTGAAGGACCAGTTCGGACTTGGCCCCTTTCGGGGAGGTCATTTCCCCCACCCGCTGCTCGAACTCGCGGTAGGCTGCCAGAAGAGTGTAGAGGCAGTAGTTGACGACGTGCCACGGGTCGTGGCGGTCGTCGTGCCACCCGTCCGAACTCAGTTTCAGCGTCTCGTAGTAGCGTTCCTTGTTCTCCTCGATGAGGCGTTCGAGGCTGATGTAGCGGCCGACTTCGAGGCCCAGGTGGTAGCACTGGAGGAGGAACAGCAGGCGGGACGTGCGGCCGTTGCCGTCCCGGAACGGGTGGACGCACAGGAAGTCGAGGTTGCACGCCGCGAGGGCGATGAGCGGCGGCACCGTGCGGGCGTGGAGGGCGGCGGCCCAGTACTCGACCAGGCCGGCCATCGCCGCCGGCACCTCGGTCGCCCGGACGGTGCGGAAGCGGACCTCGCGGCGGCCGTTCGGGAACACTTCGATGATGTCGTTCTCGCCCCGCTTGTACTCCCCGGCGTCGCCGACCCCGCCGCGGGAGAGCGCGTGCAGTTCGCGGATCGTGTCCTCCGAAATCGGCAGGTCGGCCCCGCGGGAGTGGATGAGGTCGAGGGCTTTCCGGTAGCCCCGCACCTCCTCCTCGCCGCGGTCCCGGAGCAGGGCTTTGCCGAAGAGGACGGTGCCGACGCGGGTCCGGTCCACCTCCACCCCTTCGATCCGGTTCGACGAGACGGCGCTCTCGATGAGCGCGTGCTCCCGCAGCGCCTTCAACTTTTGCGGGGCCTGTTTGGTGAACAGTTCCTGCTTCCCCTTCGCTTCCCCCAGGTCGGACAGGTACCAGGCCGTGGCGGTGGGAACGTTCGTCAGGGGTGTTTGGAAGCGGCGGAGGGTGATCATGCGGGGGTCCACCTTCGGGGTCCACGAACGTCGTCCTCTGCGGCTCGTCCGACGGGCGCGGGTCGAGTCACGGGAGTGACGGCGATGGTGACGGTCTGGCCGGGCCGGGTCACACTCGGATTCTCAATGGACCGGACGCGGGATGAAGCCACGCGGGTCAATTCGGCCCAGGTCCTTCGCCGAGCGGTCGAGCAGCCACAACGCCTCTTGACGACGGCCGCCGAGGACCAGCGCCCGGACGCACCGGGCGTCGGTGTCGCCGAGGACCGCCCAGAAGCCGACCTCGCGAGTCCCCTCGCCGACCGACCGTTGGAGCCACGCCAGGGTGTCGTCCCGCTCCGGTTGGAGGACGGTGAGACCCTGGGGGGAGGCAATTCCGATATAGGCTTTTGGCATCCGGTACGAATACCACGGGTCCGCCCGGCCGTTCAACCACCGAATACGGTCAGGATTGCCGCCCGCCGCTGGTCGGGGAACAGGTGGCGGTAGCGCCGCTGCATCTCGACCGTCGTGTGCCCCATGAGTTCGTCGATCACCCGCTGGTCCACCCCGGCCGCGGCCAGGTTCGAGGCGAACGAGTGGCGGAAGGCGTGGCAGCCGCGGAGGACGTACCACTTCGACCCCTTCACCCCCGAGCGGAACGCCTTCCACGTCTGGCCGTCGGTCAGCATCCGGTCCTTCGCCGACGAGAAGGCGAACTCCCCGCCCGGGTGGACCGCGGCGAAGTACTCCCGCATCACCACCTCCACCCGCGGGCTCATGTCCACCGTGCGGAACGTCTCCTTGTCCCGGCTCCGCTTCTTCTCGCGGAGGAGGACGAGCTTGCCGTCGAAGTCGAAGTCCTCGACGCGGGCACGAAACAGTTCGGCCCGGCGAGCTCCGGTGTAGGCGGCGGTCACGAGGAACGGGTGGAGGTAGCGGGCGCTCGTCTTCCGGCGGACGTGGGCCAGCACTTCGATCACCTGAGCGGGGTCGAGGAACAGGCCGTCCCACAACTCCCGCTCCCGCCGCGGATCGACCCCGCCGCGGGTGAGGATCGTTCGGATCTGGTCGTAGGTGCGGAACGGTTCCGGCTGCTTCTCCTTCGGGAACACGAGTTCCACGTCCGGGAACTTGGTCGGCACCTGCCCGCGGCGGTGCGACCAGTTCCAGACGAAGCGAAGCGTGGCGACCGCCTTCCGCACCGTCTTCGGCTTGACCGGGTGCCCGCGATGGAGCTCGCGGCTCCGCAGGTCCACGAACTGCTGGACGGTGCCGGCGGTGATGGCGGCGACCGCCGTTTCGCCGCCGAGAAGCCGCGTGAGGTGGTTCAGGTGGATGTCCTCCATCGCGCGGGTGATGACCTCCTTCGCCCCGGCGGTGAACTCGGTGCGGTAGGTCGTGAAGATTTCGTCCAGGCGAACGGGCCGGGCGACATCGACCGGCTGTTCGAGTTTGCCGTCGGAGAGGAGGAAAAGGCCGAGGTCGGCCCCGGCCGGAACAATCAGTCGTCCCCGCTCGACGAGCCGGAGGGTTTCCTCCAGCCGGGCGAGGCAACCCTCCGCCTCCTTCGGGTCGGTCGCCTTCAGGTTGACGTTGAACTTGTCTCCACGGAACCGGAACACGATGCGGTAGCGTTCGCCCCGCCGTTCGAGCCAGGCCATGATTTGCCTCCCCAGAATTATCCGGGCGGGGGCAAGCGACGTGACCCCAACGCAGGGCCAGTGCTGCCCCCAAATTGCCCCCAGGCCTGGCGTCCGGGAACGAAAAAGGCTTCCCAGGGAGTTCCTGGAAAGCCTGATTTTAAGGGTTTTTGTGACTCTTTGACGTGATTCCGTCAAGCGGAGAGGGAGGGATTCGAACCCTCGATACCCGTGAAGGTATATCGGTTTTCGAGACCGACGCATTCGACCACTCTGCCACCTCTCCGGGTGGTGTTCCCAATATAGGGCCGGCGGCGGCGGGCGTGAAGGCGGGCCGGGCGCTAGCGCCAGTCGATCTCGTAGATCGGGCTGTCCGACTTCCACACCACGCTCGCGTTCGTCCCGTCCGGGTCAGCGACGAACACGCTCCACACGTTCCCCTTCTCGACGCCCTGGGTGAACGCCACCCGCTTGCCGTCCGGCCGGAGGGCGAACGCCGTCCGCCCCTTCTGCGTCTTCCACTCGGTGAATGTCTTGGCGGCGGTGTCGTAAATGCCGATCTCGTCCGTCGCGTGCCCGCGGGCCAGGAACCGCTTGCCGTCCGGGAACGCGGCCAGAGGAACAGCCCCGCCCTCCTCCGGGATCACCACCGCGGGGTCGAACTTGTCCGCCGCCGTCGTCACCGTCTCCACCTTCGTCTGCCGGCCGTTCGCCCCCGGACCGTCCCCCTTGATGAACCGCACGCACACAATCTTGCCAGTGCCCGGTATCAGCCCGGCCGGTCGGTACGGCCCGCCGACGTCGAGCTTCTTCTTCTCACCGGACGCCGCGTCGATGACCCAGCTGCGGTTGAACTCGCCCCGCCCCCGCGGGTTACGGTCCGCCTGCTCGTCGTCCTCCTCGACGGCGTAGACAGACTTGCCGTCCGCGGACCAGAAGTGCCCGCGCGGGGCCGACAGCTTCGCCAGTTCCTTCTCCTCCTTCCCGTCCACCGTCCGCACCAGCAGGCGGACCCCGCCGGCGTTGCCCGCCGGGATGCGGAGGAAGGCGAACGCCGTTCCGCCGGGAGACAGTTGGGCGTCGTGAACGCTCTCCTTCTCCCCCCACTCGTACACCACCGCGGCGGTCGAGCCGTCGGGGGCGATCCGGTGCAGCTTGCGGTCGCCCGTGCGGACGAGCAACTGGCTGGCGTCCTTCGCCTCCTTCGGCACCGGGGCGGCGACCGCGACGGCAGGCAGCAGGAAGAAGATGGCGGAGCGCATCATCGAACGTCCGCGGCGGAAGTGAGGCGGAGGGGGGAACGGCCGGGGTGTCATCGACCCATCGCTTGTGGTGAGTCCGCAGCGAGAGCCTCGGTCAGCGCCTCCCACCCGGCGTCGATGTTCTCCCCGTCCAGCACGCGGCGGATAAGTTCGGTTTCATTCACCGTAACCTGAGACACGACGGTGACGAAGTACACGAGGTCAAAGTCCCCTTCGGGTGGGCTGGACTTCTTCGCCGCGTGGAGAACGGCCGCATCGAGAAACAGCCGCGTCAGCCGGCGGGCGGTCGGGTCGCTGATGGACTCGACCCGTGCGACCGCCTCATCGAAATTCCAGTTGTGCATGGCATGTTCTCACGGGCCGGGTTGCGGCGGATAATTGACGGTGACGACTCCTGTAGCGATATCGAGTTTGGCGGACACATCCTTCCCGATTCTCAACACCGTGCCGTCGGGTTTGATCACGATGCCGTGGACGCCAATCATCTTGCCGAAGAAGACGACCTCACCCTGCGAACCCGCCCACCGACTCGATACCCATGCCGGAGCGTGAATCGCTTCGATCTGGAGGGCCAACTCCTCCCAGTACGCCGCCTTGTCCGCCGCCGTCCACCCCTGTGTCTCCCGGACGAAATACTGGCCGGCTTCCCGTGCCATCTGGTCACTGGTTGCGATTCCCTTCGGCCCACTGCCCGTCGTCTTGAGGGCGGGAACCGGCTTGCCGTTAAGGATCCGCGGGTTGTGTCCCCCCACCGCAAATCCTCGTCCGATTGCTTCCCGCTACCACGGCACCATTTCGGTCAGTCTACAGGGCCGAACCGTCGGGCGGAATGGACCCTCCGTATAACGACGGGGCGCATCCCGCGTCCCAGCATACCCGGAGCCGGTTCGATGAGCGAGTGGCAACGCACCCACACCTGCGGCGACCTGCGGGCGGCCCACCTCGGCCACACCGTCACCCTGAACGGCTGGGTGCTGACCACGCGGAACTTCGGCAACCAGACGTTCATCGACCTCCGCGACCGCTACGGGTTCACCCAGGTGGTGTTCGAGGCGGACGACGCGGCGTTGTTCGCCGCCGCCAACCAGCTCGGCACCGAGTTCTGCATCTCCGTCACCGGGGTGGTCCGCCCACGCCTGGAGGGCAAGGCCCGCACCGACATCGACACCGGGGCGGTGGAGGTGGAGGCGAAGTCGCTGACGGTGCTGAACACCTGCCCGGCCCTGCCGTTCCAGATCAACGAGTTCGGCAGCGAGCTGGCGAACGAGGAAATCCGCCTGCAGTACCGCTACCTGGACCTGCGGCGGCGGACGCTCCAGAAGGTGCTGGCACTGCGGCACCGGGTGTGCAAGACCATCCGCGACTTCCTGGACGCCCGCGGGTTCCTGGAGGTGGAAACCCCGCTACTCGGCAAGAGTACGCCGGAGGGGGCGCGGGATTACCTGGTGCCCAGCCGCACGTTCAACGGCGAATTCTTCGCCCTGCCGCAAAGCCCGCAACTGTACAAGCAGCTGCTCATGGTGTCCGGGTACGACAAGTACTTCCAGATCGCCAAGTGCCTGCGGGACGAAGACCTGCGGGCCGACCGCCAGCCGGAGTTCACCCAGCTCGACCTGGAGATGAGCTTCGTCGAGCGGGAGGACGTGCTGAGCCTGATGGAGAACCTGGCGGCGGCGATCGTGAACCAGTGCCTGGGGGTGACGATCCCCACGCCGTTCCCGCGGCTGAGCTACGCCGAGGCGATGAGCAAGTACGGCAGCGACAAGCCGGACCTGCGGTTCGGCCTGCCGATCGTGGACGTGACGGACATCGCCGGGGCGAGCGAGGCCAAGTTCTTGACGGAAGCCGTCGCCGCCGGCGGGGTGGTGCGGGCGATCAACGCCAAGGGCGCCGCCGACAAGTTCAGCAACACCCAACTGAAGCCGGGCGGGGAGCTGCCGAAGCTGGCCGCGACGTACAAGGCGAACGGGCTGGCGTTCCTGAAGGCGGAGGGCGACAAGCTGACCGGCAGCATCGAGAAGTTCTTCGGCGACGACCTGAAGGCGAAGCTGCGGGAGCGGCTGGGGGTGCAACCCGGCGACCTGCTGCTGTTCGTGGCCGGGCCGGAGGCGGTGGCGTGCGACGCGCTCGGGGCGCTGCGGAGCCACCTGGGGGCGGCGCTCAAGCTGTACCGCCACTGGTGGGACGAGAAGGCCGAGGCGGAGAAGGCGGGCAAGCCGTTCCAGCTCCGGCCGGAGCACTTCAACTTCCTGTGGGTGGTGGACTTCCCGATGTTCGCGTTCGACGACTGTGAGAACCGCTGGGTGGCGATCCACCACCCGTTCACCGCCCCGATGGACGAACACCTGGACACGATGGAAAGCGAACCGGGAAAGGCCAAGGCGAAGGCCTACGACATGGTGCTGAACGGGTACGAAGTCGGCGGCGGGAGCATCCGGATCCACCGCCAGGACGTGCAGGCCCGCGTGTTCAAGATGCTCGGCATGGAGATGGACGAGGCGAAGGCGCGGTTCGGCTTCCTGCTGGACGCGCTGAACAGCGGCGCCCCGCCGCACGGCGGCATCGCGCTGGGTCTCGACCGCTGGTGCATGATCCTGGCCGGGACGACGAACATCCGCGACGTGATCGCCTTCCCGAAGAACAAGCAGGCCCGCGACCTGATGACCGGCGCCCCGGCGGCGGTGGAAGCCCGGCAGTTGAAGGACCTGGGCATCAAGGTGTGACGTGGCGAAGCCGTTCGACGCCGCTCTGAACGCCCTGATCGACACCCGGCCGGAAGACTGGGCGGCGTTCCTCGCCGCCCGGCTGGGCATCCCACCCGGCCCGGCCGAGGTGATCGACACCGACCTGTCCGTCACCGCTCAGGCGGACAAGCTGTTCCGCATCAACGGCCCGTCCCCGGCGCTGGTTCACCTGGAGTTGGAGTCGAGTTCCCGGCGGGGCAAGCCGGACCAGTTGATGTGGTACAACACGCTGGTCCGGCACCAGCTGCCCGAGCGGCTGCCGGTGTACAGCGTGCTCATGCTCCTCCGCCCGTCCGCCCACGCCGACGACCAGACCGGGGTGCACCAGGTGCTCGGCGTGCGGGGCGAGGTGATCCACGAGTTCCGGTACTCGGTCATCCGCGTGTGGCAGGAGGCGGCGGACACGTTCCTGGCCGCCGGGCCGGTGTTCGCCCCGCTCGCTCTACTGACCGATGAAGCCGAGGCAGACCTGCCGGGAGTGTTCGGCCGGTTCGTCGGGCGGTTGCAACAACCGGACGTGACGGGTAGGGTGGGAGGAACCATGATCGGTAACGGGTTCGTGCTGTGCGGCCTGCGGTACGATCTCGGCCGCTTTCAGGAGATGTTCATGAGTCTGGAATCCATCATCGATGACTCCACAAGCGCCCAATGGCTAATCCGGAAGGGGGAGACGCAGGGGCTGTCCCTGGGGTTGTCCCAGGGCCGCCTCCAAGAGGCGCGCAGCATGTTGCTCCGTCTGGGGAACAAAAGGTACGGCCCGGAGCCGACGGCCGAGTCGCGGCTGACCGCGATCGACGACCTGCCCCGGTTGGAGCGGATGGCCGACCGGATGCTCGACGCCCCAGGTTGGGACGACCTGCTCGCCACGGAGTGACGCCCATGCCCCGCGTTCCGATCTGGCAGGTGGATGCGTTCACCGACCGGCCGTTCGCCGGCAACCCGGCGGCCGTCGTGTGGCTGGACGCCGACGCCGACCCCGCCTGGATGCAGCACGTCGCCGCCGAGATGAACCTGGCCGAGACGGCGTTCATCCGGAAACTCCCCGACGGCTACTCCCTGCGGTGGTTCACCCCGAAGGTGGAGGTGGACCTGTGCGGGCACGCCACCCTCGCGTCCGCCCACGCCCTGTGGACGAGCGGGACGGTGACGGACGATCCCCTTCGCTTCCACACGCTCAGCGGGGTGCTGACGTGTACGAAGGCGGGCGGCCGGATCGAACTCGACTTCCCCGCCACCCCGCCGACGGAAGCGACCGTGGACTACGCCGTGCTGGACGCGCTCGGCGCCACCGCCGCGTTCTTCGGCCGCACCCGGTTCGACGTGCTGGTGCAGGTGCCGTCGGCAACGGAACTGCGGGCACTCCGGCCGGACTTCCGCCGGCTCGGGGCGGTGCAGGCCCGCGGGGTGATCGCCACGGCGGTCAGCGACGACCCGCGGTTCGACTTCATTTCCCGCTTCTTCGCCCCGCAGGTGGGCATCGACGAGGACCCCGTCACCGGCTCGGCCCACTGTGCGCTCACCCCGTACTGGGCGAAGCAACTCGGCAAGACGGCGATGACCGCGTTCCAGGCGTCCGAGCGAGGCGGCACCCTGCACATTCGCCTGACCGGCGACCGGGTGATCCTCGGCGGGCACGCCGTCACCACCCTCGACGGCCACCTGGTCGCGTGATCGCGTTCTTATCAGCTCCCCGAGTCGGCGAATCACGCTGTTTCGATTCGGAAACAACCCACTCAGGCCGTGGCCGAAAGGCCGACGGTTATGCCCCGGCCGTACCTCCGCCAACTGAACGGCCGCAATAACACGCCGGCCTGAATCGGATTTCGGCGCCGCCCGACCGGGCGTGATTTACCGTTCGCACACGACCGATCCGCACGCCCGCGGCCGGTTTCGCCCTCGGTCCGACGAGCCGGCCGACATGTCGCCCAGCGTCACCCCGGACACCACCCCGCCGCCCACCGAGTGGACGCCGACGGCCCCGTCCGCCGTCACCCCGGCGGACGGCGTCGTCCGCCCCGCGGCCGCGGACGAGTGGGACGACGACGACCTGGACGCCCTGCGACATCTGCCGAAAATCGGCGACGAGTTCCTCGGGTTCGAGCTGACCGACGAGCTCGGGCGGGGCGGGTTCGGGCGGGTGTTCCTGGCCCGGCAGAAGGACCTGGCCGACCGCCCGGTGGCGCTGAAGGTGGCGGTCGGGCCGGACGCCGAGTCGCAGAACCTGGCCCGCCTGCAGCACACCAACATCATGCCCATCCACTCGGTGCACAAGGCCCGGCGGATGGTGGCGGTGTGCATGCCGTTCTACGGCCGCACCACCCTGGCCGACCTGTGCACGTCGCTCGACTCGCTGCACGCCCCGCCGACGTCCGGCGGGCACGTGGTCGGCACCCTGGCCGCCCGCCGGGACAGCAGCACCCGCGCCGCCCTGTCCTCCCACACCGACACCCGCCCGGACGAATCCGCCACCCGCCCGCTGCCCGTCCCCGCCCCGGCGGTCGAGCCGGCCCTGCCGAACCTGTCCGTCCTCCGCACCATGAGCTACGCGGACGCGGTGCTGTGGATCGGCCGGCGGATCGCCGACGGGCTGGCGCACGCGCACGACCGCGGGGTGATCCACCGCGACCTGAAGCCGGCGAACGTGCTGCTGGCCGACGACGGCCAGCCGCTGGTGCTCGACTTCAACCTGTCCGCCCACGTCAGCGACCGCGGCCGCCGCCGCGGCGGCACCATCCCGTACATGTCGCCGGAACAGCTGCGGGGGATGGTCGGGGAGAACACCGACATCGACCCGCGGTCGGACGTGTACTCGCTCGGCCTGCTGCTCGCCCAACTGCTCACCGGCCGGTACCCGTTCCCGCGGCGGAAGGGCGGCCGGCCGGACGACCTGCGGCAGTTGATCGCCGACCGCTCCGGCCCGCTCCCGCGGCTGCGGGGGGCAGGCAACCGGGCGATCAGCCCGACGGTCGAGGCGATCGTCCACAAGTGCCTGGCGTTCGACCCGGCCGCCCGGTACCAGTCCGCCCGTGACCTGATCGAAGACCTGGAGTTGCACCAGGCGCACCGGCCGACCCGGCACGCCCCGAACCCGTCGCTCCGCGAGCGGCTGTGCAAGTGGAAGCGGCGGCACCCGAAGCTGACCTGCCCGCTGCCGGTGGCCGGGATGGCGGCGGCGGTGGCGGCAGTGGTGGTCGGCGGGTGGGCGTGGGCGGCAGTGGCGGCCGAGCGGGCGGCCCTGGCCCGGCACGCCGAGCGGGGGCGGGCGGTGGTGGCCGAGTTCGAGTCCCATCAGGGCGCCGCCGAGCAGTACCTGACCGCGCACAACGGCCACCCCGAGCTGATCGCCCGCGGTCGGGCCGCCGGGTTCCGCGCGCTCGACACCCTGACTACTCAGCTCGGCGACCGCTGGACCGACCGGCCGGAGTACCACACGCTGCTGGCGTCCGACCGCGAGCGGCTGACCGCCCGCGCCGGCGAACTGGTCGTCCTGCTCGCCCGGTCGGGCGGGCTGGACGGCCGGGACGCGGCCGTCAGCGGTCTGCCCGCCGACGCCCCGGCGTCGGTTCGCGAGCCGGTGCTGTGGGCGGCCGGGCTGCACGCCGACGGCCAGTTCCGCCAGTCCGTCCCCGACCTCCAGAGCTACACCCGTGCTCACCCGGACGACGCCGGCGGCTGGTTCCTGCTCGGCCGGGCGCACGCCGAGGGCGGGAACGCCGACGACGCGTACCTGGCGTACAGCGCCGGCATCGCCCTGCGGCCGCGGTACGCCGCCGGGTACTACTTCCGGGCGGTGGCGGCCAACGTGCTGAGGAAGGCGGACCCGGCCACCGGCCTGCCGCAGGCGGTGCTGGACGCCGACCGGGCGGTCGAGCTGGACCCCGAGTTCGTCGAGGGCCGGCTGCTCCGCGCCCAACTGCGGCACCAGCTCAAGCGGCCGAAGGACGCGCTGGCGGACCTGGACGCGATACTCGACCACCCGGCCCCGCCCACCCGCGCGTGGCTGCTGCGGGCGGTGGTCCGCGACCACCTCGGGGACAAGACCGGGGCCGCCGCTGACCGGGCCGAGGGGCTGAAGCGGGTACCGACCACGGCCACCGACTACATCGCCCGCGGGGCGGCCCGGCGGGCGGCCGACCCGGCGAACGCGCTGGCCGACTTCCGCGCGGCCGAGGCGCTCGACCCGCTGAACACCGCCGCCCTGGAAAATCAGGCGTATGTGCAGGCGGAGATCCTGCACCGCCCGGACAAAGCGGCCGACACCCTGGCCCGCCTGCTCGCCGTCACCCCGCACAACCCGCTGGCGTTCGTGTCGCGGGCGGTGTACCTGGCCCGCAGCGGCAAGACGGCGGCGGCGGTGGCGGACGCGGACAAGGCGGCGGAGCTGAGCGACACCCCGCCGGTGCGGTACCGGGTGGCGTGCGTGTACGCGCTGGCGGCGAAGGCCGACCCGAAGTACGCCGCCCCCGCCCTCCACCACCTGGCCGCCGCCCTGCGGGCCGGGTTCGGGTACGACCACCTGCCGACCGACTCCGACCTGGACCCGCTCCGCGGGCGGGCCGAGTTCGACCGGCTGAACGAGCTGACGAAGGTGCTGACCGCCCTCGGGTCGGCGAAGTAACCCCCCGCCACCGGCCCCGCCGCGTGGCCCACCATTGACCCGAGGTTCCGATGCGCGCTTCGCCCAAGCTGCACGTCGAACGGATGGAAGCCCGGTGCGTGCCGGCCATGTTCGGCCTGCCCTGGCTGTCCCAGAGCGTGACCGTCAGCTTCACCCCGGACGGCACCACCGTGGACGGGGCGAAGAGCAACCTGTCCGCCGCCCTGACCGCAGACGGGCTGACCCCCGCCCAGTGGCAGGGCGAGATGCGGCGGGCGTTCCAGGCGTGGGCGGCCGTCACCAACCTGAACTTCGGGCTGGTGGCCGACGGCGGGCAGGCGGTCGGCGTGCCCGGCCGGCTCCAGGGGGACACCCGGTTCGGCGACATCCGCGTCACCGCCCGCCCGCTGGCCGACGCCGTGCTGGCCATCACCACCCCGCCGGGTTACACGTCAGAGACCCGGGCCGGCGACATCGTTCTGAACACCAACTACCACTTCGGCATCGACCCGGACGACGACAGCGGGCGGTACGACCTGTACACGGTCATGCTCCATGAGATCGGCCACGCCCTCGGCGTCGGGCACAGTTCCGACGCCGGCACGGTCATGGACGAGTGCTACGACGACACGGGGACCGGGCTGACCGACGCGGACACGCTCGCCGTACAGGCGCTGTACGGCGGGAAGCGGACGGCCGACTGGTTCGAGGGGTCGTCCGGCAACGGGTCGGTGTCGTCGGCCACCCGGTTCCCGCAGTTCAACGGCACCACCACCCTGTACGCCCGCGGGGATGTGACCGATTCGTCCGACGTGGACGTGTTCTCGTTCACCACCCCGGGGTCGCTGCCGAACGGGGCGACCGTTCGACTGACCACCGCCGGCGTGAGCCTGCTGGCGGCGAAGGTGGAGGTGCTGGACGCACGGGGCAAGGTGGTCGCCGCCTCGAAGGAACTCGCGGCCGGGGCGGACATCGACCTGCCGGTCGGCAACCTGAAGTCGAACACCACCTACTACGTCCGGGTGACCGCCCCGTCCGGCACCGGCTACCGCGTCGGCGGGTACGACCTGCGGGTGGTGTTCGACCCGGCCGCGGCCGACTCGATGGCCGCGTTCGCCCCGACCACCCCGGCCGACGGCGGGGCGAACGACACGCTCGCCACCGCCACCACCCTCACCGCCCTGCCGGGCACCACCGCCCAGGCGTTCTACCGCACCTACGGGCAGGTCGAGTCGTCATCCGACGCCGACGTGTACAAGCTGACCGCCCCGGCCGGCACCACCACCCTCACCATCCATGTGGCGTCGTACCGGGCCGGGCAGAACAGCGGCGGGCTGGCCGCCCTGGCCGAGGTGTACGACGCGGTCGGCAACCGGGTGGCGGTCGAAGACCTGACGTACACCGGCTCCCGCAAGTCGTACCAGATCCGCAACCTGCCCGGCGGGGGCGAGTACTACGTCGTCGTGCGGCAGAACGGGTTCCTGTCGGAGAAGGGGTACGAGCTGACCGCGTACTTCGCCCAGCCGGCGGTGAACTACGCCGTCACCGACACGCTGGTGGTGGCCCCGCAACAGGACACCACCTTCCGCACGCTGGTGGTGAACACCGCCCAGGTGTTCACCCTGCACGTCGAGAGCCAGTCGGTCGGCAGCGGCGGCCCGACGCTGGTGTTCCTGGACGTACTCGACGCCGCCGGCAACACCCGGCACACCGTCCTCGGCTACCCCGGCATGAACTACGGGTCGGCCGTCCTGCTCACCCCGGGCGAGTACACGATCCGGGTGCGGGCGCCGTTCGCCAGCCCGTCCGCCGCCCCGCTCCAGATGACCCTGCGGATGGACGCCCTGACCGACCCGATCGGGCTGGCCGCCCCGGCCGACCCGACCACCACCCCGGACGCCAACCGCATCGCCCCGCCGCCCACCGACCCGCCGTTCACCTGGGCGGGGTACGACCTGAGCTACTACGCCTGGTTGATGTAACCCCGGCTTGACCGACCCTGCCCCGCCCCACCGGACCCGCCGCGATGACCTCCACGCCCGACCACACCAACGGCCCGACGCACGCCGTCAACCGCCCGTCCGCCGGGGTCGGGCTGGCCACCCCGCCGCCGGCCGTCGTCGGCGACACGGAGGATCGCCACCGGCGAGTGGACACCGACACGCCGGACACGCACGCGCTGGGGGCGGTGCCGATCGTGGCGGCGGACAAGTACCCGCGACCGGGGGACGGGTTCGCCGGGTTCGAGGTGCTGAGCGAACTCGGCCGCGGCGGCATGGGGCGGGTGTTCCTGGCCACCCAGCCGACCATGGCCAGCCGGCTGGTGGTGCTGAAGGTGGGCGAGTTCCTGTCCGCCGAGTGCCAGAAGCTGGCCAAGCTGCAGCACCCGAACGTGGTGCCGGTCCACTCGTTCCACCAGCACGGCAAGCTGCAAGCGGTGTGCATGCCGTACCGCGGGCCGCTCACCCTCGGCCACCTGGTGTCGCGGTTGCGGGACGCCGACCTGCCGACGCTGAACGGCCGCGCCCTCACCACCGTCATCGACGACTGCCGGAAGTCGCGGGAGCGGGCCATCCCCGCCGCCCACCAGGCGGCCGACCCCGACCCGGTCCGCCCGCCGGTGGACGCGGACGCCGGCCGGCTGTTCGCCCGCCTGCGGGGGCTGAGCTACATCGACGCCATCCTGACCATCGCCCGGCAGGTGGCCGAGGGGCTGCGGTTCGCCCACGGCGAGCGGATCGTGCACAGCGACCTGAAGCCGGCGAACGTGCTCATCGCCGACGACGGCACCCCGCAACTGATCGACTTCGGCATCGCCTACGACCGCTCCAGCCCGGACGCCCGCGGGCTGGTGATCGGCGGCACCCGCCCTTACTCGTCGCCCGAGCAGCTCGGCTCGCTGCTGCACACCGCCGTGCAGCACGACGAGCGGACGGACCTGTACTCGCTCGGGGTGATGCTGTACGAGATGACCACCGGCCGGCTGCCGTTCGCCGCCGACTACGACCCGTCGGACGCGGCCATCGAGCGGGACCGGGCCGGGCGGTTCACCCCGCCGCCGCCGCCGCGAGCGGTCAACCCGCGGGTGCCGGCAGCCGTCGGCGCGATCATCGCCAAGTGCCTGGCTGCGGACCCGGACGAGCGGTACCAGACGGCGGCCGACCTGATCGACGACCTGGACCGGCAACTCGCCCGCCGCCCGCTGCGGCACGCCCCGAACCCGTCCCGCCGCGAGCTGGTGGCGAAGTGGACCGTCCGCAACCGCTGGCTGATCGCGTTCGGGGTGGTGCTGGCAGCAAGCGGAGCCGGGTTCGGCGCGTTCGGCGTCCAGTCCGAGCGGCAGAAGGAGCGGCTGGCGGTGGCCGGGGCGGTCGGCCAGGCCGACCAGTTCGACCTGGACGCGAAGCGGGCGCGGGCGGCGCTGGCGGGCGGGGCGACGGACGCCGCCGGGCTGGACGCGGCCGTCCGCTCGGCCGAGAAGGCGATGGCCGCGTACCAGGTGCTCGACGCCGAGCGGTGGTGGGAGAGCGGGCCGGCGGCCAAGCTCGCCCCGCAGCGGGTGACCGAGCTGCGGGAGCGGGTGGCGGCGCTGCTGCTCGACCTGAGCCGGGCGGGCGGGACGCGGGCGGTGCTCGCCGGCAACGACAAGAGCAAATGGCTGGACCGGGCGAACGACTGGAACCGCCGGGC